>JBFGFY010000278.1:0-2529 GCA_041579355.1 Longimicrobiales bacterium | reverse complement strand
GTCCCAGAACGACAAGGCTTCGTATCGGTGCAGCAGTACCGAGACGGCGCGCACGTCGGACACGATGCCCGTGACGTTCGAGGCCGCGGAGAAGCTGCCGATCTTGAACGGGCGGTCCTCGTACCGGACCAGCTCCTTCTCGAGCTCGTCGAGATCGATGCCGCCGTGCAGGTCTTCGTGGATCACCACCACGTCGGCGATCGACTCGCGCCAGGGCAGCTCGTTGGAGTGATGCTCGTAGGGCCCGATGAACACCACCGGGCGGTCGGACGCCGGAATCCGCTCCGAGAGGGTGTGACGCCGATCCAGATCGCGCGGGATCCGCAGGTTGAGGACTCCGATCAGGCGGTCGATGGCGCCGGTCGAGCCGGAGCCGCAGAAGATGACCGCGTGCTCGTCGGAGCCGCCGACGCACCGCCGGATGATCTCGCGGGCCTCCTCGCGGAACCGGGTCGTCTGGAGGCCGGTGCCCGAGCTTTCCGTATGGGTGTTGGCGTAGAGGGGAAGCACCGCGTCACGGATGTAGTCTTCGACGAACGCGAGCGAGCGTCCGGACGCGACGTAATCGGCGTACGTCACGCGCCTGAGGCCGTACGGACCGCAGACCGCTTCGGACTCGCCGATGACCGACGAGCGGATCAGTTCGAGCAGTTTCTCGCCGTCTGCCATTCGCCCCTTCGCGAAGCCGAGGACCACCGCATCTTAGCCCGAGCGAGGGGGCTTCACCAACCGCCGCGACGGCGCCCGGCCGGCGGGACGCCGCCGAGAGGGGCTCGCTTGACGTCCCTTGACCGCCACGGATAAGGTCCAGTGACAGGTCGCCCGAGAACGCCGTCCCCGGAGATCTTGGCCCTTTGCGCACAGCCGGACCCTCCCACGATCGCCGCGCACCCCGATGACGGGGCCCTCCGCTCCCGCAGCGGGAGACTCCGTCCGCTGGGCCAAGGTGATCGACCACACGCGCTGCATCGGCTGCCACGCCTGCACGACCGCCTGCAAATCGGAGAACGAGGTACCGCTCGGCGTCACCCGTACGTACGTCAAGTACGTGGACGTGGGCGTCTTCCCGCAGACCCGGCGCGCGTTTCAGGTCACGCGCTGCAACCAGTGCGACGATGCCCCGTGCACGATCGCCTGTCCGACGCGTGCCATGTTCCGGCGTCCGGACGGGATCGTGGACTTCGACAAGTCGATCTGCATCGGCTGTAAGGCGTGCATCGCCGCCTGTCCCTACGACGCGATCTTCATCAATCCGGAGGACCATTCGGCCGAGAAGTGCAACTTCTGCGCGCACCGGATCGACATGGGGCTGGAGCCGGCTTGCGTAGTGGTCTGTCCGACCGAGGCGATCCTGGTCGGCGACCTCGACGACCCCGGCTCGAAGGTCTCGCGCCTGGTCGGACGAGAGCCGGTCGCCGTCCGGCGGCCGGAAAAGGAGACCTTCCCCAAGCTCTTCTACGTCGGCGCGCACGAGGCGACGCTCGACCCGCTCGCCGCGGCGCGCCCCGGGGCGGATCTCTTCCTGTGGAGCGAGCAGCCGCACGGGGCGGGAACCGTCCCCTCGGGCCACCCGGGGGAGAACGGTGGACGTCCTCGCAGCGCGCGGGGCAACTCCTCCGCCGCCGCCGTCCTGGCCTACGACGTGAGTCACAAGGCGCCGTGGGACTGGCGGGTCAGCCTCTACACGCTGACCAAGGGCATCGCGGCCGGTGCGTACCTCGTCGCGCTCCTCCTCGCGGTGCTGGGGGGGCTGGCCTGGGAGAGCCCTCTCTGGCTGCAGACCGCGCCGCTGGTCGCGCTCGTGGCGCTGGCGCTCACGGGCGGGCTCCTGATCTGGGATCTCGAGCATCCCGAGCGCTTCTACATGATCTTCACCCGGCCGCACCTGCGCAGCTGGCTCGTCCGGGGCGCGTTCGTGATCGGGGCGTACGGGGCCGTGGTGGCGCTCCATGCCGTAGCGGGGCTCGCCGGCGAGGCGAGGGTGCCGAGAGCGCTCGCCTGGGCGGGGGCGCCGCTCGCCGCGCTCACCGCTTCCTACACCGCGTACCTGTTCGCGCAGGCGAAGGCACGCGACCTGTGGCAGAACCCGCTCCTGCCTCCCCACTTCCTGGTCCAGTCGGTGCTCGCGGGCGCCGCCACGCTGCTCGCGCTCGCGCCGTTCCTCGAGCTCGGCTTCGTCGAGGCCGGGCTGCGCACGACGCTGGCGCTGGCCGCGGTGGTCCACCTCCTCCTCGTCGCGGGCGAGGTGACGCTCACGCACCCGACGGCGCACGCCCGGCTCGCGACCCACGCGATGACGAAGGGTCGCTACGCCGCCTGGTTCTGGACCGGGGCCCTCCTCGTGGCCACGGCCGCCGCCGCACCGTGGATCGGGGCGGCCGCCGGACCGCTCGCGCTCGCCGGGCTGCTCGCGCACGAGCACGCCTACGTGCAGGCGGGCCAGAGCGTGCCGCTCGCGTGAGGAGGCGAGGATGAGCGAGCCGGGTCCCACCGAGCTCCGGGAGCTGGAGCGCCGCGTCAGCGCCGCCC
>JBFGFY010000277.1:0-2562 GCA_041579355.1 Longimicrobiales bacterium | reverse complement strand
GCGTTATTGCGCAGGTCCGCGAAGACGATCTTGTCGAAGGTGTCGAGGTTCGTGTGCCAGGTGTAGCGGCGGTAGTCGGGGTAGTTCGACTGGAGGCGGAACGCCGGAGCCGGATGGCAGAGGAACGACATGTGGTCGCTCCCGCTCGACTCCGGCATCCCCGGGATGTCGAGCTCGATGTGGTCGGTGATCTCGCGCGGCATCGCCGAGAGCCAGCGCGCGAAGTGCGCGCCCGCCCCCGTGAAGCCCATCATCCGGATGTAGTCGATGCGCCAGGTGCCGTTGTCCTGGTTGAAGGAGGACTGCAGGCCCTCCAACACTTCGGGGTGGTCGGCGGCGAAAGCGGCGGAGCCGATCAGCCCCTGCTCCTCCCCGCCCCAGTGCCCCACCAGGATCGTGCGGCGCGGCCGCGGATAGACCGCCCTCAGGATGCGCATCGCCTCCATCATCATGACGGTACCCGTGCCGTTGTCGGTCGCGCCGGAAGCGCCGTCCCACGAGTCGAGGTGCGCGCTCAGCAGCACGTACTCGTTCGGAAGCTCCACGCCGGGAATGCGGCCGACCACGTTGAACGCCGGCACCTCGCCCAGGAACTCGGCCTGCAGGTCGAGCCGGACGCGCGGGGACTGGCCGCGCTCTGCGAGCCGCGCGACGAGGCCGTAGTCCTCGCAGCTCAGGTGCACGCCGGGGATCTGCGTGGTCGGCGACTCGAAGATCTTGTCGACGCCCCACCCGGCCGACCAGAGCCCGGTGAAGACGGCGACCGCGCCCGCGCCCTCGATGCGCTCGACGTAGTCCGGCCCGATCGCACGCAGCGACTGCACCCACGACGTGGCCGCCTCCTGCCGCTCGCGCTGGACCGCCTCGTACGAGGCGGGCGTGGCGTGCTCGCGCCACGACGTGTCCTCGCGGCACGTCGGCTCCGGAAAGGAGATCGCCACCACACGACCGCGCACACCGGGGAGCCACGCGTCGAACTCCGCGCGGCTCGCGAAGCGGGGAAGCATGAGCACCTCGGCCTCGACCGGACCGCGGGTGCCGGGGCTCCAGGCCAGCATCATCCCGCTCAGCGTGCGTTTGCGCGGCGCCACGAGGTCGATGTGCGAGTGACCGCGGTCCCACCCCGTCCAGGTGCCGTAGTTCTCCTGCACGGCCTCGATGCCCCACGCCGCGTAGCGCGCGCGCACCCAATCGCCGGCCGCCTGGTAGCTGGGTGAGCCGTTCAGGCGGGGGCCGATCGAGTCCATCAGCGCCTGCGCCAGGTCGTAGGCCTGCGAGCCCGCACCCATGCCCTCTTCCCAGATGCGCTGGATGACCGGATCGTCCGTCGGGAACGTCTGGGCGTCGAGCGCGCCGGCGATCGGAGCTAGGAGTGCAGCGGCAAAGAGCGCGGGGAATGTCCTCTTCATGGTTCGGTCCCTCGGTATCGAAGCGACGAGTCGTCGGGAAATCTACCCGGTTCGCCAAGCTCGGAAGAAACGGCTTGCAGTGCTCGTCATCGTGTCGAATGTTGCCGCGGCGATCCCTCCCCTCCCGCGCACCGCGTGTGACTCGCCCAACGTACGGACGATGGCGCCGCAGGTCGGGTCGAGGCGTGGGCGAGATGAGCTCGGGTAAGCGAGGGCCGGTGAAGAAGTCCGCGAGGTTCTTCGAATCCGTGATGAACTCGGTGACCGAGCATATCGTGGTCGTCGACGCTGAGGGCAGGATCGATTCCGTGAATTCGGCCTGGGTCGGGTTCGGCATCGACAACGGCAGCCGCATACGATCCGCCGAGGGTTGGGTCGGCGCCGACTACCTCAGCGCATGCGACGTGTCGGCCGTCGCCGGCGACCAAGACGGCGCCGTTGTCGCCGAAGGCTTGCGCCGCGTCATCGCCGGCCAGGCTCGGATCTTCTCTCACGAGTACCCGTGCCACAGCCCGACCGAGCCGCGCTGGTTCATGATGCGCATCACGCCCCTCGACTGGGACGGCCCGGAACGCTTCGTCATCTCGCACCACAACATCACCGCACGGAAGCTGGCGGAAGAGAAGGTGCAGGCGCTCTCCTTGCGGGACGGACTGACCGGCCTACCGAACCGGCGTCACTTCGACGAGTTCCTGGCCTCGGAGTGGCGACGGGGGCTGCGCGAGAAGACACCCGTGTCCCTGCTGCTCATCGACATCGACCATTTCAAGCTGTTCAACGACCACTACGGGCATACCGTCGGGGACGAGTGCCTCGTGAAGGTCGCGGCCGCCCTGGCCCGTATGGCACGCCGCCCCGCGGATCTGCCAGCCCGCTACGGCGGTGAGGAGTTCGCCTTCGTCATGGGCGCGACCGACGCGGAAGCGGCCCGTCGTTTGGCAGGGGAGGCACGCGAGACGGTTGCGGCGCTTGGGGTTCCGCACGCGCTGTCCCCCACCGCGAAGGTCGTGACGGTCAGCGTCGGCGTCGCGACGTTCGTGCCGGAAGCGGGCTCGGACGCAGGAGCGCTCGTGGTAGCCGCGGACGAAGCCCTCTACGCGGCCAAGAGGGGTGGGAGGAACCGCGTGGAAGTGCATACGCCAGGCTCTGCCTC
>JBFGFY010000276.1:0-2700 GCA_041579355.1 Longimicrobiales bacterium | reverse complement strand
GGTCCAGGGGGTTGTCGGGGGCGGTGGGCGCGTCGGAACAGGCCGCGGCGAATAGAGACACTGCGACCACGACTAGGGGCTTGCGCATGGAGTCACGCTCGGCTGGTTGGGGGGTGCCTATTCCAAGCTATGGGGACAAAAAGTGCCACAGCAAGGAAAGAAATGCGGCCAGGAGTATGGGGCCGCCGGATAGCTCGAAGCTCAGTCCCGGCTCACAAACGTCTCGAACTCAGGCACCGTGCGGAGGTCGCGCCACCACCAGTGCAGCTCGGCAGTGGGTCCGAGCGTGCCCCCGGGGGTCGCCGCGACCCAGCGCCGAAGGGCCTCGAGCGCCCCTTCCCGGTCCCCCGTGCTGGCTCGGATGCCGGCCTCGTACACGTGTAGCTGCCGCTGCGGGTCGACCGACTCGCTGTGGTCGACACGGGACAGCACGGCCTCGGCGCTGTCCGCCAGCTGCGCCTTACGAAGCACGCCGGCGACCATGATCTGGCCTACGCCGCGCTTGAAGTCGCGCAGCGACCCGGGGGCGAGCGAGTCCAACCGCGCGAGCTGTCGCCAGGCCGCGTCCACGTCCGGCTCGCTCGGAGGTGCCGCCAGCAGCCAGAGCTGGCACTCCGCGAAGCGGTAGTTGTTCGGGAAGCGCCGCCGCCCTTCGTCGCACCAGTAGCGGGCGTCGCGGAACTGCTCGAGCTCGTACTGAGCGTAGACGAGCCGGTCATAGATTCGGTCCGCGCCGCGTAACCAGGCGTCCTCCTCGAGCGCCCGGCGCGCGCTCAGCACGGACTGGACGTGGTCACCCGCTCCCGTGAAAAGGAAGCTGAGCGACGCGTAGGCGGACGCGAGCGAGGGCTGCTCACGCACTGCCGCCTCGAGGTCGGTGCGCGCCTCGGTCATGAGGCGCACGAGCTGATCGGGCGGGGGCGCCATGGCCACCGCCTCGAACATCTTGAGCGTCCCGCGCTGCTCGAGCGCGACCGGGTCGCGGTCGTTCATGGCCAGGGCACGGTTCGCGTGGCCGACACCTTCGTCGATGCGGATGCGCGCGCTGTCCAGGTCCCCGTCGCTCGCTGCGAACCAGGCGCGCCGGTATGCGACGTGTGCCCGCGTGGCCACCGGTCGGATCCAATCGTCATCCACCACGGACGCCAACGCGAGAAGGGAGTCAGCCTGACGGAGCGACTCCCGTGAGGCCACGATCGGGTTGCCCCGCTCGAAGCTGTCCTCCGCGTCGTCGATCAGGCGGGACGCACGCTGCGCCAGCGCCCAGGCCTCGGGGCTCGACGTGCCGGCCCGCAGCTCCCGCACGCGCACCTCCTCTCCGAGCCGCTGGCGGAGGAGGCGCGAAACACCGTCCGCTACCGAGTCGCGCGCCTCGAGGAACTGCCCCGCCGGCATCTCGACCGAGGCGCGATCGATGTCGACGCCGGTGAATCCGTCGACCAGCCTCGTGTTGATCACGAGCCGGTCGCCACGCTGCTGCACGCTCCCCTCGATGAGAGTGCCCACCGACAGGGCGCGTGCGATGCTGTCTCGTCGCGTGCTGGCGCCGCGGAAGGGGAGCACGCCGTTGCGCGAGATCACGTCGAGGGAGCGGACCTGCTCGAGCTGCTCGATGAGGGCTTCGGTGATGCCGTCGGCGACGGGCGTGAGATCCCCGGAGAGATCCTCGAAGTAGAGGACCGCCACGCTGGTTTGAGGAAGCCCGCTCTCGGCCGCGAAGTCGAGGCGCACCGACTGTGACCGGTAGACGTATACGGTGGTGACGACCGCGACGACCGCGAGCCCGCTCTGCAACACGACCTCGAGGCGGGGTGCGTACTGACGCCCGGGAGCGCCGTGGAACCACGCGAAGATGAAGGAGGCAGGGATCCCGAAGAGGTACAGCACCAGCGTCACCGGGTAGGCGACCTCCGGGAGCATCCCGTAGGAGATCAGCTGGTCGACGGCTTCGAGGGCCACGAAGCCGGTGACGAGGTACGCGGCCGCGAAGGGGATCAGGCGGCGTTCCTTGATCTCTTTCAGAAGCCGCATGGCTCGCAATCTGCCGGGATACGGTCGGGTCCGCGAGGCGCCGCTCTTCGCGAGAAATGGGGGGGCTCGGGGCGCGGCGAACGGAGATGATGAGACCCGCCGCCGGGTGTGTCAATCAGAGGTGGCACTCGCGTCGGAGGCCAGGGGCTGGTGCCGTGAGGAGGCCGCTCCGGCCCCCCAAAAAAGGCGACGGCCCCACCCGCGGGGGTGGGGCCGTCAGGACCGTGCCCGATCAGCGGGTCACGGTTCGTACCGTGATGGTGCTCAGCGACCGAAGGTCCAGCCGTAACCGCCGCTCTTGCGATCGGCGGGCCACGCCGGGCCACTGTCGCCACCCGGGTTCGGGCCCATGCCCATGTAGCGGAACTTCTGCACACGGGAGCCCTCGTACGTCTCGGTCGTGTAGATGTTGCCCTGCGAGTCCGTCGTGATGGAGTGCACGGCGAAGAACAAGCCGGGCTGCCGGCCGCCGTCGCCGAAGCTGTAGAGGACCTGCAGCGACTGCCGGTCCATCACGTAGACCTTCATGTTCTGGCCGTCGGCCAGGTACATGAAGCGCTGCGCCTGGTCCGGCGAGAACGCCACGTCCCACGTCGAGCCCTGCGAAAGCGTGGCCGGAGCGATGATCGTCTCCTTCACGAACGTGCCGTCGGTGTTGAAGACCGACAG
>JBFGFY010000275.1:0-3128 GCA_041579355.1 Longimicrobiales bacterium | reverse complement strand
TACGCGGTTCCGATCTTCAGCGTCTACGGCTTCCTGCTCGGCATCGTCGCGATCTGGTGGTATGCCCTCGCCCGCGAGCGGCTCGGCCCCGGGCCCCGGACCGCCGCGCTGGTCGGGCTCGGCGTGTGGGTCCTCTACGCCGGCTCCTTCGCGAGCTTCCACTTCGCGGTGCCGCTCTTCCCGACGCACGTGCCGGTCGTGAACCTGGCGTGGGGCTTCGTCGAGCAACCGCTGGCGACGATCGCGGGCGCGTGGGTGTACCGCGAGGCGGATGCGCCCGCCGAAGTCTAGAAGGGTCGGCCGCGCGGCTCGGGTGGCTCGGGCTCGCCTGGGGTGACGGTCCTCACGAGGCGGACGTTGCCGCGGCCGAAGAGCTTCTGGAGCGCACCCAGCGTGTCCGAGTCGGGCTCGACGCGGAGAGAACGCGAGCGCAGCCTCGGCGCCGGCTCTCCATTGTCCCTACCGACCTGGATCCAGACCGGGGAAGGGCCCGGATGGGCTGCGATGACCTGCTTCGCCGCCTCGAACGCCTGTTCGGCCACATCCGATCCGAGCTCGAGCTCGATCTGCACGGCGAGCTCGGGAGTCACTTCCCGGAGCAGACGCGCGCTGTCCAGGAAGATCGGGGGGTCTTCTTCGTCGCGCTCACGTCCGCTCACCCGCCCCACGATCTCGACGACCGCGTCCTGCACGAGTACGTCCTTGTACTTCTGCCAGTTCTCGCCGAAAGCCAGGATGGTCGCGGTACCGTTGAAGTCCTCGACGGTGATCTTGCCCCACTCGGAGCTGTCACGTCGCGAGATTTGACGCGCGACGACGGTCACGACGCACGGGAGTGCCACCAGGCGCCCGGGACGCTCCACCAGGGTGTCGGAGGCCACGGGCTCGTAGGCACGCACCACCTCGCGGAAGCGGTCGAGCGGGTGGCCGGAGATGAAGAAGCCGAGCGCGTCCTTCTCACGCGCGAGCCGCTCAGGCTCACTCCATTCGGGCACGTTCGGCAGGGGCGGTGCCTTCCGCGGCACGTCGGAGGCCTCGCCGAAGAGTGATGCCTGTCCGGACTCGATCTCGGCCTGCCGGGCCTGCACCTCCGAGTATGCCGTATCGAGCCCTGCCAGGAGCTGGGCGCGATGGCCGAACGCGTCGAGCGCGCCGGCTGCGATGAGCGCCTCGCAGGCGCGCTTGTTCAGGGCCCGGATGTCGATGCGCTCGAGGAAGTCGAAGAGAGACGTGAAGCGCCCCTTCCCCCGCGCCGCGAGGACCGACTGCACGGCTCCGTGCCCGACGCCCCGGACCGCGCCTAGTCCGAAACGGATCTGCCCCGACTGCGTGACCGTGAACTTCCAACCGGACTCGTTCACGTCTGGGGCGAGCACCGCGACGGGCTCGTCGAGCTTGGGCAGAAAACGCGGCAGGTCGCGGCAGGCGCCGATGTATTTGACCACGCTGTCCGTGTTGTCGAGCACGGAGGATAGCAGCGCGGCCATGAACTCGGCCGGATAGTGTGCCTTCAGCCAGGCGGTGTGGTACGAGATGAGCGAGTAGGCGGCCGAGTGGCTGAGGTTGAAGCCATAGCGGCCGAAGGTCTCGATCTGCGTGGAGAGCTCGAGCGCGACGTGGCGGTCCACCCCCCTCTCCACGCACCGGTCCACGAACTTGCCCAGCTCTTCCCGGATGAGCTCAGCGATCTTCTTGCCCACCGCCTTCCGGAGCACGTCCGCGTCGCCGAGTGAGTAGCCAGCGAGCTCGGACGCGATTCGCATGACCTGCTCTTGGTAGACGATCACGCCGTACGTCGGCTCGAGGATCTTCTCGAGCGCGGGGTGCGGATAGCTGACCTGCTTCCGTCCGAGCTTGCGGTCGATGTAGACGTCGGTCATTCCCGAGTCGAGCGGCCCCGGCCGGATCAGTGCGTTCGTGGCCACGAGGTCGTCGAAGCGGTCGCACTTCATGGCCCTGAGCTTGTCGTTCGCGAGGTTCGACTCGAACTGGAAGATCCCGCCGGTACCCCCGCGCGCGAGCATGCGGTAGACGGCCGGGTCGTCGAGAGGGACGTCGTCCATCGCCTCGAAGACGTCGCCGGTGTCGGGATTCCGCAGCGCTCCGTAGCGCTCCTTCACCATGGCCACTGCGTCGTGGATGACCGTGAGCGTCTTCAGACCCAGGAAGTCCATCTTCAACATGCCCACCTCGTCGAGGCAGTTCATGTCGTACTGGGTCACCACCATCGAGTCGCCATTCGACGAGGCGCCGTTCTTCCCCGTCTGGATGCTGACCGGGAC
This sequence comes from Longimicrobiales bacterium, assembly GCA_041579355.1. Lineage (GTDB taxonomy): Bacteria > Gemmatimonadota > Gemmatimonadetes > Longimicrobiales > Gaopeijiaceae > UBA2982. The sequence goes on along the minus strand of JBFGFY010000275.1, from coordinate 846 downwards.
GTAGTCGTCGAGCGGACCGGGCGCGATCACAACTCCTGCCGCGTGCACCGAGGCGTGCCGGCTCAGGCCCTCCAGCGTGATCGAGTAGTCGAAGAGTTGCCGGTGCCGGTCGTCGAGACTGTAGAGGTCGCGGACCTCCTTGAGCTTGTCGACGGCCTCCTGGACGGTGAACGACTGTCCGGGCTGGTTCGGGATGAGCTTCGCGATGCGGTCGGTCTCCGACGGCTCGAAGCCCAACACGCGGCCTACGTCACGGATGACCGCCCGGCTCTTCATCGTCCCGAACGTGACGATCTGCCCCACCGCCTCCCTGCCGTACTTCTGGCGCACGTAGTCGATGACCTCGCCGCGGCGCTCGTAGCAGAAGTCGATGTCGATGTCCGGCATCGAGATTCGCTCTGGGTTCAGGAACCGCTCGAAAAGGAGCCCGAACTCGAGGGGATCGAGGTTGGTGATGCGCAGCGCGTAGGCGACGAGTGATCCGGCCGCGGAGCCCCGGCCGGGCCCGACGGGGATGTCGTGCTCGCGCGCCCAGCGAATGAAGTCCCAGGTGATGAGGAAGTAACCCGCGTATCCCGTGCCACGGATCACGTTCAGCTCGTAATCGAGCCTTTCCTGTACCTCGGCCGGGACGGGATCGCCGTAGCGCTCCTTGGCGCCAAGCACGGCGAGGTGCTCCAGGTACGCGTTCTCCGACGAGTGGCTCTCGGGAAGGGGGAACGCGGGGAGGTGGTAGGTCTTGTCGAAGACGAGGTCGACCTGGTCGGCGATGGCGAGCGTATTGGAGACGACGTCGGGCCGCTCGGGGAAGCGCGAGGAGATCTCCTCCGCGCTCTTGAAGTAGAG
>JBFGFY010000274.1:0-3179 GCA_041579355.1 Longimicrobiales bacterium | reverse complement strand
TCGAGATCATCGACTTCGATTTGCCCAAGCTCCTCGACGAGACGGCCAGAAGCTTCATTCCCCGGGCCAACGCCCGGGGTATCGAGCTGCTGCTGGACCTGGGTGAGGGCGTGCCGGGGTTCGTTCGCGGAGACCCGGTGCGCATCCGTCAGGTCCTCAACAACCTGCTCTCCAACGCCATCAAGTTCACCGAGTCCGGCGAGGTGATCCTGACCGCACGTCAGCTCGGACCGGACGGCCCGAACACACGGCTGCGCTTTTCCGTGCGCGACACGGGCATCGGGATCCCCCCCGAGAAGCTCGAGATGATCTTCGACGAGTTCTCCCAGGCCGAGAGCTCGACCACGCGCCGCTACGGCGGAACGGGCCTGGGGCTGGCGATCTGCCGCCGGCTGGTGGGCCTCATGGACGGCACGCTGGCGGTCCGGTCGAGACTCGGCGAGGGGAGTGAGTTCTCTTTCGACCTGAGCGTGCCCGTTCCCGGCAGCGCGCCCAAGCGACGTCGCCGCATCACGGGGTCCGTGCGCGACCGGCACGTGCTCGTCATCGACGACAACGCGGCCACCCGCCGGATCGTACGAGCCGCGGTGGAGTCCGAGGGCGGTCTCGTGGACGAAGCCGACGGTGCACGAGTGGGCATCGAGCGGATCCGCTCGCGACACGGCACGGGCGAGGCCGTCGAGGTGGTGATCCTCGACTCGATGATGCCCGAGATGGACGGCTTCGGCGTCGCCGAAGCCATCGCCGCCATGCCCGACGGACAGCGGCCCCGCATCCTCATGCTGACGTCGGCCGCGGCGCGCGAAGAGTACGAGAGGGCACGCGCGCTCGGCATCGGCGGCATATTGGAGAAGCCGGCCTCCCGGGTGCGGCTCCTCCAGGCGCTTGAGGTCTTGCTCGCACCCGAGCCCGCGGGCCCGTTCGAGCGTCGACTCGTCACCAGCCGCACCCTCGAGCGTCTGCCCAGCGCGGGCCGCATCCTCCTCGCCGACGACAGCCGTGTGAACCAGCACGTCGCGCTCGCGATGCTCGCCAAGCGCGGCTACGAGGTCGACGTGGTCGACAACGGCCTACGCGCCGTCGAGAGCGCCTGCGCGGGTAACTACGACCTGGTGCTGATGGACGTGGAGATGCCCGAGATGGACGGGGTGGTCGCGACGAAGGAGATCCGCAAGACGCGGCCCGCCGAAGAACTTCCCATCGTCGCGCTCACCGCGCACGCGGTGGCCGAGCACGAGGAGCGGTGCCGATCCGCCGGGATGAACGACTTCCTCAGCAAGCCCTTCAAGGCCACCGACCTGTACGAGGTGGTCCAGCGCTGGATCCGTCAGGAGGAGTAGCCCGGCCCATCGCCGGCGCGGCCACGGATCCGCGCGGGATCACCAGCCCGCGGCCTGGCCGTCCTTGCGGTGATCCGACCCCGCCCTGTAGACGCCGTTCACGGGGTGATCCTCGGAGATGCTCTCCGGCCCGAACGTCGGCGGTGGCAGACGGGGATCTCGTGTGAACAGGATGCCCTGGTACCCGCCCACCGAGCCGCCGGTCACGGCGCGGATGTTGTGCCCCTTGGCGCGCAGCGCGGGGCCCACGAGCGAGTAGAGGTCCCCCTCGAGCGAGAGCACGTTCGACCCCTGGCTGTGCGTGAAGCGCGCGGCGTCGGTCGTCATCTGCACGTTCATTCCGTGGTCGATCAGGTTCACGATGTGCTGGGCGTGCGTCTCCGGCTGCACGCTGCCCCCCATGTTGCCGAAGGTCATGAGGGGCTCCCCGTCCTTCATGACGAACCCGGCGATGATCGAATGGAAGGGCCGCTTGCGTGGCGCGACCACGTTGGGGCTCGACGGATCCAGGGAGAACGCCGTGCCGCGGTTGTGGAGCACGAACCCGTACGGAGACACGGTGGCGCCGCTGCCGTAGACCGAGAACACGGAGTGGATGAACGAGACCATGTTCCCCCACCGGTCCGCGGTCGTGAGGTAGATGGTCCCGCCGTCCAGTCCCCCTTCCACGGAAGGCTCCGCGGCACGCTTCATGTCGATGCGGTCGCAGAGCGTTCCCGCGTAGGCCTTCGAGAGGAGCTTCTGCACGGGAATGTCGGCGAAGCGGGGATCCCCGTTGTAGGCGTGTAGGTCCGAGTACGCGAGCTTCTTCGCCTCGACCATGAAGTGCCAGTAGTCGGGATGGGTCGGACCGAGCTGAGCCAGGTCGAGGCCGTGCGCGGGGGCGCAGACCTCGAGGATGTTGAGCATCTCGAGCGCGGCGAAGCCCTGCCCCGGCGGCGGGAGTTGGAAGACGTCGTAGCCGTGGTACGTAGTCGAGACGGGCGTCACCCATTCGGGCTCGAACTCGGCCAGGTCGGCGTGGGTCATCACGCCGCCCCCGGCGCGGACCTTCGCGACGATCGCGTCTGCGATCGGTCCCCGGTAAAACGCGTCCGCTCCATCGTTCTGGATCAGGCGAAGTGCGGTCGCGAGCTCCGGGTTGCGAATCAGGCCATAGAGCGGCGGCGGCTCACCCTGCACAAGGAACGTCCGGTTCGAGTCCCGGTCGCCACGGAGCTTCCCCTGCACCGCCACGATGTCGGCGTGGCGGCGCTCCGCCTGGCCCCACCCCTCTTCGGCGAGTCGCGCCGCTCGCTCGAAGGTCTCGCGGAAGGTCATCGTCCCGAATCGGTCGAGCAGCGCCCCGTACCCGGCGACGGCGCCGGGCACGGTCGCGGCGTTCACGCCCGTGCCCGGGACGCGGTCCAGGCCGAGCCGGTCGCGGAAGAACTCCGGGGTCCAGCCGCTCGGTGCCCACCCCGCCGCCGCGAGCGCATAGAGCCGGCGCTCACGCGCGACCCACACGAGCGCGAAGAGATCCCCGCCGATGCCCGTGTCGTTCTGGGAGGTCACGTCGAGCACGGCGCCGGCCGCGACGGCCGCATCGATGGCGTTCCCTCCCTGCTGGAGCACCTCGAGCCCCGCCTGCACGGCGAGGGGGTCGCTCGTCGCGACGATCCCGTGGCGCGCGAGCACCTCCGAGCGTCCCTGCCCTTGCCACCCCTGCGCCCGTGTGCCCTGGACCGCGGCGATCGTCGCGGCGGGGTTGGGAACGTCCGAGGTGGGCACGCCGAAGGCGTTCGGTGACTGGCCGGCAACCGACCACGGCAGCAGAGCCAAGCACGCGGTCGCCGTGCG
>JBFGFY010000273.1:0-3386 GCA_041579355.1 Longimicrobiales bacterium | reverse complement strand
GGGCGCATGCGGCTCATGATCGCATACGTAGACCATCGAGGCCCCGTCGGCTTCGAGACGGAAGGCGAGGGCGAGGGCGGGGTGGTTCAGGTATCGCGTACGAACCTCGACCTCTCCGAGGCGAAAGCTACCCTCGAGGAGATCATGGTACCGGACATCGGCCCGGAGCGCTTCGAGCGTCACCGGGAAGGAGGTGTACTGCATCTGACCCGCGAGCGTGGTCTGGAGCGAGTCGCCCAGGCCGCGCGGCCCCCACACGTCCCAGCTGTGACCAGGTGCGAAGAGGGGTGCGAAGAACGGCAGGCCCTGGATGTGGTCCCAGTGCGTGTGGCTGATCAGGATGTGGCCCTGCACGGCACCACCCCCGGCCGTCAGCTGCTGCCCGAGGGCGTGCGCACCCGTCCCGCAGTCGAGCACGACGAGAGTGCCCGCCCGGGTCACGACCTGCACGCACGATGTGTTGCCGCCGTAGCGGACCGTTTCGGGTCCGGGCTTTGCGAGCGACCCTCTCGTGCCCCAGAACGTCACACGCATGGGGGCCTCGGGCTCACGACGCCGCGAGCAAGCCCTCGAGGCGCTCGCGAATGATCTGCTCCGCCTCGGACATGATGCGGTCCACTAGCTCCTTGACGGTCGGGACGTCGTGTATGAGGCCCGCCACCATCCCGCAGCTCCAAGCGCCCGCGTCCATCTCACCGTCGTGCAGCACCTTCCGACCCTGCTCACCGGCCACGAACCGGCGGATGTCCTCGATCGTCACCTCGGGTCCCTTCTCACGCTCGATCTCCAAGACCCGCTCGACCGCGGCGTTCTTCAGCACGCGCTCCGTGTTGCGGAGCGGCCTCATGATCAGGCGCGTCTGGAGCTCATCCGCCTCGACGAGGGCGCGCTTCACGTTCTCGTGGACCGGCGCCTCCTTCGTGGCGATGAAACGGGTGCCCATGTTCATGCCATCGGCACCCAGCGCGAGCGACGCGACCAGGCTGCGGCCGTCGGCCATGCCGCCGGACGACACGAAGGGGATGGAGAGCTCCTCGGCGGCACGCGGCAAGAGGATCATGTTGGGAATGTCGTCCTCACCCGGGTGGCCACCGCACTCGAACCCATCGACGCTCGCCGCGTCGCAGCCGATCCGCTCCGCCTTGAGAGCGTGACGGACCGAGGTGCACTTGTGGATCACCCTGATGCCGGCACCCTTCAGCGCCGGCAGGTAGGGCTCGGGGTTGCGGCCCGCCGTCTCCACGATCTTGACGCCGCTCTCCACGATGACCCGCAGGTACTCGTCGTAGGGGATGTCCCGGAACGCGGGCAGAATCGTGATGTTCACGCCGAAGGGCTTGTCGGTCATCCCCCGGCACCGCTCGATCTCCGCGGCGAGCGCCTCGGGCGTCGGCTGCGTGAGACCCGTGACGATGCCCAGCGCACCCGCGTTGGACACCGCGGCCGCCAGCTCCGCGTAGCCGACGTAGTGCATGCCGCCCTGGATGATCGGGTGCTCGATGCCGAACAGCTCGGTGATGCGTGTTTTCATGCGCCGAAGAGCCCTGTAGGGAAGGGACGAGCCGGAATGTAACTCGGACCGAGGGGGAGGCGACGGAAACATCTGATCAAGGCCAGAAGGCAGACGGGGCGGCACATGGCACCGGCCTTGCTCATACGGCCCCCGGTGTGAGAGAGCATCTTCACCGGAGTCCAAAGCCATGAGATCGCGCCGGATCCACATCGGGTCAGGAGAGCGGCAAGGTCCGCTCGACGCGGACGCGCCGGCGGACACCGCCGGTCCCGAGCCCCGCAGGCCTGGCATCCGCCACGCCGTCATCGCGTGCGCGTTGCTCGCGGTCGCATCGGTGGGCCTCGCCGTGACGAACCTCTTCCTCACGCTCGATCCGGAGCAGATCGGAGACTGGATAGAGCCACACGCCTCCGCGATGCTCAACCGCCCGGTGCGTATCGGAGGCGCAGCCGTAACCCTCTGGCCGCGACCCTCGGTGCGCATCCACGGTGTCAGCGTCGCCTCGCCGGCGGCGTACGACGGGCCGCCGCTCGCGCTGGTGGACGAAGCCCGCCTCGACGTGGCCTGGCTGCCACTGGTCGTGGGCCGGGTCCACGTCCGCCGGCTGGCTCTCGATGGCGCACGCCTCCACTTGGCCGTGGACGCGCATGGTAACCCGAATTTCGGGGACCTGGTGCCCAGAGCGAGCTCCGGCGAGACGCCGCCCGCGCCCGTCGCGCTCCGGATCCGACGGGTCGACGTGACGGACGGGACGCTCACGTACTCCGACGGAGAGGGCGACCGTTCGCTGGTCGTCCTGGGAGGCGAGGCGAACGTCCAGCTCGCGCGGGATGCCCGCGACCCCGTGGGGGGCGAGGGGTGGCACGCGAGCGTTCGCGCACGCTCCGATTCACTCCATCTGCGGATCGCCGGCCTCGGGGCCGAGATCGTGCGCGCTACGGGTCCCACGGCAACGCTGCAGGTGCACCGTGCACCGACGGGCACGCTGGAGATCGACGAGGGACATATCGTGATCGGCGAGGACTCGCTCGCGGTCTACGGATCGCTAGCGCTCGGCGCCCGCGAACCGACCTTCGACATGATCTTCACGAACGAAGGGCTCGCAGCCGACTTCCTCACTGCGTTCTTTCCTCCGGCAACCCGTTCGGATCTTCTGCCGAGGGTCGAAGGGACCCTCGACGTGATCGTGCAGCTACAGGGCGGCGCCGGCGCTCCGCCGGCCCTGCGCGGAGCCGTGCGACTGGCGGACGTCGCGCTCAGGATCCGCGGGGAGCCCATGATCGACCGGCTCCGGGGCGTGATCGCCGTGGGCCCCGACACACTGTCTTTGGAGGCGCTCGAAGGCCGGTTCGCGGGTGGTCCCTTCGAGCTATCCGGCATCGTCCGGCGCTCGGCCGGCGCAGCCGCGTTCGTCGTCAGGGGTGAGCCGGACCTGGACGCGTTCGACCGCCTCGGTCTACTCCCGCCGGGCACGACGCTCTCAGGGGGCGCGAAGGTCTATCTCTCCGTGGCGGGTCCCTCCACGGCCCTCGATAGCCTCGAAGTCGTGGGTGAGGCCGAAGTGAGCGGACTCCAGGTGGAGCACACGCGGCTCGGCGCGCCTTTGTACGTCCCCGCGGGCAAGGTCTCACTCCTCGGCCGCGAGGCGCGATGGTCCGCGCTGCCCGTGCTCGTGGGTCGAGACCGGCTGGTCACCTCGGGCCGCATCGAGGATCTCTTCGATGTGATGCGCAGCTCGGGGAGCGCCCCCACGGTCGAGATCATCTTGGAGGGGCCACGCCTCGACTTGGATCGCGTGCTGCCCCCCTCCGACAGCTCGTCGAGCGTGACCTACCCGCAGCTGGCGTTGGCCCATCTCGGCGGGCGCCTCGTG
>JBFGFY010000272.1:0-3402 GCA_041579355.1 Longimicrobiales bacterium | reverse complement strand
GGAGAATCCCGAGGCGATCGATCGCGACGCGCCGCAGATCCTCGTGGCAAATCACGCCTCCTGGTTCGACGTGCTCGTGTTGGCCGGCTACGTGCCCGGCCGCTACGCCTTCGTCGCCAAGAAGGAGGTGGCGAACGTCCCGGGGTTCGGCCGGGCCGTGAGCGCGTGCGGCCACATCTACATCGACCGCAAGGACCACCAGAAGGCGCTCGCGTCCATGGAAGTGGTGCGCGAGAAATTGGAGAAGGACCGCCCTACCGTCATCATGTTCCCCGAGGGAACGCGCTCCTCGACGGGGGAGCTGCAGTCGTTCAAGAAGGGTGCGTTCGTGCTCGCGATCCAGACTGGGGCGGCCGTGGTTCCGACGGCCATCGTCGGCTCTCGGAGCGTGATGAGGAAGCACTCGCTCCTCATTCACCCGGGCACGATCCGCGTGCGCTTCGGCACGCCGATCCCGGTGCGTGGCGTGGGCATGGAGAGGCGGGACGGGCTGTTGCAGGAGAGCAGGGAAGCGCTCGAGCGGCTCCTGGCCGCACCCGCGCCATTGGACTCGTAGTCGAACCGAGCAACCCGAGGAGAGGAGGCTGTCCGTGTCGGCGATCGTCGACGTGCGTGCGCGTGAGATCTTGGACTCGCGGGGGAACCCGACGGTCGAGGCGGAGGTGACGCTCGAGACGGGCGTGCGAGGGCGCGCGGCCGTGCCGTCGGGTGCCTCGACGGGGGCTCACGAGGCCGTCGAGCTGCGCGACGGCGATCAGAGCCGCTTCCTGGGCAAGGGTGTACGGAACGCGGTCGCGAACGTGAACGGGAAGATCGCCGGGGCGATCCGAGGCTACGAGGCGCGGGAGCAGCTCGACATCGACCGCACGATGCTCGACCTCGACGGCACGCCGAACAAGCGCAATCTGGGTGCCAACGCCATCCTCGCCGTGTCGATGGCCGTGGCCCGGGCGGCCGCCCAGGAGAACGGCATGCCGCTCTGGCGCTACCTGGCCGACGGGTCGAGCGCCGATCTGCTCCCCGTACCCATGATGAACATCCTGAACGGAGGCGCCCACGCCCCCAACAACGTCGACATCCAGGAGTTCATGGTGATGCCCGTGGGGGCGGAGACCTTCTCCGAGGGCCTCCGGATGGGCGTCGAGGTCTTCCACCATTTGAAGAAAGTCCTGACGGCCAAGGGAAAAAACACCGCCGTGGGCGATGAGGGTGGCTTCGCCCCCGACCTGGCGAGCAACGAAGAGGCCGTGGAGGTGGTGCTCGAGGCCATCGAAAAGGCCGGCTACCGGCCCGGGGAAGACCTCGTGCTGACCCTCGACGCGGCCGCCACGGAGCTCTACGAGGACGGCGAATACGTCTTCAGGTGGTCGACGGGGGAGCGCCGGGACGCTGCCGGAATGGTTGAATTCTGGAAGGAATGGGTTGCACAGTATCCCATCCGGTCGCTCGAGGACCCGCTGGACGAGAACGACTGGCACGGTTGGAAGGCGCTCACGCAGGCCGTGGGCGACAAACTGCAGATCGTGGGGGACGACCTCTTCGTGACCAACGTGGATCGGCTCGAGCAAGGCATCAGGGACGGCGCCGCGAATGCGATCCTGGTGAAGGTGAACCAGATCGGCTCGCTGACCGAGACCCTCGACACGATGCGTGTCGCGCGCGAGGCCGGATACCGCCGCGTCGTATCGCACCGTTCCGGCGAGACGGAGGACACGCTCATCGCGGACCTCGCGGTGGCGACCGGCGCCGGACAGATCAAGACGGGGAGCGCGAGCCGCACGGATCGCGTGGCCAAGTACAATCAGCTGCTCCGCATCGAGGAGCAGCTCGGCGACCGGGCGCGCTACCCCGGAAGGGACCTCTGGAAAACGTGACGACTCGCGGCGGACGGAGAAGCGGATGGGCGGGCTGACGCGGGCGATCGTGCCGGTCCTCTTCCTGGTCGCGGCCTACTACGCCGTGTTCGGGGGCGAGTACTCACTGTTCGAGCTCCACAGCGCACGCGCGGCGGTGGTGGAGGAGGGAGATGAGCTCGAGCGGCTCGAGCAGCAGATCGACTCCCTCTCTGCCTGGGCCGACTCACTCCGCGACGACCCGACGACCCTGGAGAGGATCGCCCGCGAGCAGTTCGGGATGATCCGCGAGGGCGAAACGCTCTACCGCTTCGCGGCCCCGCCCGAGCGTTGAGCGCTGGGAGACCGGCGAATCTTCGACATCTGCATCAGCGACGGCTCCTGACCGACGTCCGGCTCAGCCGTCGCTCTCCGGCTCCCCCACCGGCTGTCGCTCCCGGCTCCGCGCCGCCGCGAGCATTCGCTTGGCCGCGCTCTCGAGTGAGGCCTTGTCCCCGGTGTCGGGGAGGCCCGTGATCATGGACTCGGCCGCAGCCTTCAGCGCTTTGGCCCGGGCCTCCTCGCTCGCCGGCTCGCCCGGCTCGACGAACGAGCGGAAGAGCTCGATGGGAATCGGGAAGAGCGTCGTCGAGTTGTTCTCGGCGGCGATCTCGACCACGGTCTGGAGGAAGCGCAGCTGCATGGCGCTCGGGAACTGCTGGATAATCTCGGCCGCCGCGGCGAGCTTCGTCGACGCCTGATACTCACCCTCGGCGCTGATCACCTTGGCGCGCCGCTCACGCTCGGCCTCGGCCTGCTTGGCCATGGCGCGCTTCATCTCCTGCGGAAGGTCGATGTCCTTGATCTCCACGCCGGTGACCTCGATGCCCCACGCGTCGGTGCCCTCGTCGATGATGACGCGCACGATCTCGTTGATCCGCTCGCGCTCGGCGAGGAGCTCGTCCAGCTCCGATTGGCCGATCACGGAGCGGAGCGTCGTCTGCGCCAGCTGGCTGGTCGCGAAGTAGTAGTCCTCGATCTCGACGACGGCCTTGGTGGGGTCGGCCACGCGGAAGTAGACGACCGCGTTCACCCGCACGCTCACGTTGTCCTTGGTGATCGTATCCTGTGGCGCGATGTCGAGCGCGACGATGCGCAGGTCCATCTTGCGCATACGCTCGATGCCGAAGGGCACGAGGAAGATCAGCCCCGGCCCCTTGGCGCGGGTGAGCTTGCCGAGCCGGAAGACCACGCCCCGCTCGTACTCGAACAGGATGCGCAGGCTGGTGAGGAGGCCGACGCCGCCGACGGCGGCCGCGGTGATGAGAATCGTGCCGGGATCCATGCACTGCTCCGATGCTGCGGGTGCACGCGGGAGGCTCCCCAGCGTCGCGGACTTCGCGGCGGGACGCAAGGCAGGCGGCCTGGCCTCTGGTTGACAGCACCTCGGGGCCCCGTGAGCTTTTTCGGCCATCGCCGGAGTAGCTCAGTCGGTTAGAGCAGCGGAATCATAATCCGCGTGTCGGGGGTTCGAGTCCCTCCTCCGGCATCGAGCAGTGACGCGGGTTGC
>JBFGFY010000271.1:0-3471 GCA_041579355.1 Longimicrobiales bacterium | reverse complement strand
GCTCCGACCGGAGCATGCGGGCCGTGTCGACCGTGTACGAAGGCCCCGGCCGATCGAGCTCGAGCGTGCACACCTCGAAGCGCGGGTCGGCCGCCGTGGCGGCCCGCACCATGGCGAGTCGAAGATCGGCCGCCGTCATGGCGCGCCGACGCTTGTGGGGCGGGATCCGCGCGGGAATCCAGAGGACGCGCTCCAGCCCCAGCGCGTCGGCGACGTCGGCCGCGACGCTCACGTGGCCGACGTGCGGCGGGTCGAACGTGCCGCCGAAGAGGCCGATGCGGCGGGTCGCCCCCCCCTCGTCCGTCAGGACTCGGGCGCCTCCGCGCGCATCTCGGCGGCAGCCGGGGATTCAGGGTAATCCCTCAGCAGCCGCACTCGCGCTTCCTCGGCGAGATCCTCGTACCCGATCCGCAGGTTGGCCCGGTAGAGGCCGAGAAGCGCATCAGGTGCGAACTCCGTCTCCGGATACAGGTTGACCACGAACTCGAAGTACTTGATCGCGGGGTCGTACTGCCGGCGTCGAAAGTAGTGGCGGGCGTTGAGGTACTCCTTCTCCGCGAGCGTGAAGCGCAGCTCGTTCCGAATCCGGCTCCCCTCTTCGGCCTGCGGGGTGCCGGCGTAATCGGTGGCCACGTTGCCGCAGACCGTCACCGCCTCGCGGGTGTGCGTCTGGTCGCGCTGAGGATGGGGCGCGAGAGCCGCCAGGGAGCGGCACTCGCCCAGCGCCGCGACCGGCGCGAGGCGGTGCTGGATGAAGCGGTCGCGGAAACGCTGGTACTCGGAGCGGGCGGTGAGGTACTCCCCGTCGCGGAAGTGGGCATCCGCCAGCATCATGCGGGCCTCGGCGATGCGACTCCAGTCGGGGTAGTTGATGCGGAGCCGCTCGAGGACCTCGATCGCGTCCCCCCAATCCTCGTTCGCGAACTCGGTCTCAGCGACGCGGAAGAGAGCCTCGGCGTCCATGCCCTGATAGGGGTCGCCCCCCCCGCAGCCGACGAGGGCGGCGGCGAGCAGGCTCGCGAGGACGTGGCTTCTTCGCTGGGGGACGGGCATGGTCGCTGGATACACTGCCTGGATGGAGTGGTTTCTCTACCGACAGCGGCCGTCTCGGAACGGCTCGAGTCCCCGGCCGAAGCGGATCTCGTCGAAGCGCGACTGAGCGCGCTCGACCCACGAGCCCGCCTGGTCCGCGTACCTCACCTGTGCGTACGCCTCCATGGCTGCCTGGCACTGCCCGAGCTCGACCAGGATCTCGCCCTTCTCGAACCAGGCCTGAGCCTGGATGTTGCGGGGCTCGCCGACCTCGACCGTCCGGTCGATCAGGTCCAGCGCCCGCTCCAGCTGCTCGGGCCGAAGTCGCTGCGCGCGCAGCTCTCGCGCCAGGTTGAAGGCGCAGGTGCCGATGTACCAATCGACCTCGCCGCGCTGCCAGGGCCTGACCATCGCTCGGAAGCGCTCGAAGAAGACCAGGGCGTGCTCGCAGTCGCCGATCTCCTCGTGGGCACGCCCCACCTCGAAGACGATCTGTGGGACCGAGTCCCGGGCGCCCACCAGCGCCATCTGGTAGAACGGGAGTGCCCTCCCGAACTCGCCGTTCGTGTAGTAATGGCGGGCAAGGGCGAGCCCCATGCCACCCACGCCGATCCCGGGACGCAGCTCCAGCGCGGTCTCGACGGCGGTCGCCATCGCGAAGCGATCCCCGGTGGCGTGGGCCTCGTGTGCGAGCCGCATGAGGTCCGCCACCGCCTGATCCGTGAAGTCCGGCTCCCGGGCCGCAGCCTCCTTGTAGAAGGCCGCGGCGTCGTCGACGCGGCCCATGAGGGCGTAGGTGTGCGCCACCCGCGCCGCGATCTCGGGATCGTCGGCTCCCTGACGCACGGCGAGGCGATACTCGGCCAGTGCCTCCTCGTAGATACCCTGCGCGAAGGCCTGGTCGCCCCTGAAGACGGCGTTCTCCTCGCTGCTGCGGGCGCAGGCAGTCGCGGCCACGAGCAGCACGGGGACCCATCTCATCGCTCGATTCATGTCGTCTCGGACACCCGCAAGCTTCGGACCGTTCCGTGGACCCGAGCGCGCCTCATGAGGAGGCCTCGCCCTCGGTCGGGTAGTCGACGTGCGTGCCCACGGACGCCAGATAGGCGCGCGCGCGCATGTCGGTCGGGTCGTCCTCGAGGCACTGCCGCCACTCGCGCACGGCTTCGTCATCGTCGCCGAGGCGGTGCTGGACCACACCGAGCCTCACGCGGGCACCCACGAAGGAGGGGCGCGACTCCAGGATCAGGGTCAGCTCGTCGCGAGCCTGCTCGAGCTCGCCGAGCTCGATGAGCGTCTCGGCGTACTTGCTCCGGATGTCCATGAAGCGCGGCCGGATCTCGAGGGCCGCCTGGTAGTGCTGAATCGCCCGCTTCGGGTGGTTGGCCACCAGATACAGGTCCCCGAGCTGGGCGTGCGTGACGGCGATCCGGTTCCCGACCTCGGAGGGGAAGACGGGCGAGTCCTTGGCGTCGAGCTCCCCGGCCTTCGAGAAGGCCTCCGCGGCCTCCACGTGGCGGCCCAGGTCGTTGAGGATGATCCCACGGTTGAGGTGTGCCTCCGCGTAGGAGGGGTTTTGCTTGAGCGCCGCCTCGAAGTGCTCCAGCGCCTCGTCGAGCCGGCCCAGCATCGCCAAGCAGAGCCCCGCCTTGTTGTGCACGTCCGCGAAGTGCGGGTGGTCCTTCAGGACGCTCAGAAACGTCTCCAGGGCAGACTCGAAGTCGTCGCGCTCCCACGCACTGATCCCCCGGGCGACGATCATGCGGGCGTGCTTCGAGTCGGTGGGCATGCCGGAAAGGTTGGTCCTGGGGGGGGAGCGGTAAAGGGCGGCCGCCGGACCCCTCAGATCGTGCGCGCTTTCGCGTCGTGCCGCTCGAGCTCGGCCTGGAAGTACGGGAGCGTCTTCTGGATGCCCTGGCGGAGCGGCACCTTGGGCTCCCAGCCCAGGACGGCCCGCGCCACGGTGATGTCCGGACGGCGCACCTTGGGGTCGTCGTCGGGGAGCGGGAGCGGCTCGATCTTCGACGAGCTGCCGGTCTCCTCCAGCACGATGTCCGCGAGCTCGCGGATCGTGAACTCGTTCGGGTTGCCGATGTTCGTGGGATCGACACGGTCGGAGTGAAACAGCCGGTAGATCCCATCGACCTCGTCGTCGACATAGCAGAAGGACCGCGTCTGGCTCCCGTCCCCGTACACCGTGAGCGGGTCCCCACGGAGCGCCTGCACGATGAAGTTCGACACGACGCGGCCGTCGCCCGGGCGCATGCGGGGGCCGTACGTGTTGAAGATCCTCACAAAACGGGTCTCTACACCGTGGTAGCGGTGGTACGCCATCGTCATCGCTTCTGCGAACCGTTTCGCCTCGTCGTAGACGCCGCGGAGCCCCACGGGGTTCACGTTCCCCCAGTACTCTTCCGGCTGAGGATGCACGAGTGGGTC
>JBFGFY010000270.1:0-3472 GCA_041579355.1 Longimicrobiales bacterium | reverse complement strand
CTCCGTCACGCGTGCCGGCGACCTTGAAATCCATGTCGCCGAGTGCGTCCTCGAGGCCCAGAATGTCGGTGAGCACGGCGACCTTTTCGCCTTCCTTGATCAGCCCCATCGCAACGCCCGCGCAGGGAGACTTCACCGGCACGCCCGCGTCCATGAGAGCCAGCGAAGCACCGCAGACCGTGGCCATGGACGAAGAGCCGTTCGACTCCAGGATGTCCGAGACGATGCGGATCGTGTAGGGGAAGTCGTCGTACACGGGGAGCAGCGACTGGATCGCTCGCTCCGCGAGGTTTCCGTGGCCGATCTCGCGGCGCGATGTGCCGCGGTACGGCCGCGCCTCCCCGACCGAAAACGGCGGGAAGTTGTAGTGCAGCATGAAGGACTTGGTGACTTCCTCACGCGTATCGATCGAGTCGATGCGCTGCTCGTCCCGAGCGGTTCCCAAGGTCACCACCGCGAGCGCTTGGGTCTGACCACGGGTGAAGAGCGCCGAACCGTGCGTACGGGGAAGCACACCCACCTCGCAGGTGATCTGGCGGACGTCGTCGACCCCCCGCCCATCGGCGCGCTCGCCCTTTTCGAGGATCTGGCGCCGCATCGTGCGCTTCTCGATCGCCCGCAGGATCTCTCCCACGTCGCTCGCGTGATCCGCATACTCCTGGTCCTCGTCGACCAGCGTGCCGATCACGTCCTCGGTCACGGCGGCCATCGCCTGGTTCCGCTCCTGCTTGTCCCCGAGCGTGAGCGCTTCGGCGACCTTCGCAGCCGCCAGCGCCTCCACTTTGGAGCGCAGGTCCGCCTTGGGCTCGACCGGAGCCCACGGCATGTCCGGGACGTTGAGGTCCCTGAGAAGCTCCTTCTGGAGGGCGCAGAGCTCCTTGATCGCGTCGTGACCCACCTGCAACGCCTCGAGGATCTCCGACTCCGGCACCTGGATCGCGGCCCCCTCTACCATCGTGAGCGCCTCGGCGCTGCCGGCGACGACAATGTCGACGTCGGAGTACTCGAGCTGCTGGAAGGTAGGGTTGATCAGCCAGGTGTCCTTGATGCGCCCGACACGCACGGAGGCTACCGGTGTGTTGAACGGCACCTTGGACATGTTGAGCGCGACCGACGCCCCGAGCAGCGCGATCACGTCCGCGTCGTTCTCTTGGTCGGCCGACAGGATGAAGCACGCGACCTGCGTCTCGTGCATGAAGCCATCGGGGAAGAGCGGCCGGATGGGCCGATCGATCTGACGCGCCGAGAGGATCTCCTTCTCGCCGGGCCGTCCCTCACGCTTGAAGAAACCTCCGGGGATCTTACCCGCGGCGTACGTCTTTTCACGGTACTCGACCGTGAGGGGGAAGAACGGGAGGTGTGTCGGGTTGTCCTGCACCGTGACGGCGCAGAGGACGACGGTGTCTCCGTACTGCACCAGGCACGAGTCATGCGCGAGCTTGGCCATGCGGCCGATCTCGAGGGACAGCGTGCGCCCGGCGAACTGGCGCTCCAACCTCTGAATCATATGGGACTCCACTCACTTCGGTTCACGGCCGGCACGCGCCGGCCAGTGGATAAGGGAGCCGAAGGAGGGGCGTCCGGAAGAGAGAGCGACCGCCGCACGGGGACTCCGTCGGGTGACCGCGCCGTGCGCGGATCCCTCGGGGTGTGCCCGTTTGTAGCAGCCAAGTTGTAGGCCGTCTCCCGCCCGAAGCGTGCCAAGGACTTCGGCTCTGTCGAGCCGGCGTAAGCCGCGACTTCGCGACTCCACCGGCGATCGGCGGCCCGGATGGGCCACCGCACTGCTGACTGCACGTGGCTAGTGCCGCAGCCCCAGATCGGTGATCAGCTCGCGATAACGCTCGACGTCCGTCCGCTTCAGGTACTCCAGGAGTCTCCGACGCTGCCCGACCATCTTGAGGAGGCCGCGGCGGCTGTGGTGATCCTTCTGGTGAGCATCGAAGTGGGCCCGGAGATCGTCGATACGCGCCGTGAGGAGCGCGATCTGGACCGGGGCGCTGCCACGATCGTTCTCGTGCAGCTGATACTTCTTGATGATTTCTTCTTTGACGATCGCCATGTGGCGTCGTGCCTCCGCGAGAGTCTTCGCTGCAAGGGAAGCGTGCTATAACAGCCTGGAAACCTAGACAAATCCACCGTCTTCGTCTACGGAGGCCCGGGCGGCCTCCACGTCCTCCCGCATCTGGTCCACGAGCGCGGCCACGGTGGCGAAGGGCCGGATCTCCCGCAGGAACTCGACGAAGTCGATCCGGACCTCCTCGCCGTAGAGGTCGCCGTCGAAGTCGAGCACGTGCAGCTCGATGGTGGGCGGTGACCCCTTGAAGGTAGGACGTGGACCGAGGTGCAGGGCACCGACGTACGTCCCGCTGCGGAGGACGGCTCGGACCGCGTAGATCCCTTGCGGCGGAATCAGCTTGCCGCCGTCGGCCACCCGCAGGTTGGCGGTGGGGAACCCCAGCCCCTTGCCGCGTCCCTCACCCCGCACGACCACCCCGCGGACCGAGTAGGGCCTCCCCAGACAGGCGCGCGCCTCGCGCATCTCCCCTGCCGCGATCGCCGCGCGGATCCTCGAAGAGGAAACGGGCTTGTCACCCGCCTGAACCGGTGCCACCACGTCCACCGTGAAGCCGAGCTCGGCCCCGATGGCCACCAGAGTCTCCGAGTCGCCGGAACGGTCGCGTCCGAAGCCGTGGTCGTAGCCGATCACGAGCTCCTCCACGCCGAGGCGGCCGAGCAGCACCTCTTCGACGAACCTGCGTGGCTCGTACTTGGAGAGCTCCTTGGTGAAGGAGAGGAAGACGGCCCAGTCGAGCCCGCTCTCGGCCAGGATCTCCTTCTTCTCGAGCGGCGTGGTCAGCAACGGGGGCGCGTGCTCCGGCCGGATGATCCGGAGCGGGTGCGGATCGAAGGTCACGAGAACACTCCTGCGTCCGGTCACCGCCGCCCTGCGGCCGATCTCCTGCAGCACGCTCCAGTGACCGAGGTGCACCCCGTCGAACGTTCCGACCGTGACCACCGTGCCGCGGTCCCGGGGTAGCCCAGGAGGGTGGGCCCAACGCACGGGCGTGCTCACGACGCGAACACCTTACGCGGCCTCAGGACCCCGTCGCTCGACTCGGCGACCGCGAGCAGAACTCCCTCGTGCGCCACTGCTACCAGACCCTCGAGGCCCTGGTCGACACCCTCGAGAGCGCGACCGTGCGCCAGCAGCGCCGCCTCCTCCCGATCCGCGGCGACGGTCGGCAGGTGGCCGAGCGCCTCGAGCGGGTCGATCAGCGCGGCACCGAGGCGCGCCTCGTCGGCCAGCGCCTCCACGGGCAGCGCCGAGCCCACGTCGAAGGTCCCGATCGCGGTGCGCCGCAGCGAGACGAGGTGTGCACCCACGCCGAGCGCCTCCCCCAGGTCGCGTGCGAGCGCACGCACGTAGGTGCCGCTCGAGCAGCGCACCCGCAGGAAGACGTCCGGAAGT
>JBFGFY010000269.1:0-3609 GCA_041579355.1 Longimicrobiales bacterium | reverse complement strand
GGAGGGATCGCGTATCCCTTTGGCGAGCTCGAGCGCCTGGGCGACGTCGGCGTGGTCCGGCACCAGTTCGACGGAGAGGGTGGAGCGGCGCAGCTCACGGACGCGGTGGTCTTCTGGGACGCAGCCGCACGGATGGCTGCGGCGTACCGCCCGGTTGCGGGCGGGCGCGACCTGACCTTCCGGATGGTGGACGGGCAGATCCGTGACGACCAGACCGACAGCGTGTGGCGGACCGACGGGCTCGCCGTCTCCGGTTCTCTCCAGGGACAGCGACTGGAAGGGACCGGCGAAGCGTACGTCGCGTTCTGGTTCGCGTGGGCGACGTTCGCCCCCGAGACCGAGATTTGGAGGGCTTCATGAGAGAAACTCGTCGGACGACACGTGGACGCCGCGCCCTATGCGGCGCGCTCGTCGCCGGCCTCCTGTTCGCGGCGGCGGCTAGCGAGGCGGCCGCGCAGGCGGTCTGCAGCGCGCCGCACTCTTCCCCGACGCTGGCGCAGAGCGGCGCGATCCAGACCCTGCCGAGGGGAGCCGGGTGGATCCAGCTCTCGGTCTACGGCCAACACGCGGGCGAGTTCTTCGATCAGACGGGGCAGCGTGAGCCGTTCTCCTTCACCGGGGCGGAGTTCGACACCAGGTCGGTATTCCTGACAGGGGCCATCGGCCTGATGCCCGGAGTGGAGATCTGGGGGCAGGTACCGACGCACCGCCTCAGCGTCGGCGGGGGCTCGTCGGTCGGGAGCACGAGCACGGGTGTTGGGGACCTGCGCGCCGCGGTCCGCATCAGCCCCGAGCTCTTCGGCCTCGACCTCCCCGTCGCCGTGCGCGCGGGCGCCAAGGTGCCGGGCAGTGACTTCCCTGTCGACGCGACCGTGATCCCGCTCTCGGAGGGCCAACGAGACCTCGAGGTGAGCGTCGAGTCCGGCACCTCGATCGGAGAGCTCCCCCTCTACGTCTTCGGATGGGTCGGCTACCGCTGGCGGGCCGAGAACGTGGAGGCCGCACGGGAGCCCGGCGACGAGCGCTACGCGCACCTGGCGGTCGGGGGTTCGCTGGGCGAGCTGTCGTGGGAGGTCGCTGCCGACGGTCTGTGGGGCCGCAGTCCGCTGGCTCAAGGCATCCCGCTGCGGAGCGACCGGCGTCGGCTGCTCCAGCTCATCCCTACGGTCGGGTACGGGCTGGGCCCGGGACGACTCGAGGTGACGGGTCAGCTTCCGCTCTCGGGCCGAAATCTGCCGGCCGCGTACGGCGTGAGCGCGGGGTACCGGGTTACGTGGGGGATCTGAAGGTGCGACCGTCGACGTGGACGGCCGCGTGGGCGGCGCTCGCGCTTCTGGTTGGCGCGTCGGAGTTAGGCGCGCAGGACCTGCGGGTCGACGTCTCCGAGATCGGCTACGTGCTCGGTAGCGCCGCGGCGCCGGTAACCGTCGTGGAGTTCGGCGACTTCGCCTGTTCCGCGTGCGCGCAGTTCTTCAGGGACACATGGCCTCGGGTGCACACCGAGCTCGTGCAGACCGGAAGGGTCGTGTGGCGGCACGTGCCGTTCCTCCTCGGGTTCGACCGCGGGGACGACGCCGCCAACGCGGCCGAGTGCGCTGCGGACCAGGGGCGGTTCTGGGACATGCACGATCTCCTCTTCCAGCATCAAGGCGAGTGGACGCGCATCCGGCGGCCGAAGGAGGCCTTCCTTCGTTATGCCGAGGCTGCGGCCCTCGACGTGAGCGCCTTCGAGGAGTGTTACGACGACGAGCGCGGGGAGCGCCGGACCCGCGCGGCGACTCGCGCCGCCCGTGATGCGCGAGTAAGGGGAACGCCCACGTTCTTCGTCGACGGCAAGCAGGCCGTCGGAGCGCTCTCTTACGAGATGTTCCTCCAGCTGGTCGAGGAGGCCGAGCGGCGGAGGCAAGACGGATGAGCTCGAGGGACGCCCCGCGACGAGAATGGGACGAATGGGGGGTGCGCCGGAGGGTCTGGTCCCGTCGCGAGCTACTCTCCGCGCTCTTCGCCGCAGGCGTATCGGGATGTAAGGTCGAAACGATCTTCAACCCGGTCGACACCACGGGCATCCCGCGCTTCCCGGACTGCGACCTCAACACCGACTTCATCGTCCAGGGCGCGGCACGGGATGCGGTCCCGCCGCTCGACAACCCGAGGTGGGTACGCGCTGACCAGACGGTGCCTGCATACCTGGACCCGGACACGCGTGTCATCGGCGTACACACCTTCGGCGTCTCGTACGCGATCCCCCACAACGTCCTCTGGCATCACGAAGTCGTGAACCTCGATCCGGGTGGGCCGCTCGGGCCGCGGCTCGGTGTCACGCATTGCCCGCTCACGGGGTCCTCGCGGGTTTTCGACCGGGCGACGGTCGGCGGCGCCCGTCTCGGCGTCTCCGGTCTGCTCTTCATGAACAACCTCATGTTCTTCGATCGCACGGCCGCCGAGTCGGCGTGGCCACAGATGTCCGGTCGGGCGGGGTGTGGCGCGCGGATCGGAGAGCGGATGGCGACCGTGCCCTTCTTCGAGATGGACTGGGCGGAGTGGGTGAGCCTGTATCCGGAGACGCGTGTGCTCGCCCAGGATCAGGGCTTCGATCCTGTCTTCTTCGACTACAGCGCCCTGGCCTACCCGTACGGACCCTATCGCGAGATCTCGACGTTTTGGCGCCCTTTCACGATGCCGCCGGAGGATACGCGGCGCTTCTCCAAGGAGGTCGTGATCGGTGTCCCCTCGGAGCCCGGTGTGTCGGGCATCGCGTTTCCGTACGGTGCCTTCGCCGATCGGGGCGAGCCCTACCAGGTGGTCGGCTTCACCCACAAAGGCGCCGACGCACTCGTGCTGTGGAGCGAGCAGGCGAGGGGCGGCATGACGTTCCGTCCGCGCACCGAAGGTGGAGCCACGGTGACGATGCGCGCCACGCAGGCCGGCTTCATGGACGACGAGACGGGAAGCTCGTGGACCGTGGACGGGCTCGCGATCGGCGGTTCGCGGGCCGGGGAGCGCCTGGTGGCCATGGCGGAGACCTACACCGCCTACTGGCGCGCTTGGGCCGCGTTCAACCCCGACACGAGGCTCTGGGTCTGATCCGTCCCTGAGCCGGTGTGCCGCGCTTGCTCCGGCCGTGGGCTCCGTCTACCGTGCGGGCCCACGCCCCACAGCGATCCCGCGCAGGCCGCCGGTGACGAACGACCCCATCCCTTCGCCCGAACCATTCGGCGCGCTGACGCGTGTGCCCGTGCTCGACTCGCACATGGCGTACCTCGACGTCGGCGAAGGCGACCCGATCGTCTTCCTGCACGGGAACCCGACGTCGTCGTACCTGTGGCGCAACGTGATGCCCCATCTCGAGGGCCTCGGCCGTCTGCTCGCGCCCGACCTGATCGGCATGGGGGAGTCTGGCCCCGCTGCCGGAGGGAGCTACCGCTTCGTCGACCACCGCCGCTACCTGGACGCATGGCTGGAGGCGGTCGGCGTCACGTCCGATGTCACGCTCGTGGTGCACGATTGGGGCTCGGGCCTCGGCTTCGATTGGGCGAGGCGGCACCCGGATGCGGTGAAAGGGATCGCCTACATGGAGGCGATCGTCTGCCCGCTCACCTGGCACGACTG
>JBFGFY010000268.1:0-3621 GCA_041579355.1 Longimicrobiales bacterium | reverse complement strand
GCCCAGATCATCGATCCGGACATCCTGGTCAACCCGCTCTGCAACTGGTTCTTCACGTCGGCGTCGAGCGTCTTGATCGTCTTCGTCGGATGGTGGCTGACCGATCGGATCATCGAGCCGCGACTCGCCGCCACGACGATTGATGGCGATCCCGCCGAAATGCCGCAGATGAAGGAGATCGACACGCGCGAGCGTCGTGCCTTCTGGGTCGCGAGCGCCGTGATGGCCCTCGGCCTCGTGGTGCTCTGGGCCGCCTCGGCGCCAGTTGACTCGCCCCTGCGTGCCCCCGACGGGGAGATCACGTCGTTCCAGGCGCCGCTCATGCAGTCCATCGTGCCGTTGATCTTCCTTCTCTTCATGGTTCCCGGCGTCGTGTACGGCTACATGGCCGGGACGTTCGAGAAGAGCAAAGACGTCATCGACGCCATGACGAAGGCGATGGTCCAGATGAGCTACTACATCGTCATGGCGTTCTTCTGCGCGCTCTTCATCGCGGCCTTCGGCTCCTCGAACCTCGGGGCGCTGCTTGCCGTGAAGGGCGCCACGTTCCTCCGCGAGCTCGCGCTCCCTGCCGGCTTCACGATCGTCGGTATCATCGTGCTCACCGGCTTCGTGAACCTGGCAGTCGGCTCTGCCTCGGCGAAGTGGGCGCTGCTGGCTCCGATCTTCGTCCCGATGCTCATGCAGCTCGGCTTCTCTCCCGAGCTGACGCAGGCCGCCTACAGGGTCGGGGATTCGACGACGAACATCATCACGCCGCTCATGCCCTACTTTCCGCTCGTGGTCGTCTACTGCCAGCGGTATGTGAAGTCGCTCGGGATCGGAACGCTCGTCTCCGTAATGCTCCCGTATTCGATCTTCTTCCTGGTGACCTGGTCGGCGTTCCTGCTCATCTATTGGGGCCTCGGCATCCCGCTCGGCCTCCAGGCTCCGTACGTGTATCCGGCAGGGTAGGGACGGCCCCCGACCCGGCTCGTCCTATCGAATGAAGACCTCCATCACCTCCACGGCCTCCGACCCGTTGTTCCGGAAGCCGTGTCGGGTGCCACCCTCCAGGTAATAAGGGTGCCAGGCAGGCACGAGCACGGGGCCGGCGTCCAGGTCGAGGGTCATCGCACCCGAGATCGGTACGAAGAGGTGGAACCTCACGTCCGCGTGCTCGTGCATCGCGCGCACGCCGCCGGGCTCGATCACGACGCGGAGCGCGCGCACCTCGGGCTGGTCGCGGAGCGTCGCGTTGCTGATACCGATGTTGCCTTCGCTCGCGAGCGGACGCAGTGGCGTCGTCCGGTCACCCAAGACCGGTGCAGCCTGCGCCTCTAGCCAAGCGGGTGTGAGGAGCAGCGCGGCGGTCAGCGCGAGGGCGGACAGGTGCTTGGGCATGGGAGTGCCTCCTGGTTCGCGTCCCAGGGGCCGTCGGCTCAGGGACTCGGGGAGAGCCTTACGTTGCGTGCTCGGCCGCCCCGAGCACAACGGCGGGCCCGGGGCGGCTCATCACCCGCCCGGGCCGCTAAAGTCGGCGGCTCATGGGTGGGGCCCCCGGATGGCGGCGAGGGCGTCCAGGAGGTCCCTGAGCCGTGCGGGGGGGAGTCCCGCCCCGACCGCCTCGTCCAACGCGTCGACCTCGGCGTCGAGTCGGCCGAGCAGCTCGAGCCCCGCGTCCGTGATCCAGCAGTCGACGCGCCGCCGGTCGTCCGAGGCGCGCTCCCTCCGGAGCAGGCCTTCTCGGTCCAGGCGGTCGACCAGGCGCGTGATCCCCGGCGCCTGCTCGATCAGTCGCGCCCGGATCTCCAGGGTGGGGAGCGGCTCCGGGTGTGCGCCCCTCAAGATCCGGAGCACGTTGTACTGCTGCGTCGTGAGGCCCTGGGGCTCGACCACCCGCGCCAGCCTGCGTCGCAGCACGTCAGCGGTCCGCAGGATGGCGACGAAGGCTTCTTCGGCCGGCGTCCGGAAGGGGCGGCGCTGTTGGATGGCCTCCTGGAGCGCGGCCGACCTGGGTCGAGGGCACATGGGATACTTTACACATGAACTAAACGTGGGTCAATCCGCTGCTCTTCCCTCCGTCGACGAGGGGCGTCCGATCACGGCCCGGAACCCCGCGTGGGACGCGGAAACACGTACGGATCGGGCGTTGACACCCCCCGAGGTCATTCCTAGGTTTCCTTGCTCTAGTCGGACCGGCCCCCGCAATGACGGCGGGATGCCGACACGACGCGCCCACGCGGCGCGTTTTTTTCACGATCAAGAGGTCAGATGCCGACCATCAGTCAGCTCGTGCGGAAGGGTCGCAAGGCGCAGACGAAGAAGAACAAAGCGCCGGCCCTGCAGCGGAACCCGCAGAAGCGGGGGGTCTGCACGCGCGTGTACACCACCACCCCGAAGAAGCCGAACTCGGCTCTCCGGAAGGTGGCGCGTGTCCGGCTGACCAACGGCTTCGAGGTCACCGCGTACATCGGGGGCGAGGGGCACAACCTCCAGGAGCACTCGATCGTGCTCATTCGCGGCGGCCGTGTTAAGGATCTACCCGGGGTGCGCTACCACATCATCCGCGGCACGCTGGACGCCTCGGGAGTGGACGCCCGCCGCCAGGGTCGCTCCAAGTACGGCGCCAAGCGGCCGAGGTAGCGAGAGAGAACCATGAGCCGTCGTTCGAGAGCCGAAATCCGGGAGACGCCTCCCGATCCGCGATTCGAGTCGCGTACCGTCACCAAGTTCATCAACGCGCTGATGCTGGACGGCAAGAAGTCCGTGGCCGAGAGGATCTTCTACGACGCCGTAGACATCCTCGAGCAGCGATCGGGTCAGCCCGGCGTGCAGGTGTTCGAGCAGGCGCTCAACAACTCCAAGCCGGCCCTCGAGGTTAAGAGCCGGCGGGTGGGTGGCGCGACGTACCAGGTCCCGGTCGAGGTCCGCCCCGAGCGGCGCGCCGCGCTGGCGACGCGCTGGCTCATCTCCTTCGCCCGCACCCGCTCGGAGAAGACGATGGCCGAGCGCCTGGCGGGAGAGCTCCTCGCGGCGAGCCGCGGGGAAGGGAACACGGTCAAGAAGAAGGACGACACGCACAGGATGGCCGAGGCGAACAAGGCGTTCGCCCACTATCGCTGGTAGCAGGACGCTTTACCGGAGCTCGGCTCCGGACAATTCGATGACGCGATGGCCCCGCGGGTGCTCGGGGGCCCTCTCCGATCCGAGGAGCGCGGACGACTGTCTGCCCAGGACGGGCAGCAGCGGCGAGGGCCGCGCTCTTCGCTTGTAAGGCTGGAATACGAAATACGAAGGACGCGAGAAGGACCGAGATAGATGCCTAGAATCACGCCACTGCCGCACCTGAGAAACATCGGCATCATGGCGCACATCGACGCCGGCAAGACCACGACCACCGAGCGCATCCTGTACTACACAGGCCGCGTGCATCGGGTGGGCGAGGTGCACGAAGGAACGGCGACGATGGACTGGATGGAGCAGGAGCAGGAGCGGGGTATCACGATCACCTCCGCTGCGACGACCTGCCACTGGAAGCGCCGGGACACCGACTACCGCATCAACATCATCGACACCCCCGGCCACGTGGACTTCACGGCCGAGGTGGAGCGCTCGCTGCGTGTGCTCGACGGTGCCGTC
>JBFGFY010000267.1:0-3633 GCA_041579355.1 Longimicrobiales bacterium | reverse complement strand
TGATCCAGCGCCCGGTCGAGTTGCACTCGTGGCGCAGACATGGTCTCCGTGAGCTGCTGCATCTCGTCGAGCAGCTCCCACTGCAGGCGCACGACCCGTCCCTGAAGCTGCTGAATCATCTGGCTGATCGCGTCGCGTTGCTCGTCGGTCAGGTTGATGGCGCGCCGGTGCTGCATGATCAGCTCCGGCGGAAAGAGCGTCCCGAAGAGGGGATCCTCCTGAACGGCCGGTGCCTGCGGCTGCTGGGCCGCGAGCTCGCTCGGGCGCACGCCCGGGACCAGGGCCGCGATCAGCACGATCGCGGCGGAGGTCTGCAGGAACGGGGCGAGCTTCCTCATCGGGATCTCCTCACAGGTTCTCTGGGGGCAGGGACTCGGGTGGTGGCAGCGTGGCAGGATCGAGCCCGCGGACCGGTCCTCCGAGCTCCGGGAGCGTCCGAACCAAGTCCAGACCGGGCACGTCGAGCAGCCCGGCCGTCGGGGATTGCCACCCAGCTCCCGCGAAGTCGTCGCTGTACGCCGCCACCACGCGCAGGAACTCGTCGTCGTTGCGCGGCCGCCGGTCCGTGAGCAGGAGGCCGGCCACCGTCGCGGCGAGCGCCGCGGAGGCCCAAGCCCCGGCACGGACGAGGGGACGGCCGGAGCCGGCGCGGCGCCTCGGGGCGCCGCCTTCGACCACGTCGAACGTCGGGCCGCTCACAGCGTCGGCGCGAGCCCGCTCGAGCATGAGCCGGAACTCCGGGGCGCCGCCGGAGGCTTCGGTCTCCTCGCGCAACGCCCGGAAGCGACCGCGCAGTCCGTCGTCGTCTCGTGGCCTGGTCACGGCACCCCTCCCCCGGACTCCTCCTTCAACAACACCCTGAGCCTCTTCTTCCCCCGTTCATAATGTACCCGGGCCGTGCCCAGGGACACATCGAGCACCTCGGCCGCCTCGCGGATCGTCAGGTCTTGGTAGAACACGAGGTGCAGGACTTCCCGCTGCCGCTCGGGAAGGTGGGCAAGCGCCTGGCGGAGAGCCTGAGCCTGCTCGGCCCGCTCGGTGAGCTCGTCTGGGCGGGGCGCGGCCTCGAGCGGCTCCCGTCCGAGGCGCTCGGCGCGCTCGCGGTGCGAGCGAGCCCTCCGCCGCTGCTCTTGCGCCGTGCGGCGGATGACACCGAAGAGCCAGGTACGAAACGCGGAGCGCCCACCGAAGCGGGCCCTCCCCGAAACCACCTTCAAGTACGTCGTCTGCAACACGTCCTCGGCGTCCGCCTCGTTCCAGTCACAGCAGCTCAGAGCCCACCCGAAGCTGTCCCGGTGGAGCCTCGCGAGCTGCTCCTCGAGCTCGGCTGGGGTGAGCTCAGTCGCGTCCATGCGGACGTGGCCGGCTCCCCAGGCTCGAGAGTGGGTGACCGGAGCGGGACCGGTATATGACGCTCGCCCCCGCGCTTACCGGCCGGGGAGCCAAATGGGCATGGTCATGGCCCCGTTCCCCGCCGAATCCCAGGCCGCGAAGCGCACCCACGCATGCCCCGTCGCGTCGAAGGGGATCGTGAAGGTCTCCCGCCCGAAGGCGGGGAGGTCGGTCGCGGACATCCGCCGAGAGGTCGTCTGCTGGCCGTCGCCGTAGACCACCTCCACGAAGTCGAGTGGGAACGTCCACTGGACCGTTGCGATGACGCGCGAGTCGGCGCCGCTCCCCTCGTACCGGTGGGACGGCACGAGCACCTCTCCGGAGGAGACGAAGTAGTCACCGCGCCCGAGCGCGTCCACGATGGGCGCGTACACTCCGGGCGGAGGCAGCTCGTCGAGGCGCAGGTAGCTGACCGGCCCGTTGGCGTAGATGTCGTCACCGGGGCCCTTGCGGTACGTCTCCGTGATCGCGAGCAGGTACTTCGGCTGCAGCGCCGAGCGCGCGATCCAGTTGTTCATGTCGTCGAGCAGCGGGATCACCCGCTTGTCGGAGAGACGCACCTCCGAGAGGTCGGAGCCCATCCCCCACCGCCACCCCACCCCGCGGTAGGCGTCGTGCAGGAACTGCTGGCTGCGCCGGATGGCATCCGGATAGCCGGTCGACCCCTTCGTGCGGGGGTGCGGCATGTAGACCAGCATGTCCTCGGCCTCGATCATCGCCAGCATGTCCTCGGGGCCACCGATGTTGTAGACGCGTCCGTACTCGGGGTGCTGCGTCACCAGGGGCGTGCCGGGCGCGCGCTCGTCGACGTAGTAGACCGGGTGGCTGAAGAGCAGGTCCCAGTGCCCCCCCAGCCAGTCACTATTCTCCATCTGCGGCATGACGACGAAGGTCTCGTCGGAGTGGCGCGCGGCGCCCTCGAAGAGCCACCGCTGCTCCTCGAGCTGCGTCGCGGGCCGGGGGCGGTCGACCGGGCCCGCGATGTCGATCCCCGCCGAGCGCAGCGCCTCGAAATCCGACAGCCGCGTGTCCACGCTGCCACTCTCCATGAGCGTGCGGCCGAGGTCGGTGTGGTAGTGACTCCCCATCACCTTGTAGCCGGGGAGATCCGGATAGACGTCTCCGTTCGTGAACGCGAGCGCGGCGTCGAACGCCGCGGCCGGCTCACCGAGGGTCGGGTAGAAGTAGGCTGCCATGCGCTGCTGGGTGCCGGGCGGCGCGCTGTAGAGAGACCAGTTCGCCAGGTAGCGCTCGACGACCTCCTGCTCGCCTTGCCGGATGCCGAAGGTGTACGCGGTGCCGGAATCCTTCCGGTACCAGTTGTATCCCACGTTGATCTCGACCTCGCGGGCCCAGAAGAACGTGTGCGGCGGCGGGAAGGCTGCGATCGCCGCGCGTTCCGTCTCGGCGACCACGAGGCGGTTCGCCGCCCGCAGCGGGACCGGGTCGTGGTTGACCGGTCCTCGGAGGGAGTACGATTGCATGGCTCCGCCGACGTCACGCCACCAGACGCGGCTCGACGGCCCCAGCTCGAGGCCGGTGAGTCCCACGTCGTACTTGTAGGCGACCGAAGGGAGGTCGGTGGCGGCGACGGCCTCGACGCGGATGAGGTTCGTGCCTTCGTGCACGCTGAAGGCGAGCTCACCGGAGAACGAGCCGAGTCGGAGGCCCGGAAACGCGATGCGTAGCCGGCGACCGTCCGTGGTCACCGTGCACGATGCCGTCCGGTAGGAGCCCGTGGCGCGCCGGATCTCGTTCGGGGAGCGCGGCAGCCCCGGCTGGTTCGCCACGCCCTCTGCGGGCGGCGGGTTGCCGCCGCCGGCTTCACGCCGCAAGTCGAGCGGGGCGTCCCAGAACACGTCCCACTTGTGGCGGTCGACGACCTCCTGCGTGAGGTCGACGCCGAGCTCGCGGAGCGGGACGAGCTGCTGGTTGCTGATGCGGCGCAACCCTTCGACGATCCGGTACTCCACGCCCAGCCCCCGTGCGACCGGCACCCAGTCGCTCGCGCCGGCGGGCATGAGCGCGAGCTCGTCGATCACCGGCGCACCGTCGCGGATCGCGAACCGGAGGCTCACACGCTCCTCCCCCGTCCCCATCCACTCGACGGCGAGGACGTTGCCCGAGAGACGGGCGGAAGTATCGACGCGTCGCGCGTACCCGCTCAGGTCGCACGTGAGCGGAGACTGCGCCGCGATGGGTGCGGCGCCGGACAGAGAAGCCGCGGCGGCGACCGCGCCG
>JBFGFY010000266.1:0-3653 GCA_041579355.1 Longimicrobiales bacterium | reverse complement strand
TCTTCCGCCGCTCGGCTTCTTCAACCAGAACCACGACAGTCCCCAGTGGGACTTCGTCGAGCGCCCTCTCGTGTCCACCGACATCATCCCGTCCACGCTCTCCGAGGTGGGGGGAGGCATCTACGGCCGGATCGCGCGGGGCGGGCTCCTCCTCAGCTACGACGCATACCTGACGAACGGGCTCGGTGAGTCGGTCGTGGGCAACGGAGTCGGTCGCACCGACATTCCCTCGGGGAAGCACGAGGAGCTGTTCGGCGAGGACAACAACGGGTCCCCGGCGGTCTCGCTCCGGCTCGCGGCCCGAAGGCCTTCGCTCGGTGAGGTCGGGGTCTCGTACTACGGGGGCTACTACAACACGTACCGCCGCGAAGGCATCGAGGTGGACGACAAGCGCTGGCTGGGTATCGCCGCGCTCGACCTCGGCTTCAGGGTCGGTCCGGCCGCGGTGCGTGGGGAGCTGGCCCACGCCTCGATCGACGTGCCCCCCGGCATGACGGAGCTCTTCGGGGACCGTCAGTGGGGGGCGCACCTGGACGTGGTCGTGCCCGTCTGGCGGCCGCGCCTACTCGGCTACGAGAACGCCACAGTGTTCGCGGCCCTGCGCGTGGAGCGCGTGGACTACAACGCGGGGACGTTCGAATCCACCGGGCTCTCGATCGGCGACGAGGTCACGGCGATCGTTCCCGGCATCAGCTTCCGCCCCACGGCGGGAACGGTCTTCCGGGCCAACTACCGCTACCACTGGACCACCGACTTCCCGGGCAACGACCCCGCCCGCATGGCCGGCTTCCAGCTCGGGTTCGCGACCTACTTCTGACCGTACCCGCGGTCCCGCTATGTGGCGGCGCCCAAGACCTCGCGGGAGACGGCGAGCAGCTCGGCCAGGCGAAAGGGCTTGGGAAGCGTCCGGTAGCGGCCCGCGCCTTGCCACGCGCCGAAGAAGAGGGCGGGGTGGGCTCCAGCGGAGCCGGATAGCGCGACGACGGGAAGGTTCGGAAACTCCTTCCGCACCTCCTCCAAGTGAGCCTCCGCCGGGGGTCCGGTGAGGTCCGAGATGAGGAGGTCGACCCGGCGCTCCCGCAGCACCTCGAGCGCGTCGGCTTCCTCGCGTGCGGTGATGACTTCGTAACCGTCGGCCGCGAGGGCGTCTTTCAGGACGTGCCGCAGCTCGGCGTTGTCCTCGACGACGAGCACGACGGGAGGATTTGCCATTCCCTCAGCGAGGATCCACCTCCGCGAACACCGCGGTGGTGCCGCCGGCGTCCCACGAGTGGACCTGGTAGGGCCGCGCTCCCGGGCCTTCCATGCCGGGCGATCCGACCGGCATTCCCGCCACGCCGATGCCGGCCACCTGCGGGCGCTCGGCGAGCAGCCGCTTGATCTGGTCGGGGGGCACGTGACCCTCGACGACGTAACCCTCCACCAGAGCCGTATGGCAGGTCACGAGTGGGTTCGGCACCCCCGCGTCGACCTTGATCCGCATGAGCTCGACGTTCGTGGGAAGGTCGCGTGCGTCGACCGTGAAGCCCGCGTTGCGCATGTGATCGACCCAGCCGCTGCAGCAGC
Organism: Longimicrobiales bacterium; assembly: GCA_041579355.1. GTDB lineage: Bacteria > Gemmatimonadota > Gemmatimonadetes > Longimicrobiales > Gaopeijiaceae > UBA2982. The sequence goes on along the minus strand of JBFGFY010000266.1, from coordinate 2,087 downwards.
CGCACGTCGCCGTCTTGTAGACGACCACCGTGGGCAGGGCCTGCTCCGGCGAGACGGCCGCCAGGGTGCCCGACCGCGCTCCCTCCGGCGCCGCTTCAGCCTGGCCGCAGGCGGCCAGGAAGGTGATCGCCACGAGTGTCGAAAATCGTCCCATCATGCCCCGTTCCTTGTCCGGCGTGTCCAATCCCTGAAGTATACGCCGCGGGGCAAGATGGTACTACCAGCTTCCTGAAACGGAGTCCGGACCGGCGCCGTAGGGCGCTCGGTAGGCCACCGCCAACGCCAGCCACGAGGCACTCGGGTGTACTGGGACGAAATCGCGCCGATGATCGTCGCCGTCGTGCTCATCCTCACCGTCGGGGGGGTCATGATCCTCCGACCGATCGCGAAGCGGCTCTCCGAGCTGATCGATCTCTACGCCCGGGACCGAAGCAGCGGGCTCGAAGCGGACGTCGGTCGCATGCACGACCTCCTCGAGACGCTGAACGCCCGGCTCCAGCTCATGGAAGAGCGGCAGGACTTCACCGAGCGGCTGCTCAGCTCGGGCCGAACCACCTCATCCGACCGGGACGAGGGCGACTAGCGCAGGCTGTCGAGCGCCGCGGCGCGCTCACGGGTCCGGTCCTGGGCATCGAGCGCCCGCCCGACACCCCCGGCGCCCGGGATCGGCATGGTCGAGATGATGCTGTCGCGTTGGCGCCGTGTCAGGGTATCGGCTGCGCTCTGCGCGTCCCCGGCGCTCTGACCGCACGCCCACACGCTGAGCGCGGCGGCCACGGCCGCGATCGCTCGGATCCCTCCTCTCATGATACCTCCCCCCTCGGGTGTGCCCCGGCTTCTCCCCACTCCGCGATCCGCTCGGCGAGCCGGAACACGGAGAGGGGCGCGGAGCCTTCCGCCTTGTTGTTGGCTATGACGATTGCTTCCCGCTCGCCGAGGAGCGCGTCGAGCACCGTGCGCGCGATGAGCTCGCGAGAGCCTGGATCCTCGTCGACGATGCGGTCGAACGGCTCGTACTTCTGCCGCGCCGCCTCGTACTCGTGCCCGGCCTGCAGCATCCAGCGGATCAGCAGGATCGGTTGATAGAACGGCTGCACGAGCTCGAGTTGCCGCTCCAGCGACGACATCGCCGGATGGACCGTGAAGCAGTGGGCCGCGCCCAGCTCCTCCAACAGTGCCACGTACTCCTCCGTGAGGAGCGAGGGCGTGCGGAGCTCGACGGCGTACACGATGCCCTTCGGCAGCGCCGTAAGGAACCGCCCGAGCCGCTCGCAGAACGCCGACCTCCCGCCCAGGAGCGTCGCGGGCGCGGGCGAAAACTGGAAGAGGAGGACCCGCGCTTTCGGGCCCAGGCCCTCGAGGACCGGCCCGACCACCTCGTTCGCGGCGTACGCGGGGTCGAGGAAGCGCTCGTTCCGTGCGCGCGCGCCGAAGGGGTTGGGCTCCAGGGGCGAGGTGAGCAGCCGGTCGGCCTTCAGGACGAAGCGGAAGTCGTCGGGCACGGCCTGCGCGTACTCGCCGAGGTCGTCGGCGGAGAGGGGACGGTAGTACGTCCGGTCCACGCCTACGGCGCGTAGCAGCGGGTGACCGGCGTAGGCCGCGAGGCCGTCGCGCGCGAGGACGTTCTCGGAAACGACGCGGTCGTAGACGATGTCGTACCAGCCGGGGAAGCTCCACGAGCTGGTGCCGAGCCTGAGGTCGTCGGGGAGCTGTGTCGCGAGCCGGCTCAGCCGCTCGGACACGTGTGCCGGTCCCACGGCCGCGGGCCGATGGGAGGGGGCGGCTCGCGGAAAGAGACCGAGCTGCATGTCCATGCTTACGTGACTAATGGATCGGCCGGCGGCGGACAAGGACTGCGCGCCCGGCTCGACCTATCTTTCGAGGATGGAGGTTCAGGTATTCGGCATCAAGAACGACGCGGACACCCGCAAGGCCCTGCGCTTCTTCAAGGAGCGGCGGGTCAAGGTGCACTTCGTCGACTTCAAGCAACGGTCGCCCTCGCCGGGTGAGCTGAAGCGCTTCTTCGAACGCTTCGGGGAGGAGCGGCTCATCGACCGCTCTGCCAAGCGCTTCCAGTCGCTCGGCCT
>JBFGFY010000265.1:0-3670 GCA_041579355.1 Longimicrobiales bacterium | reverse complement strand
GGGTCTCCGCTTCTTCGCCCTCGCGGCCTTGATCCACTACTTCGGTGAGCCGATCACCCGCTTCATCGACCGGTACTTCAACCTCCTCGCCTGGGTCTTCGGCGCTCTGCTGATCGGTGGCTTCCTCGTGATCGAGCTGCTTCTGTGAGGTGCGGGGGTCCGGGCCACCGAGCCACGGGCACGAGACATTTGTTTCCCTTCGTGGCCCGTGGGTATATTGCGGCATGAGCTCCGAACGGAAGAACAGCCGGCTCCCGCCCCCGGCGTTCCCGCCGGGAACGCGGAAGCACGTGCACCGGAATTCGACCTCACCCAAGAAGGGGGCCGCGGCCGACGCCGATCCCTTCATCTCGCCGGACGAGCCCATCCCGCCGCGCAGCGACGCCGTGGCAGGAGCCTTCATCTCCCCGGACGACCCGATTCCGCCCCGCGGCGACAAGGTCGCCGGCGCCTTCATCTCCCCGGACGACCCGATTCCGGCGCGCGCCCAAGGCGGCGAGCCGGAGGCAGAGGGTGTGGTGACGGGGATCGGCTTCGACGCGCATCTCGACCCGGAGGAGCTGGTCACCGGCGGCGACCCCTACGTGCTCGAGGTCGTGGACGCCGTGCGCAAGCTCGCCGACGCGCTCAAGCGCAAGGGTGAGGCAGGGCTGCGCGCCCTGCCGGGCATGAGCCGCTTCGAGGCCACGCTTCGGTCCTACTGCGTCGGCTACCTCGCCGGACGCCGCGCGGAAGACGAGGCCGAGCGTCTGGACGTGAGCCTGCGCACGCAGTCCAAAGCGGAGCCGCCCACGTTCTGAGGCCTCCGGCCCGGGGGTCTCGCGCGCGTTGCTACACCTGGGCGGCGTTCCCCCAGAGCGCAAGGTAGTCGCGGAGTCGCACCTTCTTGCGCGTAGAGGCCGACGTCATCGACCGGACCTTGCCGAAGATCGGTCGCTCGGGCCAGCCACGGTCGAAGCGCCCCAAGACCCAGAAGATCCCCGAGTAGGAGTTGGGATCTCGGCCGTCCAGCGCATACCGGGTGTTCAGCTCCACCATGACGTCCAAAGCCTCACGAGGGTGTGACGTCCACTCGAGGATGCGCTTCCCCCAGAGCATCCTGAGGTAGTTGTGGATGACGCCCTCGTGCACGAGCTGTCGCTGGGCGGCGTTCCAGAGCTCGTCGTCGGTCTCGGCCGCGGCGAGCTGCTCCAGGGTATAGAGGTGCTCGCGCGGGTCGCTCGCGTGGTCCTCGAGTGTCCGCCGCGCCCACTCCGGCAGGCTCTCATACTCGGCGTAGTGGGGCTCGTGGGTGCAGAATCCGTAGCCCAGCTCACGCCACGTGACGAGCTCGTCGAGGAACGACTCTGCGGAGGCGCTCATGCCCCACCACCCCTCGCGCCGTCCGTCCGCGCGATCGGAGAGCCGGGCCGGGCTCCACCCCTCGGAGCGCGCCACCACGTCGAAGACTTCGTGCACGGACAGCTGGCCGTAGTGAAGCCAGGGTGAGAGACGGCTCGAGGCGTGCGCGTCCGGGTCGTTGCGCTCTGCCCCGTAGCGCCCGAGGTCTTCCGCCACGAACGCTCGCAGCCGCGAGCGGGCGGCGGTCTGCCCACCGGTCCAGCTCGTGGGGGCCACCGAGTGGTCGATCGGCAGGCTCTGGAGACTCTCGGAGGCCTCCAGCCAGGACTCGGACGTAGCCGGCCACCGCTGCAGGACGTGCTCCGGTAGGCCGGGGAGGCGGGGAAGTGGCTCCCCGGCGAGAGGATCCGGGGAGGGCGCGTCGAGGAGGTGCTCGGGGAGCTCCTTCTGCAGGAACCGGCGGAAGTGATAGGCCGCCGAATAGGACCGCTCGGCGGCCCGGAGCGGGAGCAGCCCGCAGCTGTCCACCGCTTCGACGCGACATGCTTGGATGCGGGCCGCGGCACGCAGCAGCGCGGGGGTGAAGAAGACCGGCGAGTCGTCGGTCACGAGCACACAGGCGCGCTCGGACAGCGCCCGCAGGAGGCCCCGACCTGCGCCCGGCTCCGGTTCCACGTACGGGTGATAGGCGACCCGGGTCGAGGCCAAGGCGCGGGTGTGCTCGAGCATGCCGTCGAGGATCGCGCGGTGGTGGCGGTCGGAAGCCCACCGGTACGAGACGTTCAGCGGCTCCAGGAGGAGGAGCGGCTTCCCGAGCGATCGCGCGTGCTCGACGGCGCGGTCGAGCGAGTAGCTCCAGCCGAGTCTGCGGGTCGCGGTCATCCAGTACAGCACATAGTCGCCGTCGCCGACGACGGGGGCGCGGTTCAGAGACCGCAGCCGGAGCTCCGGGACCGAGCTCATGGATCTACGCGACCGCGACGGGTCGGCCGACCATCTCGACGGCGTCGCGAGCCACCGCATCCACCATGTCGCTGAAGATCTTCGCGTGCGCGGGATAGATCGCGTACCAGTAGAGCCAGCCGAAGAAACCGGTCGGTGCGAAGAAAGCCGTCTGGACGAGTCGCGTCCCGTTCTCTTCCGGAATCGCCTCGAACTGCAGCCACGCGCGGCCGGGCACCTTCATCTCGGCACGGAGGCGGAGGAGCGTGTGGGGCCGGTATTCCTCCACGCGCCAGAAGTCGAGCGCCTCGCCCGGATAGAGGAGCTCGGGGTGGCGGCGGCCACGCCGGAGTCCGGGTCCACCGAGCACCTGGTCGATAGCGCCCCGCAGCGACCAAGCCCAACCCCAGACGCGCCAACCCCGCTCACCCCCGAGGCTGGCGAAAGCGCGGAAGACGTGGGCGGGCGCCGCCTCCACGAGACGGGAGCGCACGTCGCGCACCACGCCCTCCGTGTCCTCGAGGCGCGCCTTCGGGACGTTCGGGCCGCCTGCCACGCTCCACCGCGTGACCACCTCCCCGGCTTCGGTCCTGGCGAGAGCCCGCGCGACCGCCTGCTCGTACGGCATGGGCAGGATGTCGGGGAAGAGCGAGCGGGCGCGGCCCGTGTCGCCGACCACGGGACGCACGACGCCCTCCACCAGCGGAACTGCCAGCGCGTTCGGGATCGGCGTTACGAGGCCGACCCAGAGTGCGGCGAGCCGCGGGGCGAGGACGGGGACGGGGAGAATGACGCGGGGGAGACCCCGAACCTCCGCGTACCGCTCCATCATCTCCTTGAACGTCAGGGGCTCCGCTCCGATGTCGACGACTCCGAGCGCGTCGTCGCGGCCCAGCGCCGCCACGAGGTAGGAGAGCGTGTCCCGAATCGCGATCGGCTGCACGCGGTTCAAGATCCACTTGGGAGCGATCATGACGGGGAGCCGCTCGGTGAGGTAACGCACCATCTCGAACGAAGCGGAGCCCCCACCGATGATGGGGCCCGCGCGCAGCTCCGTGGTCGGCAGGCGTGCGCGCAGGATCTCTCCCACTTCGGACCGGCTGAGGAGGTGCTCGGAATTCGCCGGACCCCCTCCGGTCTCCGGCAGGATCCCGCCGAGGTAGATCACCTGCTTCAGGTGTCGGGCCGCGTCCGCGAAGTGGTGCGCGGCCTCCCGGTCCTTCTCGGCGAAGCTTCCGCCGGCGGACATGGAATGGACGAGGTAGTACGCCGCGTCGATCCCCTCGAGCGCACGGGCGAGCGACGCGGGGTCGAGCAGGTCGCCCTCGACGATCTCGACGTGAGGAGCCCAGGCCCGGGCCTGCGCCCGGCCGGCGTCACGGACGAG
>JBFGFY010000264.1:0-3748 GCA_041579355.1 Longimicrobiales bacterium | reverse complement strand
TCTTCTCGGACGTGCGCGGGAATGCGATCCACCGATACAGCGACGCGGCAGGCGCAGCGCCGTTCGCGGCCCCTTTCTTCGACGGGCCCACCGAAGGCCGCCGCACGTTCGGTCCGAACGGTCTGACGCGCGACGCCACGGGTCGGCTGGTCATCGCGGACCAGGGGCGCCGGCAGATCACACGCGTCGAAGCGGACGGGAGCTACACGGCCCTGGCCACCGCCTACGACGGCAGGCGGCTCAACAGCCCGAACGACGTCGTCTACCGCTCGGACGGTTGGCTCTACTTCACGGACCCTCCCTACGGCCTCGAGGGCCTCGACGACTCGCCGCTGAAGGAGCTGCCCTTCAACGGCATCTATCGCGTGAGCCCGTCCGGGGAGCTCGTGCTGCTGCACCGGGAGCAGCTCCGGCCCAACGGGCTCGCGTTCTCGCCCGACGAGACCGTGCTCTACGTGGCGAACTCGGACGCGGCGAATGCGGTGTGGATGGCGTACGACGTGGGCGCGGACGGCCTGACCAACCCGCGCGTCTTCCTGGACGCCACCGGCTGGCCCGCCGACGGGGTGCCGGACGGATTGAAGGTCGACCGGGCCGGTAATCTGTTCGCCACGGGTCCCGGAGGGGTCTGGGTGATCGCGCCGAACGGGGAGCACCTCGGTATCATCCAACCCGACGAGCTGCCCGCCAACGTCGGCTTCGCCGAGGATGGACGGACGCTCTACATGACGGCAAGGACGGGGCTCTACAGGATTCGGTTGTCGACCGAGGGGAGGATGCCATGAGGCTCGAGCTGACGAGGTTGGTGAAGACCGTGGCCTTCGCCGGAGCGGCGCTGACCGGAGGATCCGCCGCGCTCAGCGCACAAGGACTCTCCAACGCCGAGATGGAGCGTGTGAAGGCGGAGGTGACCGCGACCATGGACCGCTACTACGAGCTCTTTTCGGCGCGGAACATGGAGGCGTTACCCGAGGAGATCTTCGCGATCCCTTGGATGACGCTCGGCGGTGGCGGCATCAACGCGAGCACCTCGCGGGACGAGGCGCTCGTGCGCTGGCAGGGCTCTCTCATCGATCTGCTCGGGCGCGGCTGGAACCGATCCGTCTTCACGATCGAAAGCGTGTGCGTGCTCAACGCCGGCGCGGCCATCGTGAGCGGCTACAACACGCGTTACGACACGGCGGGAAGCGTGATGTCGGTAGGTAGCGTATCGTACGTGCTCGGTCACACGGACACGGGTTGGAGGATCGTCGCCTACACGGGGCATGAGCGTGGAAAGGTGGTGAGCTGCTGACCCCTCACCTTCGAGGTGCCATGCCCAGGAAGCAATCCAGAGACGTCACCCGCACCTATTCCGCCAAGCAGTTCGTCTCGAAGCTGCGGCGGCTGGCAGACGCGATCGAGAACGGCGACCGCTTCCGCATCCAGGTGGGGGGCGAGCGCGTCTCGGTGCCGCCCGACGCCGAGATCTCCGTCGAGCACGAGCGGAGCGGCAAGGAGGAGGAAGTGGAGCTCCAGATCCGATGGCAAAACGACTGACCCGTCTCTTCGGGTGCCTGTGCACCGCGTTCGTTGCGGCGTGCGCGTCCAGCGGAGAGCCCTTCGAGGAGGAGGGCGCTCGCGACGTGCAGCTCCTGGTAGAGAATCAGCGTAGTTCGACGGTTACCGCGTTTTACCAGTGGCGACACTCGAGCCCGGTACGCCTGAGTGAGATCGAAGGGGGCTCGTCGCACTTCACGCAGATTCCAGTGCGAGGCCAGGAGCTCCGGGTCTTCTTCCGCAATCCTGGGCTGAGCCCGGGCGATCCGAGAGGGCCGGAATACGCGCCGGCCCGCGGCGGGGACGCGTTCGAGTGGGTCCTGCGCGCCGATGGGACGATCTACTACCTCCGGATTCCCGACTAGTGAGCTCCGCTTGAGACGAAGTTTCGCGCGGAACGTCGTGCTGGCTGTCGCATGCGTGTTGGGGCTGGCGCCGCACGTACTAGGCCAGCAGCCGGCCCGGCTCGATGTCGCGGCGGAGGTCACCTACTTCATCGGCGATGCGCCGCCCGAGTCGGGCTTCCGGCCCGGCGACCGCACGCTCGCCCGCTGGGCGCTGCAAGCGTGGGCGGATCTGCTCGATCCGGCGATCCGACTCGTGGAGGCTTCCGAGGAGACCGCGACGCTCCGGGTCTACTGGGTGGGAGCGGCGGGGGGGCTCTACGGCGAGATGCGCGCGCGGGCGGTGGACGGGCGGCGGGCTGCCGACGTGTTCGTGCATCCGGATACGGAATCCCTCGGCGCCGACATTGCGGCTGCCGCGCGTCGCGACCCGCTCTTCCGGGACGCGATCGTCTACCTCACCTGTGTGCACGAGATCGGGCATGCCTTCGGCCTTCCGCACACCAGCGCCTTCGCGGACATCATGTACTCGTTCCAGTACGGCGGAGACTTCGTCGCGTATTTCATGCGTTATCGCGCGAAGCTCGACCGGCGCGCGGACATCGAGCGGGCTTCTCCCTTCTCCGAAGCCGACGAGCGCGCGCTCAGGGCGCTGTATCGGTAGGAGCGCGCCGATCCTAACCGGGGAGGGTCGAGATCAGCTCTTCGAGCAGAGCGAGCGCAGGGCGAGCGGGCAGGGCGGTTGGATCCAGCTCGGGTCGCTCCGAGTAGCGGAGCAGAGTGCTGGGATTCACCCGGCCCAGATCGATGCGGCCCATCCGCCAGTTGGCGAAACGCCGTTGCTCGATCTCCTGATAGTCGAGCAGGACGACGTCGGTGTGACGTGAGTCGCCGACGATCTTGTTGTAGAGCCGATTGATCTCCTCGCGGGATCCCTCGAGCACCTGCAGATACCCGTTCCCGTCCTCGTACGCACAGAGCACCCCCGTGATGCCGTGCATCTGGTTGTAGGCGCGCGACTGCTCGAGAATCGATTCCAGCGTCTTCGTGTCGATCGGCTTGACCGCTCGGCTGGCGTAGAGGAGGCGGACCAACATCTCAGTGACCCAGCCGACCGCGTTGGTTGGCCAGAAGCGCGAGGAACTCGCGCCGGAGGTTGGCGTCCTTGAGGAACACTCCGCGCATCACGCTGTTGGTCATCTTCGAGTCCATGTCCTTCACGCCGCGCCACTGCATGCAGTAGTGGTCGGCCGACATCACGATGGCGAGCCCGTCGGGGCGCATCTTCTCCTGGAGCAGCTCGGCCAGCTGTGCGATGGCCTCCTCTTGGATCTGGGGGCGCGTCATCACCCACTCGACGAGGCGCGCGTATTTGGACAGCCCGATCAGCGCGGAGCTCTCGTTGGGCATGATCCCCACCCACACCCTCCCGATGATCGGGCAGAGATGGTGTGAGCAGGCGCTCCGCACCGTGACGGGGCCGACGAGCATCAGCTCGCTCAGGCGCGCGACGTTCGGAAACTCCGTGACCGGCGGGGCCGGCTCGTATCGACCGGCGAAGACTTCGCGAACGAACATCTTCGCGACCCGCCGAGCGGTGTCCCGGGTGTTGTGATCGTTCTCCGTGTCGATCACCAGGGAGTTCAGAACCTCACGGAGCCCGGCGGCTACTTCGCCTTGGATCTCCTCCAGGTCTCCCGGCTCCAGGTATGCGCTGATGTTGTCGTTCGCGTGGAAGCGCTCTCCGGCCCGAACCAGACGCGCCCGCACGCGCTCCGAAGCGCGCTGCGCCCGCCCGGAGATGGACCGTGCGGAGGGGTGGGCTCGGGGAGAGGTGGACGCCGACATGGGGTCAAACCTATCCT
>JBFGFY010000263.1:0-3768 GCA_041579355.1 Longimicrobiales bacterium | reverse complement strand
CCGGATCCCCTTGGATGTGGCACTCCGCGCAGACCTCGTTCGGCACTGCGGCGTGCACCGAGATCTCATCGGGGTCCTCCACGACGGCCGTGAGCCCCATCGAGCTTCGCTGGAGCAGATTGGGACGGTGGCACGCCTTGCAACCCAGGCCCTGGTGCGCGCTGCGTGCGAACCGCTCGAACGGCTCCTGCATGAGGTGGCACGACATGCAGAAGTCGTTGTCGTGCTGCACGTAGTCGTACGCCCGGTACGCGTAGTACCCACCGCCACCCACCCCCGCCGCGATCAGGATGCCGACGATCGCCAGGGCCGCGGGCGAGAGCCGACCGACGCGGTCGGCGAGGCGACGCAGTCGAGAGGGACTTGGGTCAGCCATGGCAGTGAGTGTGAGGCGCGAGGGGAGGGGCGTCCAGCTCCGTCGCGCGTGGGTGGCCTGTCTCGTGACGGGGCGGCCGCCCGGCGGGGTGCCGGACGGCCGCGCTCGTCATGGCCTGCTGCCGGAACTCAATTGCCCCAGCGACCCACCAGCTCCAACAGCGTTTCTTGGGTCGAGGTGAGACCGGGTGCTGGGGGCGGGGCCGGCAGGTTGTACCGGGTCCGCACCGCGCTGATGCTCGACAGGAGCAGCGCTTCGGTGAGGAACGGGTTGTGGACCGCGGAGCTCTCGATCGCTGCGAGGCGCGAGTTGAACTGCGCACCCTCGGCGACCGTGAAGAGCGTATCGGTCGAGCTGAACTCCGAGCTCGGCACCTGAGCCAGCAGGTTGTCGAGCTCCGTCTTGCGGAGGCTGATCCGTCCCTGGGCGAGCGTGAGCGCCGACAGCGCCGCCGTCTCGTCGCCGTGGCAGCCGCTCGTCGTGCAGGACGAGAAGTCCCGCTCCTGTTCGGTCTTGCCGCACGTCTGGGCGACCGTGGGGGCACCGTTGGCGTCGACGCACGGGATCGGGAGGAACCGGTGGCCCGTGGCGGTCACCACGAAGTTGCCCGTCGCGTCCTGGACGTCGTACGAGTTCACGTGGCAGGCGGCGCACAGCCTCGTGTTGCGGTCCGAGCCGTGCGTGCCCCGGATCCGTGCGACGTTGTAGGCGAAGTTCGGAGGAGTCCAACCGACCGTCCCGATCTCACCCAGCAGCAGTGGACCCTGCGGGGAGTGCGGTCCGCGCGAGCTCGAGCCCTCGTCCGGGATCGCGCGCTTCTGGTGGCACTTCATGCACAGGTTCGTCTCGACGTTGGCCGTCGTGACCGAGAAGCGGAGCTGCCCGGGGTGCTCGGCCGAGTGAGGGTCGTGGCAGACCGCGCACGTGATCCCGATCGACTCGCCGGCGCCCTTCTCGAGGTACTCGGTGTTGATGCCCCAAGCCGCGAGCGCACCCTCGGCGCCGTGGCAGCCGTTGCAGCCACCGCTCGTGCGGGTACGGTACTGCGGCGCGTTGGCTCCCTCACCGTGGCGGGAGAGGTTCCACTCCTCCACGAACGGGTGGTGCGAGCCCGAGTGGCACTCGCCGCAGCCCTGCGTGGCGTCGACGCCGACATGCAACGGCGCCAGCGGCACGTTGGTGCCCACCGGGTTCGACACGTGCGTGAGACCGGGTCCGTGGCAGGACTCGCACTGTACGTCTTCGTAGCGGCGCTCACGGGTGGCGTTGTAGCCCGCCGAGGCCGTGACCGTGTTTCCGAGCTCGCTCACGGAGTGGCAGCCTTCGCAAGAGGCTTGCCGACCGGTGTTTCCCGCGAGGGTCGCCCACGCGTCCGCGTGCGCGGACTCGACCCACTGACCCTGCTTTTCGATGTGGCAGTTGCCGCAGACGGTCAGCTTCGTCGCAGTGTCGGTATAACCCAGGAAGCTGCCCGCGCTGGAGAGCGGCTCCTCGAAGAGCTCGCGCTCCCTGAAGACGATCCGCTCGTCGACGCAGCCCACGAAGGACGTGAGTCCAAGCAACACCAGCGGTAGGAGCACCACCCTGCGACACGCAGTCGCCATCTCTAGATCTCCAATATCCCGGCCGAAGCCGGGATCAGGTTCGCTTTTCCTCCAACTTCGCCCGGAATATGGGCCGCTCCTGGCCGCCCCGATGTCGGGAAAATCCCGATTCTCCGGGAGGGAGGGGTCCGGAAGAATACGGATCCGTCTCGAGGGTCGCCACCGCCGGACTCAAGCCAGCAGCCGGAAGCGCAGACGGGCCGCGACACCCTCGGATTCGGACTTGAGCCGCTCGCCCATCTCCTCGCCCAGCTCCTCCACTTCGGCGCCCTGGGCCAGAGCGAGCCGTATCAGCCGCTCGGCGTCGTCGGGCGTGGACTCGATGAGCCCGCGGGCCACCAACAGGGTGTCGACGGCACCGGCGGCGAGTGCCCGGTAGGTTTCGTTCCAGCCGCGGCTCGCGCGATCGCCGGCGTCGTCGCACGCGTCCAGGAGGCGGGTCTGCCGGATGCGCGTGAGCGCGGAGGCCGCTCTGCCGACCGCTTCCTCCAGCTCCGCGGTGCTCGAGTCGAACGAGACCTCGGGCGCCTCTACGATCCGTCCCGGGAGCTTCGCCTCGAGGTCCCTCCGCACGGACGTGATCGCCTTGACCGTACCTCCGAGCACCACGCCGCCTTCTTCACCGGCCGCCGTGGTGAGCGCGTCCGCGAGCTCCTTGCGGAGACGCTTCGCGTTCTCGGTGACCGTTCGCTCGGTGTAGTCCGTGCGTGTGGCGCCTCGCACGCCGGTCGCGGTGGCTGCCCGCTTCGAGACGCCGACGTCGGCGGACTCGGCGGCGGGCCAGTCCGCGTGCAGCTCCTGCCCCACGCCGAGCTCTCCGTCCTGATAACGGTAGATCGTCGCGTGCAGGCGGGTGAGCACGGCCAGAGTGATCGGCCGTGTGCTCTTGAGAGCACGCACGTATGGAGCCGCGTACACCCCTTGCCGCCAACGCACCAACTCGGTTGGCCGAAAGGGCAGCGGGTCCGCCCGCCAGAGGCGCTCCGCCGTCGCGAAAGCCGACCACCCCTCGTCGGGAAGCACGCGCCCGAAGTCCTCGAGCCCGGAGCCTATGTGCTCCGCCGCCTTCTCGAAGGACTGCCGGTCGCCCGGCGCGTCCCGGTCGATGCACGCACGGATCTCGTCCAGGGCCGCCTCGAGGCGTAGCCTCCACGCCCCCCGGTCCCCGGGGTCCGACCCCTGCCGGGCGAGGTATACGCTCAGCACCATGTCTTGCTCGTGAGCCTTCGTGAGGTCCACCAGATCTCGACGCGTCAGCATGATTCCCGTCCGTCGTAGCGGTTTGAGGAGCGCCAGGCTCGACGACTCCCGGCTCGGACTCCGGTAGGGTCAAGAAGCGTACCGGAGCTCCCTCCGTCCGGCACGCCCCGTGCACCGTAGCAGGCTCGAGGAGGGTATCCCGATGCGCCCAGCCGCCGAGATCGTTCCGGACGCAGCACACGCGGGGCCGGGCGTGCCCGCACGGCGGGTCGCGATGGGTCCCTCGGCGGGACAGAATGTCCCGCCCGGGGCGCTACGGGCGATGCGTGGTGTGCTCTGGTCCGTCACGCTTCTGCGTGTCGCGCTGATTCCGGTCTTCCTGGCGGGCGCCGTGAGGGCCCAGGCGCTCGCCGAGCAGGGTGGCGACATCGGCACGCTCCGCGCGGGCCTCCTGTTCGCCCTGACCGTCATGGCCGCCTCGGACTTCGTGGACGGGTGGTTCAGCCGACGCTTCGGGCTCGCCACGCAGGCAGGTGCCGTCGGGGACGCGCTGGCGGACAAGCTCTTACAGGCCGCGCTCGTGGGGTT
>JBFGFY010000262.1:0-3949 GCA_041579355.1 Longimicrobiales bacterium | reverse complement strand
GATCCCGTTCCCCTCGGCATCGAAGAACCCGACCGGGCCGGCGTACCACCCGCGCTCGAACGGCTCGGCCTCGCCCAGGAACGTCATCGCGGAGTCCCGGGGCAGGCCGCACACCGCCGGTGTCGGGTGGAGGAGCCGCAGCAGGTCGAGAATCCCGACGTCGGGAGGCACGCTGGCGCGTATCTCGGTCTCCAGGTGCTGGATGCGTGCGAGCGTGAGCACGTGGGGCTGTGGGTCGGTCCGGATCTGGTGGGCGACGGCTTCCAGACGTGCCACCATGTCGTCGAGCGCGATCCTCTGCTCGACCCGGTCCTTCTCGCTCGCGAGCAGCTTGGCCGCGAGCTCGGCCTGCTCACGGGCGGTATCGCCACGGCGGATCGACCCCGCCACGGCGGTCGCGTGGAAGACCCCGTCGCGTAGGGTCGCCACGGTCTCCGGGGCCGCACCCACGATCGTCGATCCGGGCGACGGCTCGAAGAGGAAGACGTAGCTCCCCCGGTTCACGCTCCAGAGGTGCGCGACGAGGTCGACGGGGTCTACGGGCTGATTCAGCTCGATGTCGAGCGTGCGCGCGAGCACGGCCTTCGAAATCTCACCCGCGCGGATCGCGTCGAGCGAGCGACGCACGGCATCCTCCCAGCTCGACCGATCCGTGGCCGTGCTCCGGCCGCCTACCTGGGGGACCGATGGTGGCGCTCCGTCGCGCAGCGCCGTGAGCTCCGCGCGCAGGGCCTCGGCTCGATGGCGCAGGCGGACGAAGGTCTCCTGCCCCGCGCCGGGCTCCACGAGCGCGCGGATGCGGAGCCACGCGTCACCCGAGCCCTCCCCCTCGAGCTCGAAGAGAGGCACGTGGAATAGCCAGCCCGGAAAGTCCTGCCAGACCCCCTCGGCGACGTGGTCGGCGCGGAAGGAGAAGCCCCCGTAATAGCGCACGCGGGGCGCGCGCGCCGTGCTCTCGGGGATGAACGGCTCCAGCGCGAGCTGGTGGGCCGCGGCGGAGACCTCCTCGAAGCGGTCCAGGGTCCGATCCCCGCCCCCCCGCAGCTCGGCCACCACTCCCCGGTGCGCCACCCAACGGTCGCCCTTCGCCCAGAACCCCCGCTCCTCCCCGGCCGCATGGCGGAGGAAGGTGTCAGGGCGGAGGTCGGGTGCCGGGATCGTAACCGTCGCCAGACGGGCCCGGCCGGTGCGTTCGGTCATGGCCCGCCAATATAGGCTCGGGCCAGGGATCTCAAAGGAGGGCGCCGGCCGCCTCGACCCTCTCGGTGACCCGCATGCCGAGCTCCTCGTCGGCCACGTTGGCCCGGTAGTCGATCCAGAAATCGACGGGAACCCCGGTGCCCGGATCGTAGGTGACGCGGATCTCGTGGGCTCCCTCGAGGATGGCTTCCCGGAGCAGGTCGAAGAGGCCGTCCACGTCTGGGAAGAGCGGGGCGAGCGTCGCGGGCACGGGATTGCCGGTCCCCACGTAAGTCCGGTCCAACACCTGATTCGCCTCGACGCTCACGTGCACGGGACCGCGTGCCTCGGTGCCACAGAAGCAGAGGCGCTCCACCGCGTACTCGTAGTTGGCCGGCCGAGTTCGTGACCACAGGCGGGCGTTGCGCTCCAGCTCGAGGAGCCCGGGCAGCTCGGGGCCCTGATCGCTGCAAGCGGTGAGCGCACCGAGCAGAAGCAGGACGAGGGCGGATCGAGGGCGAGGCACGTTCACGCGAGCTACCTCCCGGAAGCGTCTCCAGCGGAGCGGCAAGGGACTCGTAGTGGAGACGAGCGGGCCCCGAAAGACGTGACGCCGCGCGAGAAAATCAGCGCGTCTCCGGCCGTCTTTCGCTATCTTGGCCCGAATGAGCAAGAGCAAGTCGAAGGGCTCGATCGCGTCCGTGCCACCCCTCTCCTGGCCGCCGCCGGGTCTCGAGCGGCTCCAGGGGCGGGTCTGGCGGGTGATCACGGTGACCTGGATCGGCAGCCTCGTCCTCGTCCTGCCGCTCCTCTGGGCGCTGGCCGTCGAGCAGCCCTTCTACAGCCTCGGCCCCTTCGAGGACGCGTGGGAGCTCGGCCTCGGGGTCGCCGCGATCGGCGCCGTGCTGATCGTGGTGGCATTCGGCCTCCTCTTCGGGGTGCTCCGTCAGTCGGCGCAGGCCGCGGAGATGGGGTACGGAGTCCTCACGATCCTCGAGGTCGCGATGGACTCCCATCACGACATGGGCTTCCTGATCCAGGGCAAGCGCCACTTCAGCTCGCTCGATCCGGACAGCCTGTCGACGATCGTACGGGCACGGCTGCGGGGAGCCTCGCTCCTACTCGCGGCGGCGCTCTGGCTCAGCGTCGGGTTCGGCCTCGCCGTGGTCCTCGCCGCGCGCGGCTTCGTCACGCCGTCCGGGATCTGGCTGCTCACCCTCGCGCCGACCCTGATCGCAGCGGTCCTCGGCCTCGTGATGCTCGTGCGCCAGAGCGGCGTGGTGCGCGCGGCGCGAGGCGGGTGGGAAGCGCAGGAGGGCACGGACCGGGTACGCGCCGAGTCGACGGCGTGGTCCGAGCGCCTCGAGCAGGCGGGAGACTCCGTCGTGCTCGGCGCAGGCACGAAGGGAGAGGCCGCGCGCTTCCGCACCGCGGCCGGAGTGGTCGTGGGGCTCTTCGTGATCGGCTTCGTCCCGACGATGACGATCGCGGTCACGACCGCCGTCGGGCCCATTCTCGCGGAGATCGCCGTGCCGTCGTTCCTCTCCGTGCAGGAGATGGCCGGCGGAGCGGAGGCGCTGCGTCGTTACCGCGTCGCCTCGGACGCCTCGATCACGCCGGCGGCCGCCGGCTCGGCGCTACAGAACATCGCGTTCGTGGGCGGTCCGTCGAGCCCGGAGCCCTGGGAGCGAGGCCCCTCAAACCGCTACGCGCAGGGCTGGTTCCCGAATCCCGACTTCTTCCCCGATCCGTTCTCCGAGACGGTCGCCGGCGACCTGATCAGCCGGCCTCTCTCGGAGTTCTCACCACAGGAGCAGGCCGCGCTCCGGCAGGCCGCAGCGCATCCGGCGCACGCCGAATTCCACCTCCTCGCGCGTGCCGAGCTCGTGGACGTCGTGAGCGGCCGGTGGTCCCTGCCCTTCCCGGACTCGATGACCTTCCAGGACCTTCCGTGGCCCCGCTTCCCAGCGTTCCGTACGGCGGCGATCGGGCAGGTGGCGCGCGCCACCGTGGAAGTCTCTTCGGGTCAGCCCGCCGAGGCCGAGGAGACCCTACGCGAGCTGATCTCGACGGGGTTCCTGCTCGTCGACCAGGGGCCGACGCTCATCGACAACCTCATGGGCGTCGTCTTCGTGAACATGGGCGGCGACGCGCTCGAGGCTTTCTACCGTCGCACCAGCCGCGCCGGAGAAGCCGACGCGATCCGCCTCGCCAGGTCCGCCGCTCGTGACGCGGCCCGCAAGTCGAGAGCGGGACTGATCCCCGAGGACATCCACTCTCTGCTCCAAGGGGTGCCGGACCTCGTGGAGGCCGAGGAGGCGCTGCGCGGCCTCCGGTGGGAGTACTTCGCCACGTTCAACATGCTCGCCCCCTGCATCAACCTGCACAAGATGGTCTTCGGGCCGGACGACACCTACAACGAGTGGCGGGAGCGCGCGCGGGACACGCTCGTGCGGGTGCGCGGCGAGCGGGACCTCTTCGACCTCGCGGAGAGCGGGGTGCTCGGCTCGGGCGGCCAGGAGCTGCAGGGGTTCTTCGCGCGGTTCCTGAGCCTGACCCTTGGGAGCGGCGGCGCGCCGGGCAGCTGCGCCTCGCTCATCGCGTCCCTGCAGTAGCCGGGGCGGAGCCGGCCCGCGCCCCGCGTCGCCCGCGCTAGTCCGCGATCCAGGTCCGCCAAGCCTCCTCGTCGTGTCCCACCGAGAGACGACCCCCGCAGCGCACGAGGGGCATCTTGAGGACGAGCGGCTCCTCCGCCGCGATCTCGAGCCAG
>JBFGFY010000261.1:0-4004 GCA_041579355.1 Longimicrobiales bacterium | reverse complement strand
GTTCGGGCGAGCGTCGTCGGGCGGACGCCGTGCACGGAGCGACGGACCATGGCACGTGCCTCTCTCTCGAAATCCTCGAAACGTCCGAACATCGCATTTGTAGGCGGAGGATCAAAGGCGAACGGCCCGGACCGTCTCCGGTCCGGGCCGCTGCCCCCCTCTCACCCGAATCCGACCCGGGCGGACCTCAGCCCGGTAGACGGAAGAGGAAGTCGCGCTGGCCTCCGAGCACGGGAAGGCCGACGAGCAGCTCGCCCCCGGAGCGGAAGACCCCCTGGTACACCGGCTGCGGGTCCTCGGCCTCGACGAAGTTCATGGAGACGGTCCCGTCGTTGCCCCAGCGGAACATCACGCTCCCCGAGCCCGTGTAGGTCGCGGCGGCCACCTTACGGACGACGCCACCGACGACCGCATGCGCTTCTGCCGCCGTGACCCGCTCCCACGTGCCGTCATTGAAGTCCACGGTGAAGAGCCCGCTCGTGGCATAGAGCAGTGCCTCGTGCTCCACCCCGTGCTCGTCCGTCCACGTCGTGCGATCGAGCGGCTCCATCAGTCGGACCTGCCCGTCCCACCAGTCGTAGGTCAGCTGGAACGTCATCCTGGGAGCCAGCTCATACACGTGCACCTCCGCGTATCCGCGCACGCCGCCCGACTCCGCGACCAGCCGCGTGACGCCGGGGCTCACGCCTCGCAGGTGCCCGTTCGCGTCGATCTCCGCGACCTGTGGATCGTCCGTCCACATGGTGAACCTCCGTCCCTGAAGCGTGCCGCCGTTCGGTCCCAGCGCGATGGCCGTGAAGGCGGTGTAGTGGTCGACCCAGACGCCCTTCTTCGCCGGCGAGACGAACACCGCCCGCACTGGCTCGGGCTCGCTCACCTCGAACGCGGCCTGCGCACTGACCCCCTGGCTCCTCGCCACGACGCCGGCGCGCCCCAGACCCACGGCCCGCACCACCGCGACGTCCTCACTCGGGCCGGCCTCAACCTCGAGCACGGAGGCGTCGGTGCTCTCCCACGTGATCGGGAGACCGATGAGCTCCCCGCCATCGGCCGACAGGACCTGCGCGCGCACGGTCCGCTGACCGTTCGGCTCCAGGCTACCAGCGCCCGGCGTGAGGACGATGCGCGCAGCCGGCGGCGGCCCCGGTTCCTGGACCGCCACGACCGTGAGCGTCGCCGTCCCGACCTTCCCGTCCGCTTCCGCGAGCAACCTGGTAGTCCCTGGGCGGAGCGCCCGGATCACCGCGAAGCGTCCGTCCGCCCGGACGACGGCCACCGAGTCGACCTCGGAGCGCCATGAGACGGCGGTCTCGACCGGGACGCCGCCAAGCGCCACCATCCGGGCCTGAATGCGCAGGCTGTCGCCCACCGCGAGCACCGGCGCGACCGGCTCGATCGTCACGCTCTCCACCGCGACGGGCCCGGGGTCCACCGGGCTGTCGCACGCCGACGCCAACATCGTGAGCGCGATCACGAGGTGTGCGCCCCCGGCGGTCGAGCGCTGACTATGTCTACGTATCATGGAATCCTCCATCCGTGCCGTATCGTTGCGTCCTTGGACCGTCGCCATGAGCACCCATCGGGAGCGGCGACGGAGGAAAAGGTGGAGGCACCCCCTTTCGGGGGTTCTTACGGCGCGCTTACCGCGTCGTCCGGCCGTCCTGGGTGCCCCGTGGGCGCGGTAGCCGCACGCTCCCCCCCGGCCCAGATTGCGCGACACCCCTCCTCAAGGAGCCTTCGCGTGAGCTCGTGGCACCGAATCGGCACGAAGGAAGAGCTGCTCGCCCGCACGCCGTTCTCCACCAAGGTCGAGCGGCACCAGATCGCCGTCTTCTTCTACGAGGGGAGCCTTCGGGCCATCTCCAACAGCTGCAACCACAAGGGTGGTCCGCTCTGCGAGGGGCGGCTGAACGGCGAGTACATCGTCTGTCCGTGGCACGGGTGGGAGTACAGCGTCGTGACCGGCAAGGGACCTCCCGGCTACGGAGACGACGCGGCGGCGGTCTACGCCGTGGAAGAGCGGAGCGACGGCGTCTACGTCCAGGTCCCTCCGGTCTCGAAGCGCCAGGTGATCAAACACGAGCCGCATCCGCTCACCGTCGTCGAGTCCAAGCCCGCCGGGGGTCCTCCACGGGTCCTCGCGCTCTCGACCACGGCGATGGACGAGGCCAACCCCAGGTTCTCCACGTCGGACGCCTTGCTCGAGGCGGCGCTGGAGCACGCCGCGGCCGGCGGTGCCGAGGTGCGTCACGTGCGCCTGCGGGACCTGCGCTTCCGCCCCTGCGAGGGGAACTATTCCAAAGCCGCCCACGCATGCACGTGGCCCTGCGCGATCACCGAGCGGGACCCGGAAGACCAGCTGACGGTGGTCTACGACGGACTGGTGAACTGGTGTGACGTGCTGCTGCTCGCGACCCCGATCCGGTGGGGCGCGTCGTCCTCGCTCTACTTCAAGATGGCGGAGCGCATGAATTGCGTTCAGAACCAGATCACGATCCACAACCGCATGCTGATCAAGAACAAGGTCGCCGCGTTCATCATCACGGGGGGACAGGACAACATCCAAGGGGTCGCGGGGAGCCTGCTCACGTTCTGGTCCGAGCTCGGCTTCGTCTTCCCGCCCTTCCCCTTCATCGCACATTCGCGCGGGTGGGACGCCGAGGACATGGAGAACAACGTGCGGCAGGTGCGGGCGAGCGAGGCCCTGCGCGAAGCGGCGCACGAGCTGGTCGACCGTGCCGTGGAGTTCTGGCGGGTGCTCGATCACCACAAGGCAGAGCTGGACCGCCCGATGGAGCGTGCCGGCCGCAAGGCGCACAAGCTCGGGTCGCGGCGGGAGGTGGGCGCATGAGCACCCGTGTCCAGATCGCGCAGGCGTACGAAAAGGCCCTCTTCGCGGGCGACCGGGACGCGGTGGCTGGGCGCTTCACCGAGGACATCGTCTACTGGGTCGCCGGTGCGGCTCCGATCGGCGGGGAGTGGCACGGGCGCGAGCGGGTGCTCGATGCCCTCTGGAACCGGGAGCCGGGCCTCGGACCCGCCGACTGGGGACACGAAGACGTCTGGCGGGACTGGTACGACGCCGATGAGCGCGTGATCGTAGAGATCCGCGAGCGCAGCTGGCTCGAGGGCGCCCCCGACGACATCATGGACCAGCGAACGTGTGTGGTGATCCGCTTCCGCGGCGACCGGATCTGCGAGATGCGGGACTACACCGACTCGCATATCTACGAGGCGTTCGTCAAGCGGCACAGGCAGGACCTTCCGAAGTTCCGCGGCGCCTGAGAGGGAGCCCGATCGATGGGGTGGTGGAAGAGGCCGACGGGAGGAGGTGGAGAGGCATGAGGCGGATTCGTGACGGCGTCGTATTAGGGCTCCTCGCTTGCTTCTGGGCCGCCGGACTCGCGGCCCAGCAGCCCGACGAAGAGGCCATCCGCGCAGCCGTGGAGCAGATCTTCGAGGGGATGCGCACCGCGAACCCCGACTTGGTGCGTGCCGTCATGGCACCGGGTGCCCGTTTCGCCTCGCTCCCCGCCGGGGGCCCGGGCGTAGCCGTGGAATCCGTGGACGGCTGGCTGGGAGCGATCGGGACTTCCGCCGGGCGCTGGGACGAGCGCGTCTACGACGTCGAGGTACAGGTCGACGGCGACATGGCCTCGGTCTGGGCGCCTTACACCTTCTACTTCGACCGCGCGGTACGGCACTGCGGGATCAACTCGATCGAGCTCTTGAGGGACGCCTCCGGCTGGAAGGTCACGCAGATCTCCGACACGCGGCGCACCGAGGGGTGCCCCGACCCGCTGGCGCGCGGTCGGTAGCCCGCGGAGCCGCACCAAACGCCTACGGGTGGGCCGGTCACCCGGCCCACCCGTAGGACGCAGCCTCAGATCGGCTTGAGCGTGATTATCGCTCGGCACCAGACGTTCGAGAGATCTTCACGTACGATCCCTTCTGGTTCAGGCTCACCACGAACTTCGGGTGCTCCTCGAGCGAAGCGACGATCG
>JBFGFY010000260.1:0-4036 GCA_041579355.1 Longimicrobiales bacterium | reverse complement strand
GTCGCCGCCCTCCCTCCCTCCGCCGGGCGACGACCCGCTCACAGCGCTCGCCGCACACTCCTACCGCGTCGGCACACTGAGCGAGCTGATGGTGGACGTGATCTATCCCGCGTCCGACGCCGTCTTCTACATCGCGACCCGGATGCCCACGTCGAGTGAAGAGTGGTCGGCGCTGCAGATGCAGACGCTCATGCTCGCGGAGTCCGCGAACCTCCTCATGATGCCGGGTCGCGCCCGGGACACCGATCAGTGGATGCGGGACGCGCGGCTGATGCTGGACGCGGGTGAGGCCGCCTACCGCGCGGCCAAGGACCGCGACGCCGCGGCGCTCGAGGCGCTGAGCGAGGCGCTGCAGGTGTCCTGCGTCACCTGCCACCGAAACTACCGGCCCAACTACGGCCGCCGCGCGACGCCCGACGGGGGACGGTAGGCGCGCCCCTACTCGGCCCGCATCGTCTGGATCGGGTCGACACGAGTCCCCGCCCGGGCCGGGAGCCAGCTGGCCAGGACCGCCGTGCCACCGAGCACCGCCACCACGGCGACGAACGTCATCGGATCGGTCGGGCTCACGCCGTGCAATAGAGAACGGAGGACGCGCCCTCCGAGCAGGGCGGCTACCAGGCCGGCGACGAGCCCCCCGGACACGAGCCGCAGCGAGGACAGCATGACCATGCGGAGCACGGACGGCCTCGGCGCGCCCAGTGCGATGCGGATGCCCATCTCGCGGGTGCGTCGCGCCACGGAGTAGGACACCACTCCGTAGATCCCGACTGCGGCGAGTAGGAGCGCGATGAGCGAGAACCCGCCCAACAGCAGCGTCGTGAAGCGACGCTGCGCCACCGAATCCCCGATGTGGTCGACGTAGGGGACGAGCTCCACGGGGACGTCGGGGTCGTGTCGCCCCACCGTGCTACGCAGCGACTCGGCGACCGCGGCTGGCTCACCCGTCGCGGACTCGACCACGAAGGCCGCCGTGTACTGGAGACGGAAAGGGCGCTGCGAGTAGGGGAAGTACACGGTCGGGATGGGAGTACGGTCGAGCGACACGTAGCGGACGTCGCCTACCACACCGACCACGCGCGCGAAGGGTCGCTCCTCGTAGAAGTCGTCCATCCCTCCACCCGTGACGGTCCGGCCGATGGGGTCCACACCCGGCCAGTAGCGATCCGCGAACGCCTGGCTCACGATCGCGACGTGCTCGCTCTCGGGGCCGTCGCCGTCGTCGAAAGCGCGACCCCGCAGCAGCGGGATGTCGAGGGCGTCGAGTGCCCCGGCGCTCGTCACCACGTACCCCACGCCGTCGACGGTCTTGCTCAGGTCACCGTCGATCTCGAGGCGGCCGTCCGGGAGCGATCCGGACACCGGGGTCGCGGTGATCACGCCGGCCGCCGCGACACCCGGAAGGGCGCGCATCTCCTCCGCGAGCGAGCGGTACCAGGCGGCCTGCTCCTGGGCCGTCCCGTACTTGGCCTGCGAGAGCGCGAGGGGCGCCAGCAGCACGTCGGTGGGGTCGAAACCCGCATCCTCCGCGAGCAGCTGTTGGAAGGAGCGCACGAGTAGACCCGAGCCGACCAGCAGGACGAGCGCGAGTGCGACTTCGGTGCCCACGAGCAGCCGCCAGATCGCTCCGCGGTGGTCACCGGCGTTCCCTCGACTGCCGGACCGGAGCGCCTCCCCTGGTTGTCCCCGCGCGAGTCGGAGCGCCGGCAGCAGGCCGAAGAGCAGCACCGTGCCCAGGGTGAGCGCGCCGGCATAGGCGACCGCCCCTGCGTCCAGCGCCACCTCGTCGAGACGGGGCACGGAAAAGGTGCCCAAGCGCACGAGCCAATCGAGCGCCGCGGCGCCGACCGCCAGACCGACGGCGCCCCCGAGGAACGCGATCAGCGCGCTCTCCGTCACAAGTTGTCGCACCAGCCTCGCCCTCTCGGCTCCCAACGCCGAGCGCACGGCAAGCTCCCGGAGCCGCCCCGTCCCGCGTGCGATCAACGTGCTCGCGAGGTTCGTGCACGCGACCAGGAGCACGAGACCCGCCGCTCCGAGGAGCAGCCAGAGGCTCTCCCGCGAGCCGGCGACCATGTCCTCCTGGAGCGAGCGCACGAGGGCGCCGGCCGCCAGATATTCCGGATCCTGGTCCGCCGCCCCGGCGACGATCCGACGGGTCAGCGCGTCGATCTCGTCGTGCGCACGTTCGGTCGGCACGCCCTGCGCGAGACGTCCCACGACCCTCCAGTTGTGCGCGGTGCGGCTGTCACCGATGGGCGCCAGCTCGGCGGCGCCCCACACTCGGGCGCCTCCCGGAAAGGTAAAGTGGTCCGCCACCGTCCCCACGACGGGCCCCGCGAACCCGAACACCTCGAGCGTGAGCTCGCCGAGCGGCAGCCCGCCCAGCTCGTTGCGCCAGAAGCCTTCGGTCACGACGAACGCGGGTGCACCACCCGGGACGTGGTCACCGGCGCCCGTGAGTCTCCCCGACGTGGGAACGACGCCGAACACCCTCCAGAAGTCGCGCGTAACGCTCGCGGTGGGCGCGGTCACAGCGCGCGGTCCGCCGAGCACCGTCGTCTGGGACACGCCGTAAGCGGCGAGGGCCTCGAAGCTCTCTGCCTCGCGCTCCCAGTCGACGAAGTTGGGCCAGGCCACCGACATGGGGTTCCCTCGGATGCTCCGCTCGTAGACCCGGACGAGCTCGTGCGGCTCCGAATACGGAAGGGGCTCGAGAAGCACCGAGCGCACCACGGAGAAGACGGCCGTGTTCGCGCCGATGCCGAGCGCGAGCGTCAGCGTCGCGACCGCGGTGAACGCCGGGCTACGCGCCAACATGCGCAAGCCATATCCGAGATCCTGCCGAAGCCCCTCGAGCATGATGCCCCTCCTCCTCGTCCGCTCCCCCGTGGCGCCGAGGGCTACGCAGCGCTCGACGATCTCGTCTCGGGACCCGAAGAGGCGCTCGGCCTCACGCCGCGCGTCCTCCCCCCTCCACCCGTTCGCGATCAGCTCGTCCGTCCGCATCGCGACGTGCGCCGCGATCTCTCGTTCGATGTCCGCGCGGACGTCTTCCGAGAGGACGCGGCGCGGCCGTCCTCGGCCGGAGCTCACGCTTCGGCCCGTCCGAGCACGCGCGACATCGCGGCGACGTAGCGGTGCCAGTTGTCCAGGCTCTGCGACAGCTCCCCGGCCCCCTTCTTCGTGAGCCGGTAGAACTTCGCCTCACGCCCCGTGTCGGTGACGCCCCACTCCGACTCGAGCAGCCCGCGCTGTTCGAGCCGACGCAAAGCCGGGTAGAGCGCGCCCTCCTCGATCTGCAGCTCCTCCTCGGTGGCGTCGCGGATCGCCCGGGAGATCCCGTACCCGTGCAGCGAGCCGGCTCCGATGGTCTTCAGGATGAGGACGTCGAGCGTTCCCTTGAGCAGATCGAGCGAGCGCGGCACGCGTCACCTCCGAGTCGATGGCACGCATCTACCATAGAAGTCATACCCATAAGACTGCAAGGGGTCAGACGAATCGGCGTGAGAAGTGGGGGGTGACTCGGTGGGGGCCGGCCCGAGCCGCGGGGCCCCGTCAGTCGTGCACGAAGGCCACGCCGACGATGAGCTGGCGGGGCGCTCCCGGCTCGACCGACTCGGCGAGCGAAGTGTCGCCGTTTCCGAAGTAGCGCTCGTCGAGCAGGTTGCGCACCGAAGCCGTGACGCGCAGCGGACCGCGGGTCCAGGAGGCGCTCCCGTCGAGGAGCGTGTAGGCGCCGAGCAGTAGGGTGTTCTGTTGGTCCAGATACCGGTCGCCGACGTATTTGAGGCCCGCGGTGAGACGGAGGTCGGGCCGTGGGGAAAGGGTGGCGCCGAGGTTGAGGACGTGGTCGGGCACGAGCGGGAGGCGATTCCCCGTGAGATCGGTGTCTCCGCCCGAGGTCTGGATCACGAAGGCTCCGAAGCGATTGTGGTAGAGCACCGCGTTCGCGTTGAGCGCCAGCCCCGAGGTGGCCGCCCAAGCCGCCGCGACCTCGAAGCCGTCGAAGTTCTGCCGACCGGCGTTGCTGGGC
>JBFGFY010000259.1:0-4045 GCA_041579355.1 Longimicrobiales bacterium | reverse complement strand
CCGGGTTGCGCTCCCACCCCTCGTACGCCGGGTAGAGCGGCTGCCCAGCGGTGTACGTGAGCCGCTGCGCCTCCGTGCTCCCGGGCGCGAGGACGAGCGCGAGAAGGAGCAGCGCTGCTCGTGTGACGCGGAGCCGTCGTTCCATCCGGACTACTCCTACGGACGGCGCGTCGCGCCGGCGGGGTCCGTGCTCGCTGCCCCGTCGGAATCAGCAGCCACGGGGCTCTCGAGGAGCGGGATCTTGGCCATGCAGAGCGGACAGCCGATCACGTGATCGTTCATGTCCAGGCCCAGCACCTCGCGCCGCTCCGCCATCTCCCTCACGAACTGCTCGTCGGTCATCTTCACCTGGATGCCGAGGTCGATGAACATGTTCGCCACCGAACGGTTCCCCGAGCCCTGCCAGTTCCTGGGGTCGGGAATGTTGAAGTTCGACTCCGTGTTGTTCATGAAGCCCACGATGTGGAGCACGGCGCCCTTCGGTAGGAGCGGTTCGTAGTTCTCAGCGAACGAATACGTCCGCACCCAGTTGTGGTCGTAGCCTACGCAGCTCAGGGTCTCGATGTGGCGGTCCCAAATCGCCTCGAGGCACATGCGGTCGCCCGGCGCGTGCAGGTGAGGCTCGAACGACACGACCTTGATATGGTCCTCGAGCACCCGGTAGGCGTGTAGCTGCTGACCGTTCTGGTTCGGCGCGATCGAGATGTTCAGCCCGTCGCCGAGGCTCACCCGCGCTGGCTCGAACTCGGGCTGGTAGTCCTCGGGGAAGAACTCGAAGCCGAACTCGAGCCGGCCGCGCGTGTCCCGCCCCGTGGAGTGGAGGTGCGCCGACTCCGACATGATCTGAGAGCCGGCCTTGAGGAGGCGGCCCGACTCCTCGCTGAAGAGGTCGGGGTTGCGGCCGACCTCGTGCACCGGCCACCCCTGGGCATCGTCACGTGGGTCGCCGGGCACCTGGGTCCGGTAGATGAGGTGGTGGAAGATCCACCGGCCACCGACCGTCTGGCGGCCCGTGCCCTCGGTCGGCACGTCGTTCACCTCACGGATCTCGACGGCTTTCACGTAGCGGTCCTTCTCGAGCGGGATGTCGATCGGCTCGATCTCGCCCCACCAATCCGGGGCGCCGCCGGGCATGAACACCTCTTCGGAGCTCACGACCAGGTCCGGCTTGATGCGCCAGCCCTCGACGCTCCCGGGATCGAGCTCGACGGTGAGGTCGGCCGGATTACCCGCCGGGGCTCCGTTGTCCACCCACGCCTGGATCTTGGCCAGCTCCTCGTCGGTGAGCGACGGATCCTGCTTGTAGTGTTGGATGCCGATGTCCTTCTCGACGTACCACGGCGGCATCGCGCCCATACGGTCGCGGATCGCGGTGCGGTCCTTGATCCGCGTGGCGTAGCGGCGGACCTCCTGGTACGTCGTAAAGGCCATGGGGGCGGCGCCGCCCGCGCGGTGACAGTTGACGCAGGAGCGCGCGAGGATCGGCGCGACGTCTCGGTAGAACGTCACGCGCGACGGGTCGATCCCCAGGTCGGCGGCCGCGATGAGATGAGGTTGGTGCTCTTCACCCTGGCCATGTCCTTGTGCCGAAGCCGCGTGAGGGACGGCGAGCAGGAGGGCCGCGGCGAACACGAACGTGAAGCCCGCCATGGCGACGGTGGCCCGGAGCGCGCGCGGGTCGGACGTCGAGGGATGGAGCGTCATGGATGGTTTCCTCGTCCAAGGTGGAGAACGACCCGAATATAGGACGTGGCGCCCGGCATTGCTCGGGGCAAGCCCGAGCACGACCCTTACGCATGACCACGGCTCAGGAGGCTCGACCCGGCACGCTGCCGCCCGGCCCCGGAGGGGACGGGAGCCCGCCCGCTGCGCGGTACGTGGGGTGGCGAGAGGTCGCGCTGATCGGCGGCTTCTGGACGCTGTTCGGCGCGGTGACATGCGCGAACCTCTTCCTGTCCGGGATCGAGCAGACGGGCGACGCCACGGCCGTTTCCCTCGTGTTCTTCACCTTCCTGGGTGCGTACACGTGGGCCGCGCTCACGCTGCCGGCCTTCGATCTCACGCGGCGACTCGACCTCACGGGCGACCAGGGTGCGTGGCGGGTGCTCCGCGTGGCGGGCCTCGTCGTCTTCGGCTTCCTCTTCTCGCTGGGCATTTCTCTGGCGGTGGCCTTCACGACCGACCTGCTCGTGGGGGACCAGTTCGGCGGCGACCTCGCGGGCCCGCAGGGACTCGGGATCATGGTCCGCTATCGCCTCCCGCACGACCTCCTGGCCTGCCTCCTGGTGCTGACCGCCGGGGTCGCGCGTGACTATTTCTTCCGCTATCGCTCGCGCTTGGCGGAGGCGACCCTGCTGCGCTCGCAGCTCGCCGAGGCGCGGCTGCAGGTGCTACGCGCGCAACTGAATCCGCACTTTCTCTTCAACACCCTCAATGCCGTCGCCGCCCTGGTCCAGGTGGATCCAAGAGGCGTGCGCAGGATGATCGCGCTCCTCAGCGAGCTGCTGCGCGAGTCCCTGCGCACGGCCTCCGAGCCGGAGGTTCCCCTGGAACGGGAGCTCGAACTTTTACGCCGCTACTTGGACATCATGGAGATCCGCTTCCGCGGGCGCCTCGAAGCACGGATCACGGCGGACGCCGACGTGCTGCACGCGCTGGTCCCGCACCTGATCCTCCAGCCCCTCGTCGAGAACTCCCTCAAGCACGGGATCGGCCACACGTCCGCCGGAGGACTCGTGGAAGTTACGGCGGCGCGGCGCCACGGGGATCTCATCCTCCGCGTGCGGGACTCCGGGCCCAGGCTCGAGGTCGGACGCGCCCGCCAGGGGAGCATGGTCCAGTCGAGGAGCCATCCGGACGGCGAGAGCGGCTTCGGCCTGCGCCACACTCGCGAGCGCCTCTTCCAGCTCTATGGCGAGCGAGCCAGCCTCGACCTGACGTCGGAGCCCGGTGGTGACACGGTCGCCGAGATCCGCCTTCCGTATCACTGGGACGGGCCCCGGGAGGTCGAGGCCGCCCTCGCGATCACGGGAGCGCTCGCTTCGGAGCCGTCATGAGCTCGGCGCCCCGGCCCTCCACGGCCTCGCTCCGGGTCCTGCTCGTCGACGACGAGCCGCTCGCCCGGCAGCGACTCCACGACCTCCTCGAAGACCAGCCGGACGTGAGCGACGTCGTCGCGGCCGAGGACGTGGACGAGGCGGTCCGCCTCATTCGGGAGACGGATCCCGACGTCGTTCTACTCGACATGCAGATGCCGGGCGGGACGGGGCTCGACGTCGTGCGACAGATCGGGGTCGGCTTCATGCCGATCACCGTCTTCGTGACGGCGCACGACGAGTACGCGGTCCAAGCCTTCGAGCTCGCCGCCGCCGACTACCTACTCAAGCCGTTCTCCGACGAGCGCTTCGAGGCGGCGTTCCGGCGGGTGCGAGAGCGGGCCGAAATGGAGGATATGGGGTCACTCCGCGAGCAGCTCAAGCTGGTTCTCGAGGCCGGCGCGACCGACGGTGCCGACGATACGTCCTACCTGAAACGCATCGCCGTACAGGGCCGTGGGCGGATGCTCGTGGTATCGGTCGAGGAGATCGATCACATCGTCGCCAACGGCGTGTACGCCGAGCTCCACACCGGCCGGGAGAGCCACCTCGTGCGCACCTCGTTGAGCACGCTGGAGGCGCGCCTCGATCCGCAGCGCTTCTTCCGGATCCACCGCTCGGCGATCGTGAGCCTGGACGAAGTCGAGATGCTGATCCGCGAGGGAGGCGGGAGCTGCCTGGTGCAGCTGAAGGGGGGCGCGAGGCTGCCGGTCAGCCGCTCGCGCCGAGAGGAGCTCGAGCTGAGGCTCGGGCGGCTCTGAGCTCGTGGCACTCGCAACGCGGGGTACCCTGCTTATGCAGAGCTTCCCTCTACATCAAGAGATCGGGCCTCGCACGGTGACGATGACTTCCTCGTCGGTCACGAGCCCGCCGTCGTCGGCGCGTCCCCGCAGGATGTACGTCCCGGGACGGTCGAAGGTGACCTCGGTGATCCAGAGCCCGTCCTCGGG
>JBFGFY010000258.1:0-4079 GCA_041579355.1 Longimicrobiales bacterium | reverse complement strand
CGAGCGTCCAGTCGATGTACAGGAGCACCACGAACATGACCGCGAGCTTGAGCGCGGCCATGAGCACCGGAAAGACGCCGCCGATGACCAGGTCGTCCACGCAGTGGGCGTCGGCGTCGAGCCGGTAGACCGAGTCGGCCGTCGGTGTCAGCAGATGATGGCGCAGGGGCAGGGCCTGCAGGTGCGAGAGCAGCTCCCGGCGGAGCGTGTGGACGACGCGTTGGGCGACGGCCACCTGCATCTGCGTATGGACGGCCCGCACGAGCTCCCCCGCCACCTGGATCAGCAAGCCGGCGACCACCACGAGCGCGAGGAGCGCGACCGCGCTCCCGGCGATCGCCGCGGGCGTCAGGCCCGCGAGCACCTCCGGGAGCGGGAGTCCCAGGAGCACGTAGTCGACGATGACCTTCAGGGGCCACGGCGCGAGCGCGGCGAGGCCGATCTCCAGCACGGAGAGCGCCACGACGGCTGCGGTCTTCGCCCGGTAGGGGCGAAGGAAGCCGACCGTCCAGCGGACGACGCTCATCCCGGCGCCACCCGCGGCGGCGAGGTGCTTCTCGGCGCCGGCTCCATCGGCCGCACGTAGCCGGGCTCTGCGACCGTCTCCGGGACGGGGGGCGGGACGCGTTCGTGACCGCCCGTGGAAGGGGTGATCTCGATCATGCCCGCGGCGGAGGTGACCCGGCTCACGGACCGATCGAGGACCGCCGCCCCGCGGATCGCCTGCCAGGCCGTCCATGCGCCGATCGCGACGATGGCGACTGCGGCGACCACCAGGGTCACGCCGAGGTCGTAGATGAACACCGACGCGCTCATGCCCCCGGCGACGACGACCGCCAGGGTCACACCCCGGAGCGTGCCGAGGAAGCTCGGCCGGAGCCGAGCCCTGATACGGAAGAGGCAGGCGCCGTGTGCGTGCTCCTCGACCACGGAGCTCACGTGGAGCCATCCCCAACGGCCGATCGCGACGCTCAGGTCGCGGTCGGACCTCCATCCTTCGTCCACGTCTACGATCTGGGGAGGCCGGCAGGCCCGCAGCACCCCGACGAGCTCGCGCAGCAGCTTCGTGTGGGGCACCCACGAGTCACTCCAGAAGGAGCGCTCCGCGGCACCGCGTGTGACGAGGTGGGCCGAGCGCTTCACGTCCCGAAGGGTCGGGACGGGCGATTTCCACGGGCGGCCGGTCATGTGCTCCGGCGTCACCGGGTGGGGTGCGGACAGTCCCCGAACCCTGCCGGCAAAGCGCGCGAGGGGCTGCAGGAAGTGCAGCCACGCGATCATCGCGCGGTAACGCGTCCGACTCCGGCGCGGCGAGCGACGCCCGATGGGCGGGAGCCCGCCGATCTCCGAGCGCCATCCCAATTGTACACAGCGAGCGAGTGTGACGAGGCCGCCGAGTGTGCCGGCGATGAGCGGCAGCCAAGCAGCGTCCATTCCCGCGAGCGGCCCGAAGAAGCCGATGAGGAAGAGCACGAGCGACACGGCGACCCACGCCGGCGTGTGTGGGAGGTAGTGCCAGCGATGCGTTTGGGTGCTGTATACCGAGGGGAACGCCGCCGTCCCCCAGACACCGGTGTTCACGCGGCGCTCGGCGCTGCTACGCAGGAACGGAAGGGGGCTGTAGATCCTGCCGCGCCACACCATGTCCCCGCCGAGGAACTTCTCGGGGTGATGGGCGTCCAGCCTCGCCTCGGCCTCACCGTACCCCACCTGCTGCCGCACGTAGGCGCGCACGCTCGCCCGATGATGGTGCCACACGAGTGCAGCCGGGGCGAACCCGATCTTCTGCCTGGCCGCTTGCAGTCGCCAACAGATGTCGACGTCGTCTCCCGCGCGCACGTACACGGGGTTGAATCCGTCCACGGCTACGAGGGCGTGCGTCCAGAATGCCATGTTGCAGCCGGGCACGTGCTCGGCGACGCGGTCGTCGAGCATCACGTGCATGGGCCCCCCCGGTGAGCGCGCCACGCACTGGGCGACCCACGGATCGTCGGAAGGAACCACATTGGGGCCGCCGACCCCCGCCACGTCCGAGCGCAGCAGGGGCTGGACCAGGTAAGTGAGCCAGTCGGGGTCGACGCGCACGTCCGCGTCGGTGTAAGCGACCACCTCACCCGCCGCGGCGGCCAGCCCCACGTTGCGCGCAGCCGCGAGGCCTCCGTTCGGCACGTCGATGACTCGCACGTACGGATAAGCGCTCGCTCGCTCGCCGGTCCCGTCGCCCGACCCGTCGTTCACGACGATGACTTCGAAGTCGGGGTACGTGAGACGGCCGAGGGAGGCCAGACAGTCGTCGATGGTGTGCGCGGCCTCGTGAGCGCACACGACGACCGAGACCTTCGGCCACGAGGCGCGCTCCTCCTGCGAGAAGGGAGCTTCCGCGTAGGCGCTGCTGACCGCGGCGAGCGCTGGCTTGGGACGGCGCTCCTCGTCCACCAGTCCGAAGGCCCAGTCGTCCACCGCCGCCCCGCCGCGCCACCACTCGTCCGTCCAGGAGTAGGCCACCGCCCCACAGGCCCCCTCCTGGAAGGCGACCCGCAGATGGGAGGCCGTGATGTCCGCCTGGCCGTGGATTCCCTCCCGGATGCTGTCCCCACCCGCCTCGGCGAGCAGGAGCGGTCGGTTGCCGGCCAGATGCTGCAGCCGTGCCAGGTAGCCGCGCAGCTCCGGCTCGCGGTGCAGGTAGACGTTGAACGCGCAGACGTCGAAGAAGTCGAGGTCCAGGTGCTCGGTCGGCGGGAAGTTCACGTACGTCAGCAGGCTGTCCGGCGCGGCCGCCTTCACGTCGTCGTAGAGGCGGCGCAGGAACCGCTCGATCCGCGTGGGTCCGTGCCACCGCACGATGCCGGCGGGGATCTCGTTGCCGAGCGCGAACATGAGCGCGGCCGGGTGCTCGGCGATGCGCCGCACGGTGGTGACCGCGTCGGCGCGGATGCTACGCGCGAGCGTACGGTCGTCGAGGAAGGACAGGTGCTGGGGCCAGGCCAGCCCGGTCATGACCCGCAGGCCGTGCGCCAGCGCTAGGTCGAGCAGCGCCTGGGAAGGCGGCGTGTAGGTGCGAACCGTGTTGATGCCGGCCTCGGCCATGGCCGCGAAGTCCTGCTCGATGCGGTCCGCAGCCGGGAACTGTCCCCCGTCCCGACGCGGGGCAAAGGTGCCGTACGCGACGCCCTTCAGCAGGAACCGGCGGCCTTCGACCGCGAGGAACTTGCCGTCGACGCGCGGCGGCCCGGCGGGTCCGCCCGTCAGCTCACCTCGGGGGTCCACGGCCGTCCTCGGACGCTCAGTCCGCCGCCGCGCGTTGCGAGATCATCTCCATGAGCCAGTGGCCCGAGCGATCCACCTTGGCCTGGACGTAGCGCAGGTTATGCCGATTGATCCCGCCGTAGAGCGGAGTACGTGTCGCGACCCGGATGCCGCCCGCCTCGACGGCCGCGACCTTCTGCGGGTTGTTCGTGAGCAGCTCGACCCGCTCGATCTCCAGATGATGCAGGATCGCCACCGCGGCGTCGTAGCGCCGCTCGTCGGCGCCGAACCCGAGTACACCGTCCGCGTCGACCGTGTCGAGTCCGGCTTCCTGGAGCGTGTACGCGCGGATCTTGTTGCCGAGGCCGATGCCACGGCCCTCCTGGGCCAGATACACGAGCACGCCTCCGCCCGACTTGCCGAGGTGCTCCAGGCTCCCGCGGAGCTGCTCACCACAGTCGCAGCGCATGCTGCCGAAGAGGTCTCCCGTGAGGCAGGCCGAATGCAACCGCACCGGCACCGGATCCGGCCAGCTCTCTCGCAGTCCGATCAGGACCGCGACGTGCTCGAGCAGGCCCCCGCCCTCGCGGAAGAAGATGAAGCGGGAGTGCTCGTCGACGGCGAGCGGCACCGGGGCCTCGGCGACCGTGGTGATCTCGATCCTGGCCGACGCGACGGCCTGCGCGACCTCGTCCGCCGAAACGTCGAGGATCGTGTCGTCCGCCCTCCAACGAACGAGCAGCTCGGAGCCCCCGTCCGTCGCCACGGCCACGACCGCGGGGAGCAGATGGCCGAGCCGGGTCAGCTCGAGCCCGGCCGACTCCGCGCGGGTT
>JBFGFY010000257.1:0-4092 GCA_041579355.1 Longimicrobiales bacterium | reverse complement strand
GCGAAGATCCTGAGGGCCGTGGGAGACGGAGCGGGCGTGGACGTCGACGAGTCCGCAGAGACCGTGCTGCGCTTCTCGACGCTCTCCGTGGACGAGCTCGCCGCTCTCTTGGAAGCCGAAGCGACCCCCGGGACCGAGGCCATACAGACATGACATCCGATCCACTCGCCGACCTCGCAGCCGAAGGCAGCGCCACGCTGCGGACCGACGACCCGGTGCTCCACGACATCCTCGAGCGGGAGTACCGGCGCCAGTCCGAGGTGCTGACCATGGTGGCGGCTTCGAGCGTCGTCGATCCGTCGGTCCTCGTGACCGAGGCCGCGGTCACGGTGAACGTCACCGCGGAGGGGTACCCGGGGGCGAGATTCCACGCCGGATGCGCGGTCATCGACGAGGTGGAGAGCCTGGCGATCGAGCGGGCGAAGACGGCCTTTCGTGCCCAGTACGCCAACGTCCAGCCGCACTCCGCAACCACGGCGAACCAGCTCGTGATGTGCTCGGTGCTCCGACCCGGCGACACCCTTCTGGGGCTCCACCTGGACTCGGGTGGACACCTGACACACGGGGCCAAGCCTTCGCTCTCGGGCCAGTACTTCAACGCCGTTCCGTACGGCCTCCGTCCGGATGGCGCCATCGACTACGATCAGGTGCGTAACCTGGCCCATGAGCATCGGCCCAAGCTGATCATCTGCGGGACCACGGCCTATCCCCGCGTCCTCGACTTCGCGCGGTTCCGCGAGATCGCCGACGAGGTCGGCGCGGTCCTCTTGGCCGACATCACGCACATCGCGGGACTCGTGATCGCAGGCCTGCATCCCAGCCCGATCGACCACGCGCACGTCACCACGACGTGCACCCACAAGCAGATGTACGGGCCTCGCGGTGGCCTCATCCTCATGGGCCGGGACCACGATCAGCCGCAGCCCGGGAGCAAGTACACGTTCGCCGACATGGCCCAACGGGGCGTGTTCCCCTTCTTCCAGGGCGCCCCCAAGCTCAACTCGATCGCCGCGAAGGCGCGCGCCCTCGACCGGGTATCGAGGCCGGAGTTCAAGGTGCTGATGGAGCGCGTCCTGGCCGACGCGCGCGCTCTCGCCAAGACCTTCGCCGAGCTGGGGTACACCGTCGTGACCGGTCGCACCGACACTCATCTGGTCGTGATCGACGTCGCCGGTGCCGGCGTGAGCGGCCTGGTCGCCGAGCGCGCGCTGGACGCCTGCGGGATCGTGGTGAACAAGAACCGCATCCCGGGCGACCAGAAGCCGCCTCGCGTCACCAGCGGAATCCGACTCGGCACCAACAGCCTGGCGCTCCGCGAGATGGGACCCGAGACCATGCCGGACTGCGCGCGCCTCATCCACCGCGTGCTCTCTTCCGTACGGCCCGTGGACGACCTGAGCTACGAGCTCGACGACGCGGTTCGCGAAAAGGTGCGCGCCGATGTGCGGGCGCTGTGCGCCCGATTCCCGATCCGCTCGTACCCGTTGTCCGTATCCCAGGCACGGTCCGCGGCGGACGTTTCGATGACCTCCGCGGGACGGGGATGACTCGACGGCAGGTCGCGTTGACGCCGGAGAAACGGCGGCTGATCTCCCAACTCGTCGAGCGGCGGCGATCGGGGGTCGAGGCGTCCCGTGTGATTCCGAAGGCCGATCGGTCGCGGCCCCTCCCGCTCTCTTTTGGCCAGGAGCGCCTCTGGTTCCTGGAGCAGCTCGCACCCGGCAACCCGTACTACAACGACTGCGAGGCGTTTCGGCTGAAGGGCCCACTCGACGTGGGCGCGCTACGACGGGCCCTGAACCGGATCGTCGAGCGCCACGAGATCCTGCGGACCTGCTTCCCCACCGAGGACGGACGCCCGAGACAGGCCGTGGCCCCCGAGCTGACGGTGGAGCTACCCCTCACCGACCTGAGTGACTTGGCACCCGAGCGGAAGCGGGCCCAGACCGCTGCGCTCGCGGGCCGCGACCTCGACGAGCCGTTCGCCTTGGATCGGCTCCCGCTGCACCGATTCCAGCTCGTGCGCCACGCCGAAGACGAGCACGTGCTGCTCTTCACGTTGCACCACATCATCTTCGACGGGTGGTCGCTCGGCGTCTTCGTGCGGGAGCTGGGCGCGCTCTACGAGTCCGAGATCACGGGGGGGCCGGCCGACCTCCCCGAGCTCGCCGTGCAGTACGCGGACTTCGCCAACTGGCAGAGGCAGCGGATGGACGGCGAGGAGCTGGAGCGACAGTTGGCCTACTGGCAGGCGCGCTTTCGGGGAGCCGTCCCCCGGCTCGAGCTACCCACGGATCGCCCCCGCTCCGCCGCACCGAGTTACCGGGGCGGCCTCTATCCGGTCGAGTTGGGGCCGGACCTCTCCCAGGCCGTCCGGCAGTTGGGGGCGCGGGAGGGCACGACCCAGTTCGTGGTGCTGCTCGCCGCGTATGAGACGTTGCTCTTCGCCCTCACGGGTGAGACCGACCTGGTCGTGGGCACGCCGATCTCGAATCGGAACCACAGCGAGACCGAGCTGCTGCTGGGCTTCCTGCTCAACACCCTCGCGCTGCGAACGGATGCGTCGGGTGATCCCACCCTCATGGAATTCCTCCACCGCGTGGCACAGACCAACACCGGGGCGGCGGAAAACCAGGAGCTTCCCTTCGAGCGACTCGTGGCTGAGTTGAACCCGGAGCGACAGGTCAACCGCAACCCTTTGTTCCAAGTCTGGTTCACGCTGCTGAGCGCCCCGATGCCGGAGCTCGAGCTACACGGGCTCACGTTGCAGTTCGCGGAGATCGAGACGCGAACCGCCCGTTTCGACCTCGCGCTCATCATGTGGGACGACGGTGGACAGCTGCGTGGGCACTTCGAGTACAGCGAGGATCTGTTCCACCGCGCGACCGTGGCGGACTTCGCCCGCCGCTACAGGACCGTGCTCGAGCACGCCGTACAGCGGCCCGATGCGCGGCTCTCCGAGATCGTGGCCCTCCTGGAAGGGAAGGCACGTGCGGCGGCCGACGAGACGAAGCAGCGACGGCGTAGGGCCGGCGCCGACCGCCTGTCGGAGCTGCGCGGCCGTGGTGACAGGAAGGCGCCACGCAGCCCATGAAGCTCCACGTGGTCCTGACTTGCCCCCACGCCCTCGGCGTGCCCGGGGGCGGCCTGGTGCATTGCCGCAACCTGGCGGCCGACCTGGTCCGCGCGGGTGCTGCCGTGACGCTGGTTCCTGTCGAGAGCTGGACCATGTCGATGTGGCCCCGCCCCGTGCCGCCCCCCGAGATGAGGGAGGGACCCGAGGTGGCTCGGCTGCGGGAAGCGGGAATCGACATCGTTCGGCTCGAGCAGAGTCGGTGGGGGTGGTGGTTCGACGGGCTCGCGGTCCGCCGAGCCCTACATGGCATCCTCGGGCAAGGGCCCGTGCACGCCGTGCTCGGCTGGTGGGCGGAGCACGCACATTCGCTGCGCATGCTGACTGTCCGTGGCATCTTCGTCGGCACTCTCGCCGCCGCGCCCTACTCGCAGTGGTGGGGGCGGGACCTGCCCCGCCTCGGTTGGCTGCACCGCAGGATGGACCGGAAGCTGGTAGCCGAGACCTACCGCCGATCGGATCGGGTCTTCGCGAACTCGGAGTTCACGGCGGACGAGGTGCGACGCCTCTTGGGCGTGGACGCCGACCGCATCCGAATCGTCCACCCTCCGGTGTCCGGCCGGTTCGCCCAGGACGTCGCCCCCGCGGCGAACGAAGTCCGGCGTCTCGTCTACTTCGGCCGCCTCGAGCGCGAAAAGGGCATCTTCGATCTCCTGGACGCCCTCGCCCTCGTGGCCGAGCGCCCTTGGACGCTCACGGTCGCCGGATCGGGCCAGGCGGAGTCCGTCCGTGAGGCCGTCGAGCGACATGGCCTGTCCGACCGCGTCGCGCTTCTCGGAGAGGTCGACGGCTCCCGGCTGACCCGGGAGCTTTCGACGTCCCACCTCGCGGTGCTTCCCTCGCACGGGGAGTCGTTCGGCCTATCGCTCGCGGAGGCACATGTCGCCGGTCTCCCCGCAATCGCGTACGATGCAGGGGCGGTACGTGAGGTAGTGGCGCCTGGCGAATCCGGGTGGCTC
>JBFGFY010000256.1:0-4098 GCA_041579355.1 Longimicrobiales bacterium | reverse complement strand
GCGGGCGAGCTCGCAGAGCTCCTTCACCGGGAAGACGTCGCCCGACGTGTTGGTGTGCTGCATGAACGCCATCACCCGCGTACGCGCCGTGATCGCACGAGCGAAGGCCTCGAGGTAATACGACGCGCCCGGGTGCGGATGCACGTGCGGCACCTCCCGCACCGTGTAGCCGAAACGCGCACCCCTCTGCTTCCACGCGAGGTTGTTGCTCGGGTGGTTGTCGGAGAAGATCAGCACCTCGTCGCCGGCACCGAGGTCGAGCCCGCTCGACACCCAGTTGTTGGCTTCGCTCGTGTTGCGGGTGATCAGGATCTCCTCGGGAGAGACGCGCAGGTGGGCGGCGATCGCGTCGCGGGTAGGCTCCTTCGCCGCCTCGATCTCGCTCCGGTACGTGGGGAACGGCTCGGAGTCGAGCCGCGCCGTGTGCTGCGCGACCGCTTCCAGGACCGCGCGGGGCGCCGGGCAGAGGTTCGCCGCGTTCAGCACGCTCACCTCATCCGGGATCATGAAGTGGGTGCGAACGGCGTCCCAGTCGACGGCCCTGGGCGCGAGCGCCGTCCTACCGAGGGGGGCGGGGCGCGCGTCCGCGAAGCGCGGGTGGCCGAGCAGAGCGGCGGATCCCCCGACGGCGAAGAGACGCGCGAAGTCCCTGCGGCTCAGCGGCGTGCGGCTCATGACGCCTCCCGTTGCGTTGGAGTCGGCTCACGCTAGGTCCCCCGGCGCGACACCGCCAGCGCGCTCCCCTACCCCGGCCCTCCCCGCACCGGCGTGCGCAACTGGCCGAGCTCGATCGGTAGGGCGACGCGAACGAGCACGGTGAAGACGAACATGCCCATCGCCCAGATCCCGGCCGTCACGGTGAGCTCGACCCACGTCGGGGCGTACTCGGCGATCTCGCCGAGCGGCGAGGGCACGAAGCCGGGAATCACGAGGCCCATCCCTTTCTCCATCCAGATCGCAACGAAGATCACGACGCAGGCCGCAATGAGGACCTTCCTCGACCGCCGCGTCGGATGGAGCGTGAGCACTACTGTGGCGCCGACGTTCAGCAGCAACGCCGTCCAAATCCATGCCACGAGGCCACGATGTCCCTCGATTCCGAAGAAGAGGTACTGGGCGCTCAGGCTGTGCTCGGTGGGGAAGTAGAATTCCTTGAAGATCTCCGAGCTCAGCATGATCAAGTTTATCTGAGCGGCGACGGTCGTGATCATGGCCAGCTTCGTGAAGGCAGAGCCCTCGATGTGGTAGTCCGTCTCCTGACGGATGAACCACAGCGCGACGATCATGAACGCGGGTCCGGCGGTGAAGGCGGACGCCAGGAAGCGCGGACCCATGAGCGAAGAGTTCCAGAACGGCCTCGCCGGCAGCCCTGCGAAGAGGAACGCCGTGACCATGTGAATGCTCACGGCCCAGAACACCGACAGGTAGACGAACGGGAGGTACTTCCGCTTGTCGGGCTCCTCTCCTCGGAAGTGGGCATAGAGGATGTAGAACGGGACGAAGAGGTTGAGCGCGAGGTAGCCGTTGAGCACCAGGACATCCCACGCCAGCATCGAGCGCGGCCAGTTCAGGAGTCCGATTCCCGGGATGAGGTGCCAGGCCCGAAGCGGATTACCCAGGTCCGCGACGACAAAGGCCAAGCACATGACGAGCGCCGAAACCGCCACGCCCTCTGCAATCAGCACCGCCTTGGAGAAGTCGATGTCCTTGAGGACGTATGCGGGCAAGACGAGCATGACAGCGGCCGCGGCGAGCCCCACGAGGAACGTGAAGTTTGAGATGTAGAGCCCCCAGCTCACGTGGTCGGTCATACCGGTCACGGAGAGTCCGTCGCGCAGCTGGACGCCGTAGGCGTACGCCCCGACGAGCATCACCAGCGTGAGTGAGCCCATCCAGACGTGGTACCTGCGGCCACCTCTCGTCGCGGAGTCGAGCGACGTACGCAGGAAGTGCTTCAAGTGGGTGAGGTGCATGGCGGACTAGTCGGTGAAGTACCAGAACCTCGGCTCGGTCCCCAGGTCTTCCTTGATCCGGAAGACGCGCTTGTTCTCGAGCACCCACCGGATCTCCGAGGCGGGATCGAGCAGGTTGCCGAAGACACGCGCCCCGGTGGGGCACGCTTCGACACATGCCGGAAGGCGGCCCTCCCGCGAGCGCTGGATGCAGAACGTGCATTTTTCGACCACGCCCTTCGGCTTCGCCCGGTTGCCTAGATAGTGCTGGGTCGGGTTGATCTCCGCGGGCGAAACCGTCGGCTCGCTCCAGTTGAAGCGTCTTGCCCAG
Organism: Longimicrobiales bacterium; assembly: GCA_041579355.1. Classification (GTDB taxonomy): domain Bacteria; phylum Gemmatimonadota; class Gemmatimonadetes; order Longimicrobiales; family Gaopeijiaceae; genus UBA2982. The sequence goes on along the minus strand of JBFGFY010000256.1, from coordinate 1,815 downwards.
TACGGGCACGCGGCCATGCAATATCGGCACCCGATGCACCACTCGTAGTCGATGACCGTGATGCCGTCGGGCTCCTGCCAAGTCGCGCCGACCGGGCAGACTTCGACGCACGGAGGATTCGCGCACTGGAAGCACTGCGTCCCCACGTAGAAGTGCCCTTCGGCCGGCACCTCGTGCTGGAAAGCGGCGCTCGCCTCATGGAAGTCGATTTCGCCGTCCTCCATCTCGAAGATGCGGATGTACTGCATGTTCGTGCCGCGATCGAGGTTGTTCTCGTCGATGCATGCCTCGACGCAGCTCCGGTAGCCTTTGCACTTGGAGATGTTGAAGGCGTAACCGAACATCACGTCCGGCTGGGGAGGCGTCGCCTTGATGGTGACGTCGCGACCGCTACGGAGCTTCGCGAGCCGCTCGAGGCGGACGATCGTCTCGGCCTTTTCTGCGTCGCTCATGAGGCGGAAGTTGCCCTTGAAGTACTCCTCCCAGCGGAGGATCGCGGCCTCCGCCTCCTCGTCCGTCGCGCCGAGCGGGGCGCAGGCGCTCGCCGCCTGCGTGCCCACCGCAGCAGCCCCGAAGAGCATGCGCAGCGCCCGTCGGCGGTCGACCGGCTTGTCGAAGAGCGTGCTGGGCGTCTCGGCGGGGCTCGCGCTGCACGGGGCTTCGTGGGAACGGCCCCCCCCGGCCTCGACGGCCCCCGCGTAGCGGAGTACGTCCTCGAACGTCAGCTCTCGAGGGGCGCTCATCGACGGTCCTCGAGGGTCGCACGAGGGATGGTCGGCCCCCGGAAGGGGATCTGCTGGGAAAGGACCGGTGCATGTGGGTCGTGGCACTCGGTGCAGCTCATCACAACGCGGCGGCCCTGCCAACCGACCAGGCGCTTCCCGTGCGCGCCGCCCGCCCAGGCGTCCGCCTGGGAGAAGTGGCACTGGGCACAGAGACGGTAGGCCTCGTCGAGCGAGGCGGTCTCCCCCGTTTGCAGCGTGAGCCGCGCGGGGTCCGTGGGCGCGTGACACGTCTCGCATCGCTCCGCGACCTCGCTCGGGTGGACAGACCGCACGTCCGCGTGCTCGGCATCAGCGCGACTGCCGGCCGTGACCGGCCGCTCGTGGCACGACGCACACGGATAGGACGTCACCCGCGGCGTCCGCAGGCGGACGTCGAAGGCGTGCCCCTCGGGGCCGCTGCGACCCGTGACCGGTGCGCTCGCGAGGAGCGCGAGCTCAGGCGGGCCGTGCCCCGACTGCCCGAAGGAAGCGGAGAGCTGCACGCTGCCATCCCCCTCGCCCCGACCGCACGCGGCCAGGGCGAGCGCCAGGGCGCCGGCGAGCCGGCGACAAGCACGTCGTGCGCTCATCAGGCGCCGCCTGGAGATGGCACCGTCCTGTCGAGAGGCCGGCGGAAGGCCTCCGCCCCGTCCTGCCCCTCCGACGGCACGTGGCACTGACGGCAATTGGCCCGCTCAGGGTGGGTGGTGCGGATCTCGACCACCGCCCCCGGCCCGCCGTGGCACGCGAGACAGTTGCCCCGCAGCTGGAGCGTGTGCGGGATCCACGGTGGCGAGCCCTCCATCGCGCGTCGGCCGACCTCGGGCCAGGCAGCGGTTCGCCACCCCGTCTCCACGAAGAGCGAGGACGTTTCCTGGGGCACGTGGCACTGCAAGCAGCTCTCGTAGGCAGGATGAGGCGTGATCGGCGTGTAGGCACCGAAGCGGGAGGCGAAGCCGCCCCGCTCGTGGCAGTTGACGCAGGACGCCTCACGCCACTCGTCTTCGGTGAGCGCGTGCGGAATCCGGGGCGGCGCCCCAGGATAGGCGCG
>JBFGFY010000255.1:0-4212 GCA_041579355.1 Longimicrobiales bacterium | reverse complement strand
GCCGGGGCACGTGATCCTGGTCGCGGACGACGCGTCGTTCGCGCTCGTCGGTGACGTCGTCTTCCAGGGCTCGATCGGGCGCACGGATCTTCCGGGCGGCGACCTGCGGACGCTGATGAGCTCGATCCGCGAGCAGGTGCTCACGCTCCCGGACAGTACGCGGCTCTACTCGGGGCACGGCCCGCCGACGACCGTCGGCCGGGAGCGCGTCGGCAATCCCTTCCTCGTCCCACACTACGGGGGCGAGCTCGCGTGACGCTCCGCACGGCCGTCTTCGCCTCCGGAGGCGGCAGCAACTTCCAAGCTCTCCTCGATCATCAGCGCGCGGACGGACCGTGGCGGATCGTCCTGCTCCTGTGCGACCGCCCCGACGCCGGCGCCGTCGAGCGGGCGACCGGGGCTGGGGTCACCGTCGCGGTCGTGCCCGTGAACGGTCGCGGTGCCGACGAGGTCGCCTCGGACATGCTCGACCTCCTGGAGGAGCACCGGATCGATCTCGTGCTCCTGGCGGGCTACCTCAAGCTCGTGCCGCCGCAGGTCGTCGCCCGGTACCGACACCGGATGCTGAACATCCACCCGGCGCTCCTCCCCAAGTTCGGCGGCAAGGGCATGTACGGCATGCGCGTCCATGAGGCCGTGCTCGAGGCCGGGGAGCGGGAGAGCGGCGCCACCGTGCATTTCGTCGACGAGGAGTACGACCGAGGGGCGATCCTCGCGCAGGCGCGGGTGGCCGTGCATGCGGGAGACTCACCCCGCGATCTCGCGGCGCGTGTCCTCGCCGTCGAGCATCGGCTCTATCCCGCTGCGGTGGATCACCTGTCGGCGGCGATCCACCGGGGTGTGGAGCCCCAGCGCACGGATTTCGAACTCATGTCAGAGGAGTCGCGATGAAGCGGGCACTGCTCAGCGTGTCCGACAAGACGGGGATCGTTCCCTTCGCCGAGGCGCTGTCGGCGCGGGGCTTCGAGATCCTTTCGACCGGGGGGACAGCGCGTGCGCTGCGCGAGGCGGGCCTGGAGGTCACGAGTGTGTCCGACGTGACCGGGCACGCCGAGATGATGGACGGGAGGGTGAAGACGCTGCACCCGGCCGTGCACGCGGGGCTTCTCGCCCGGAGGGCGCATGAGGACGACATGCGGGCGCTCGAGAAGCAGGGCTACGCGCCCATCGACCTCGTCGCGGTGAACCTCTATCCGTTCCGCGAGACGGTCGCCAAGGGAGACGTCTCCGTCGACGACGCGATGGAGCAGGTCGACATCGGGGGGCCGACGATGGTGCGTGCGGCCGCGAAGAACCACCGCGATGTCTACGTGGTCGTCGACCCGGCGGACTACGAAGCCGTGCTCGAAGGCCTGGACGAGCGGGACACGAGTGGGCTGCGTCGGCGTCTGGCCGCAAAGGCGTTCGGGCACGTCAGCGGGTACGACGCGGCGATCACGGAGTACCTGCTGTCCGGGGACGAGGGGGATGCCTTGCCTGAGCGCCTCACGCCGTCGCTGTCGCGCATCCAGACGCTGCGCTACGGCGAGAACCCCGACCAGAGCGCGGCCTTCTACGGCTTCGATCAACGGGCCGGCCTCGCCGCGCTCGTCCAGCATCACGGCAAGGAGCTCTCGTACAACAACCTGCTCGACCTGGACGGCGCGCTCCTGAGCCTCTCGCCCTTCGCGCTCTCGAAGCGGGCGGCGGTCTGCATCATCAAGCACACGACGCCGTGCGGCGTGGCCGTCGCCGAGTCGCTGGCCGACGCCTACCGACGCGCGCTCGCGACCGACCCCACGAGTGCCTTCGGATCGGTCATCGCCGTGAATCGCACCGTCGACGGCGAGACGGCGGAAGCGATGTCCGAGCTGTTCATCGAATGCGTGGTCGCGCCCGGGTTCTCCGAAGACGCGCTCGCCACGCTCACCCAGAAGAGGAACATCCGCGTCCTGAGCTATCCCGAGATGGACCCTGCGGACTTCCTGCGCTCGTACGGGCGGGTGCCGGCCGCCCTGCAGATGCGGTCCGTCTACGGAGGCTTGCTCGCGCAGACTCCTGCCGAGCCACCGTTCTACGGCGAGGGTGATCCTTCGTGGAAGGTGGCGACGCGCCGTGAGCCCACCGAGGCGGAGTGGGACGACCTGCGCTTCGCCTGGGCCGCCATCTTCGGCGTGAAGTCGAACGCGATCCTGCTCGCGCGGCACGGAGCCGTGCTCGGAATCGGAGCCGGTCAGATGAGCCGTGTCGACTCCTCGAAGATCGCGGTGCGAAAGGCGGGTGAGGCCGGCCACGACCTCGTCGGGTGCGCTCTCGCCTCGGATGCCTTCTTCCCGTTCCGCGACGGGGTGGACGCGGCCGCCGCAGCGGGCGTGCAGGCCGTGATCCAGCCGGGCGGGTCCATCCGCGACGACGAGGTCGTGGCGGCGGCGGACGAGCACGGGATCGCGATGGTCTTCACGGGCCGGAGGCTCTTCCGCCACTAGGCGTCCCGAGACGGAGGGCGTCAGCTGTCGGCTTGCTGCAGGGCTTAAGCCGGCCGCAGCTTACTAGTAGCCGTGGTCGGTGCGCAGCCGGCGACGTCGCTCGCGGCCGCCGAGGTCCCCCAGCCGACGTTCGAGGAGGCCCTCGGCCTATTTGCTTAGGGGGTAGCATGAAGGACGGCGGCCCGCGACCACACGGACGAGCTTGGCTCGGCGGCGCCTGTCTCCTGGTTGCCCTGCTGTTCAGCGTCCCCGTCTTGGCTCTCTTCTCGCCGGACGGGTCGATCGATTCGAGGCAGCTGCGCGCCACGATCGTCGTCATCCAGGTAGCCTTCGCCCTGACCGGCGTGGGGATTCTGCGTAAATGGGATAGACTCCAGCTTCTACGCGGGAGCCTTGGCCGAGCAATCGTAGGCATCGTGGCCACGGGGTTTGCGCTCGTCGCGGGGGAGTTGCTGGTGCGGATGCTGATGGGTCCGCTGTCCGCGTGGGCGCCGCCGCCAGTCTATGTCGGGGAGGTTGAGAACCGCCCATCGCGCAACTTCGTGGCGGACCCGCTCATTGGTTGGCGGATGCGTCCCGGGGTCGAGTTCCAGTGGAGTATCGACGGTAGAGCCAACGACTACGTCGCGAGTCAGGATGGCTTCCGTAGCCCGTACGAGTCTGCTGACCTCTTCCCGAGGAGCGACGATCTCGTGGTCGTAGTCGGTGACTCCTTCGCCTTTGGTACGGGGGTCGCGGACGACTCGACGTTTCGCGCCCGGTTGGAACGGGTCCTGACTGAAGCCAGGGTGCACAACATGGCGCTCCCCGGGATGGGCTTCGACCAGATGTGGGATGTGCTCCGCCATCATGCGATTCCCCTCCGCCCGGACGTCGTGGTGATCGCGTTCATTGATGCCGACTGGGATCGCAGCTTGACCGCGTATCGATTCGTAGAAGGAATGACCAAGCCCACGTACCTTCGCGAGGATGACGGTCTCCGCCTGGCGGTTCCTGGCGACGCGCCCCCGCCGCCGCTGAAGTGGCTCGAGCGTCATTCTGCGTTGCTCGGGCTGACCCGGGTTGCGCAACGGAAGCTTGGCGCCCGTTACGGTGTCGGACCCTGGTGGCGTACGAATGCAGCGATCCTCGATGCCATGACCCGCGATGCGCGTTCGGCGCGCGTCCCGTTGGTCCTAGTCCGCCTCCCGACTCGAGGTAGCCGGGAGCTTCCGGCGCTCGAACGCGAGGCCGCGCGGCTCGACCTCCGCTACCTGGATCTGGCGGCCGATCATCCGGAGGGCATCCACTTCGCGACCGACGACCACATCAACGACGCCGGTCACGCTTGGGTCGCCGATCGGATCGCAGTGGCCGTCGGTGAGGTGCTCCGGCGTTGAATTGGCCGTGCGCCGTGGCTGCGCCCCGGCCGCGCAAGCTGTAGCCAGGGGTCCGAGGTCCTTACGTTGAAGGGAGTCTGGAGGGGTGGCAGAGCGGTTCAATGCACCGGTCTTGAAAACCGGCGGGCGAAAGCCCTCGTGGGTTCGAATCCCACCCCCTCCGTTACCAAGACGCCGGCTAGTTCGAACCCACGCGATCTCGAAGAGATCGCAGAGTGGGTTCGTCTCGAGCGACCCATCGTCACAGCCCGCGCTAGTGGAAGTCTGTGTCGGTGGGTTCCCACCAGATCAAGTCCAGCGGCTGGCAGGCAGCGCCCATGCTCTCGCTGAAGCCGGGACGGGCGGCATTCCGCACAGGCATTTCGATC
>JBFGFY010000254.1:0-4262 GCA_041579355.1 Longimicrobiales bacterium | reverse complement strand
GAAGGCGAGCGGACGCTCATGCGGATCTTCCTCGGTGAGAGCGACCGCTGCACGACGGGTCCCCACCGTGGGAAGCCCGTTTACGAAGCGATGCTCCTTACGCTCCGCGAGCTCGGCTGCGCGGGCGCCACGGTGGTGCGCGGCATCGCCGGTTTCGGAGCGAGCGCCCGCCTGCACACGGGCAAGGTGCTCCGCCTCTCGAGCGACCTCCCCGTCATCGTGGAGGTCGTCGACACCGAGGAGAACCTCCGCCGCGTCCTCCCGCGCCTGGAGGAGCTCATGGGCGGTGGGCTCATCACGATGGAGCGAGCCCAGGTCATCTTGTACCGGTCTTCCTGACCGCCCCGACGCCCTCGTCCCGGGCCCTGAATGCCGCCCGGAGACCACGCTGTCCGCCCCCTAACCGCAGTCCACGGCCGGCGGTGAGGCGGCCGTCGGCGCGGCCGTCGGGTCTTCCACGAGCCCGACGAAGAGGATCGTGCCCGAGAGCCGCTCGCGGATCGCGAACAGGAAGGGGCGGTTCACCATCAGCCCGTTGAAGGAGACCACCCCGATACCGACGCCCGTCACCGCGGCGGCGCGCGTGCCGCGCTCGTCGACCTCCACGTAGGTCTTCTGACGCACGAAGCTGATGCAGAGGTCCTGACCAATCGGCGACATGCGCGAGAAGTCCGCGGCCGCACCGAACGCCACGTCCATCCCCATCGCCTTGAGCGCGTCGTTCAGGTACTGGTCGTACTCCAGCGTGAGCTTCGGCAACGAGAGGAGGTCGAGTCGGCCGCGCGCGAGGCCGGCCACGACCTGGGCCCAGTCCTCCGCATCCAACGAGGCCGCGAGCGTACGGGCCCCGGTGTTCGCCTCGGGCACGACCACGACCATGGAGAAGGCTTCACCGCCGTACGGCAGCTCGACGGCCTGGTAGTTCGGTCCGAAGGCGCGTGGCAGCTCCACGCTCTCCATGCTCATCATCTCGACCTGGACCGTGGAGCCGTCGGGCCGAGTGAAGCTCTGCGGCCTCGTCTTGGCCGAATCGAAGCGGTGGGTCCACGCCCCGTCGAAGTAGATGGCGTTGACGAGCAGCATGACGAGCGCCGGGTCGAGGCCGTCGACGATCCTGTCGATGAGCCCACCGGTGCGATCCGAGACCCACCCGTTGATCGCCGCCAGCGTCGCCGGGTCCGCGAAGTCACGCGACTCGGAGCGGGCATCGAAGGCGGCCGCCACGGCGTCGAAGAACGCCTGATGGAAGGGCACGTCCTTGTTCGCCCAGATCGCGTTCGCGATCGCGAACTCGACGCGGGGGTCGAGGCCCGTGAGGAGATCGATCAGCTCACGGTACGAGGCGTTGATCTCCTCGCGCGTGAGGGTGCCGAAGGCGAGCGTCGAGCGCATGGCATCGAAGGTCGACCCTTCGGCACCGTTCAGCGTCATCCCGAGCGCCATCGACGCACTGAGCGGAGACAGCACGACGTTGGGCCGCGGGTCGGCGGCAACCACGCGCCCGAAAAGCGTGAGACCGAAGTCGTTCGAGGCCTCGATGACGACCTGCTCGGTGACGGTCAGGTCGCGCGGGAGCTGCGAGATCGGCCCGTCTTGCTCGGGGGAGACGCCGTCGGTGCACGCCGCGAGCGCCATGGCGGCGATCGCCGCCGTGCGCAGGGCTACCCCCCGGTGTTGCCCTCCCCATGTAGCGTCGTGGTCCATGGCATGGTTAACGACCGAGTGGGCAGGAGTGTGACGCTCCGGTGGGCACCGGACCGGAAATGGAGAACGCCCGGGGCGAGCGGCGCCTCGGGCGTTCTGTGAGTGGTCGCTGCAGGACTTGAACCTGCGACCCCCACGATGTGAGCGTGGTGCTCTACCAGCTGAGCTAAGCGACCTCGGGTGCCGATCTGGCGGCCACCCACCCTTCTGAGCGGCGAGGTCCGGACGTGCGCCCGGACCTCGCTCCTCCCTTTGCGCCATACCCCCACGGGGACTCGAACCCCGGTCTACGCCGTGAGAGGGCGTTATCCTAGGCCACTAGACGATGGGGGCGCCGATCACCCTCCCGGTGGCAGGAGGGCCCAAATCTTAAGAATGGCTCGACTCAAGCGTCAACCCCTCAACGACTTGGCAGGTCGCGGTGTCAGTGTAGTGTTGTCGTGTCCTGTAGGCGGGGTAGTCCGATGGCGCGAGCGGGGACGGTGGACAAGCTAAACACCGAGTCGATCCGGGGGTGGCTCTCCGGCCGAAAGGGCTGGAAGCGGCGAGCCAACAAGCTCACCAAAGAGTTCGCGTTCGAGTCCTTCCGCGACTCGATCGTCTTCGTGAACCGGATCGCGACGCTGGCCGACGGCATGAACCACCACCCCGACATCGACGTGCGCTACGCGACCGTAACGGTGACCCTCACCACACACGACGCGGGGGGCATCACCGAGAAGGATCTGGAGCTCGCCGAGCAGATCGACTTCGCTACGTCGGCGGAGTAGCCGGCGCGAGCGAGAGCAGCTCACCCAGCTCCTCGATGAAGTAGTCCGGCTTCTCGGCCTCCAGCGCCGAGCGCTCGAACGCCCCCCAGGAGACCGCGGCCGTGCGCGTGCCCGCCGTGCGCCCTGAGATCAGGTCGTACGGCGAATCCCCTACGAAGAGCACATCGGGCGCACGCTCCCCGAGCTCGAGGGCCTCCAGCGCGCGCCGGACCGGCTCGGGGTCGGGCTTGCCGCGCACGACATCGTCGGCCCCCACGACGAAGTCGACCGCGCCCCACAGCCCGCACACCTCCATCGTTCGCCGGGCCACCGCGTTCCGCTTGCTCGTCACGACCGCGAGCCGGGCGCCTCGCGAGCGCAGCGCGGAGAGCACGCTCGCGGCGCCCGGAAAGGGGCGAACCATCTCATCGTGCACGCCTCGCTGAAACGCGGTGTACGTCTCGAGCATCGCCGCCGCCTCGCCGTCGTCACGCGCGAAGGCACGGAGTTGGTCGCGGAGCGGGGTGCCCATGGTGGCCAGCCACCGCTCGTCAGGGAGGGCCTCGCCGAGATGGGACTCCATGGTGTGCCGGTAGCTGTGCAGGATCAGCTCCACCGTATCCGCGAGCGTGCCGTCGAGATCGAAGAAGACCCCGTGCCAGTCGCGGGTGACCGGTCGCGAGTCGTTCCCCCTCACTCGTGCGCCCCGGAGCGAGGCGCGCTCCGCTCCAGGAAATCGACGACCAGGGCGAAGACCTCTTCGTCGCGCACGAGCCCGAGATGTGTGGGGCAGCAGACCGAATGGTCCTCGACACCCGGGAGCGTCGCGCTCTCCCCCGGGACCACACGCGTATCGATCGGTGTGCGAACCGTCATGGCGCGTGCGGGATCGGGCACGGGCGGTGCGGCGTTGAGCGTCTCGAGGAAGTCGCTGCCCGGCGTCATCTCGTCCCCGCCGGCGCCCCAGGCGAGGTGCGCCGCGAGCGTGCCCCGGTGCGGAGAGCCGAGGAAGACCACTTTCCGCACGGGCGCGCTCTCGTGCGTGAGGAGATACCAGCGGGTCGCCAGCCCGCCCATCGAGTGCGCGACGATGTCGATGCGCTCGGCACCGGTCTCTGCGAGCATCTGCACGACCATGGAGTCGATCTCGAGCGCGTGCTCCCGGTTGCTGCCCGCCGGATCACGGAAGGTCAGCGTCTCCACGTGCTCCCAGCCGGCGGCGAGGAAGCGGATACGTAGGGCGGCCAGATCACGCGCCGTGTCGAGCCAGCCCGGCACCAGGAGAACCGGCACGCTCGCCGTCATCACCTCGGCGGCGGGGGCCGGCCGGACCGACGCGGGCGCGGGCGCGGGCGGCGGCGCGACGGCGGGCTCACCGGGGCCGCGGCGCCCCAACTCGGTGAACGCCGAGCCGGCGACGAGCCCCACGAGGGTGATCCACCCCGCAACGGCCGCGCCGCCGAGCACGAGCTTCCGGCGTCTCAGAGGACCTCCTCGACAGCGCTCACGATCACCTCCACCGCGTGCTCCGCCTGCTGCTCCGTCAGCGACACCGGCGGGGTGAGCTCGAGGACCTCTCCGGACTCACCCGCCGGGAGAACCAGCACCCCCCGCCGCATCGCAGCGGCGGCGGCCCGCGCCGCCGCGCCGTGGGCGCTCACGCCCTGCTCGGCGAGCGCGATGCCGATCAGGAGCCCGAGCCCACGCACCTCCGCTACCCCCCGGTGACCCGAAAGTCGCTCGGAGAGCCGGGAGCGGAGCCCGACGCCGAGCCCCTCGGCCCGCTCGAGGACCCGCTCCGGGCCGTAG
>JBFGFY010000253.1:0-4312 GCA_041579355.1 Longimicrobiales bacterium | reverse complement strand
GCAGTACGCGCTCCGGGTGGCCGAGGCGTGGAGGCTGGGGAGGGCGGACGTGGACGACGGCGCGCTCCTCCTCGTCGCGCTCCAGGACCGCGAAGTGCGCATCGAGGTCGGCTACGGGCTCGAGGGCGCGCTGACCGACGCGACCTCGAACCGGATCATCGACGAGGCCATCCTCCCGCACTTCCGGACCGGCGACATGTACGGCGGCGTGGCCGCGGGCGTGGACCGGATGATCGCCGTCGCGCGCGGCGAAGATCTCCCGCCGCCTCCGCAGCGCCGTCTCGTCCAGGACCCCGACGCGCTCTTTCCCTACGTCATCGTCTTCTTGTTCCTGGTGCTGATGGCCGGTGGCATCCTCCGCGCCATCCTCGGCCGGGTGCTCGGCGCGGCGGCGACGGGCGCGCTCGCCGGGGCGATCGTGTTCGTGCTCTCGAGGCTGCTCGTCCTCGGCGCCTTCGCGGGGCTCGGCGCGTTCTTCTTCGCACTCGTGGCCGGAGGCACGCGTGGGTGGAGCTCGCGAGGGAGCCGCTCCGGGTGGGGCGGCGGCGGATGGTCCGGGGGTGGTGGGTTCGGCGGGGGCGGCGGAGGCTTCAGCGGAGGAGGAGGAGGCTTCGGTGGTGGCGGCGCCTCGGGGAGCTGGTGATGCGGACAGCCCGCGTGCTGCGGCACCTCTTTACGTCCCGGCGCTCACTCACGCGCAAGTTCGACGAGGAGGCGCGCCGAGCCATCGAGGAGGCGATCGCCGCTTCCGAGAAGACCCACCGCGGCGAGGTCCGGTTCGCCGTCGAATCCAGTCTCGGCATCGGCGCGCTCCTGGCCGGCGAAACCCCGCGCGAGCGGGCGATCGAGGTGTTCACGAGCCTCGGCGTGTGGGACACGGAGGAGAACTCCGGCGTTCTCGTCTACGTCCTGCTCGCCGATCATCGCGTGGAGATCGTGGCCGACCGGGGCTACCGGCCCGTAACCGAAGAGGAGTGGCGGGCGATCTGCCAGCAGATGGAAGCTGCGTTCGGGGCGGGTGAGTACCGGCGGGGGGCGCTCGAAGGCGTGCTGGGCTGCGCGAAGCACGCGGCCCAACTCTTCCCGAGCGAGGGCGGGGGACCGAACGAGCTGCCCGATCCGGTGGTGTTTCTCTGAGGTGGATGGCGCTGGCCGGTCTTGGGAGCGGCCTGCCGCTCCGGGCTCAGCTCCCGCCCACGACCGTGGCCCGCACGATCCTCGTGAGCTCCGGAAAGTCGGCGTCCAGGTACTCGTTGCCCCGGGCCTCGGCCATCGCCTGGTAGGGACCGTCGCCCCGAGGGGGGCCGTCGCCGTATTCGGCATGGAATGCGTCGACGACGTCCATACCGTCGATTACCTCGCCGATCGGAGCGAAGCCGTTCTCATCCAGTGAGCTGTTGTCCCTGTAGCTGATGAACACGTTGGTGGTCCGGCTATGCACACGTCCCTTCGCGAAGGCGACGCGGCCGCGAGTGTTGGACCGGGTGACCGGATCGTCTACGAGAAACTCCGACTTCCAGGCCTGCGTCACGTAGGGATCTGCATGGATGCCGAACTGGGCCATGAAGCCGGGCACGACCCGGTAGATCCGCGAGTCGTCGTAATAGCCCCCGCGTACGAGGTTGTAGAACCGGTCCACGCCGAGTGGAGCCCAATCACGGTGCATCTGGATCAGGACGTCGCCCTCGCTGGTCTCGAGCCTCACTTGGAACGTCGCAGGGGCCGTTTCCGCGAAGCGCTCAGGCCGCAGCAGAGGATTACGCGTGACCTGGGGCTCGGCATCGGAGGCGTCGCCGCCGCAGGCCGCGGCGAGGGTGGGCAGCGCGAGGCACGCCAGCGACGCAATGAATCGGCGAATCGTCACTCCACTTCTCCTTCTCCGCTCTGCGCGCGCGATCGAGTCACGGTCGCTCGAGGTGCAGCCGAACGCTCAGTCGGTAGCCCACGCCGGCTCAGCGGATCCGTGCAACACGGTCGAATCGATGTCAGCCCCGTTCGGCCAATGGACGACGCCGAGCTCCGGGTCCACGGCCACGGCCTCGAACACGGCCCGGTCGCGGCGGACGGGCTCGAAGATCGGCCCCCGGAGGTAGCGCTCGACATCGATGGTGCGCTCGGTTCCGTCGGTGAAGCGCACGCGCAGCTTGTAGCCCTCGAGTGGGCGAACGCTTGTCACGCGCACGAGCGGTCGAGTGTCCATGTTCACAAGCTATTCCAGCCCCGGAATCTTGGACAACGGCTCGCCGTTCCTCGCGGCATCCAGTTCGCCCCACCTTTGCCCTCTGCGGCACACAATCAGCCCGAAGTACCGCTGCGGATCAATGCGACCACGCGGTTCACCACCCTTCCATGCGCCTCAGGGCGCAGCTCGCCGATTCTGCGCCGAATCAACGTCCTGTCTGCCGTGAAGAGCTTGCCTGGGCGCGCGTAGCTGATCCGTCGGAGCGATCCCTCGGCGAAGTCATCCAGAGTAAGCTCGACGGCGATCGCGTCGGAATACGGGTTGCTCGTGATTTGACAGAGGACCACGTCGCCAAACCCGGCTGTGGCCAATACGAGCACAGGACGATACTTGGAACGCGTCAGATCCGAGAACGGAAACGGGACCAGCGCTATGGTTCTGGCTGCAAGTGGCTCCAGGCTACGTCCTCCTCTTCGCGCGCCCAGTCGCCGAGCGCGCCCTGACTGAGTAGAGGAGCCATGGCCCCGCCTTCTTCGGGGGCCTCTTGCACGAACGTGACCAGCACCCGGTAGGGACCCGCCTCGCGCTCGAAGGGCTCGAGGAGTCGGATCGTCCCGTCGGCTTCGACGATGGCCTCGACTGTCCTGTGCATGAGTCCTCCGGGAGAGGCGTGCTTGCTCGTCAAAGCTGGGCTCCTGCAGGAGTGCGGGCAACGTGAGACGGCTCCGGTCCGAACCTGCGATCAGAACGGCTCGGGTTCCATGGCTCGATCGGCCCTCGGTATGCGTCGATGGGACCGTGACGTGCCGCGAAGCCGGCCCCGTCTACGCCGGCGCCTTCTCGTACCGAGACAACCGCACGCGTCCGTCGGGAAACACCGCCTCGAGCACCAGCTCGCCGCCCATTGCTTCGATGACCTGGCGGAGCGTGCTCACGAGGATGTCGTCTCGATGCTCGAGCCGAGAGACGTTCGATTGCGAAATGTTCAGGCGCTCGGCCAGCTCTTCCTGGGTCAGATTGCGCGCGCTGCGGAGCTCGGCGAGGTCGATCGCTGCGAGAAGCGCGGCCGTCCTTTCGGCGTTGCGAGCTCGACGCTTCGGGTCCATCCGAGCGCGCAGTTCCGAAAACCTCTTAGCCATCACGGGCCTCCTCTTCGCCAATCTCGCGGAGGTGATCGTCGTACAGGTCATCGGCCGTAGGGACGTGTCGCTCATACCACCTGTCATCCCCCGCCTTCAGGCCGCCTATGAGCAGGATCGCGACCCTGCGCAGGCCCACGACGACATCGACCGCGTCCTGAGTGTCGGAGTCGAGCGTGTCCCACCACTCCTGGAACTCGTCCGTGAACTCGACTTCCCATGCCGCCATCAATATGCCGTCTGACGCATATGCTGTACAGGGTATAGCCAGGACGGTCGGTGCTTCGACCGACTTCCGTGCCACGCTGGCTCCCGGGGCGGGGCCCCTCCATGACGACTGGGGACAGCCCAGACCGCAGCTCCCCCCCTCGCCCCACCGCCCCGCGCCCCCCACCTTGGCCCTCCGAGGCCGAACAGCCGGGAGCCAACCATGACGCCAACCGTCCGAACCCACCCTCCGCGAATGGCCCGCGAGCGAGCCGGGCTAGGCCCCTTCCTCGCAGCCCTCCTGCTCGCCCTCGCGGCCCTGTGGGCCCCCGACCTCGCCGCGCAAACGGCACCCGTCAGCCAGCGCGCCTCCCAGGCCGACTTCCGGGAAGAGAGCGGCGTCCTGGGAGACGGGACCGAGTGGATCATCCGGGTTCCTTCAAACTGGAACGGCGTCCTGCTCCGGGACCTGGACGTGGCCGGCTGGGCGAGGGAGACCCCGCTGACCTACTACCTGCTCGGCGCGGGCTACGCGCTCTCGGGAACGGCGCGGCACGAGCGCCGCTACGCGGGCTTCTACGATCCCGCGCGGGAGATCCGCCACCTACAGACCGTGCACGACTTCTTCCTGGAGCGCTTCGGCACGCCCCGCAGGGTGATCCAGTACGGATGCTCGGGAGGCGGGCACGTGACGTTGGCCACCGCCGAGCAGTTCCCGGACCGAGTCGATGGTGCGATCGCCTACGGACCCCACACCCCGGTCTGGTACCAGAATCACCTGCTC
>JBFGFY010000252.1:0-4327 GCA_041579355.1 Longimicrobiales bacterium | reverse complement strand
GGTACTGTGCGAGCCGGCGGTGGCGCAGAGCGCCGTCATCGAGGGCACCGTCTGGGCCGAGCCGGGTCCGGCGCGGAAGACGGCCCCCCGCTACCCGGCCGGCGCCGCGCCTGCGCGCCCCATGCAGGCCGTTCCCGTAGTCGTCTATCTCGAGGACACCTCTGGATCCACCGGTTCCGGAGCTGGAGCGGCGCTGGCCACCGTGGAGATCACGCAGCGTGACACTGTGTTCGTGCCTTCGGCGATCGCGGTCCGAACGGGCACCGTGGTTCAGTTCCCTAACGAGGATCCCTTCTTCCACAACGTCTTCTCGTACGCAGCCAATGCGCGCTTCGACCTGGGGCGCTATCCACAGGGGCAGTCGCGGCAATACACATTCGATCGGCCTGGCATCGCCCACGTCTTCTGCGAGGTGCATCCGTTCATGCGCGCGACGATCGTGGTGACGACGCACCGCTACCACGTCGTCACGGATGCAAACGGGGCCTTTCGCATCGCTGGTGTTCCGCCTGGGGAGCACACGGTCGTGGCGTTCCATCCCGATCTCGGGTCGCTGCGCCAGAGGGTCGAGGTGGGCACGAGGGGAACTCTGAATCTGGAGCTGGCCTTCGGATCCTGAAGCCGCCTTCGCGGACGCTAGGCCGAAGCCTGCTCGCCCTGGATCTCTTCCACCGCGTAGACCTCGATTTCGGTGGAGAATCCCTTCAGGGTACGGCCTCCGAGAGGGGGGGCGACGACGCCCGGGCCGGCGAGGCGGAGCGTGGCTCCGCCGACCAGGATCTGACCCGCTCGAGCCACGCCGGCGAGCCGTGAGGCGAGATTCACCGTGTCGCCCACCACCGTGTAGTTGAGCCGGTTGCTCGAGCCCATGTTGCCCGCGACCGCGAGTCCGCTGTTGATCCCCACGCCGACCCCGAGCGGGGCGTCGCCGCGGCCTTCTCGGGCCGCGTTGAAGGCCGCCATTCCCCTCCGCATGCGCAGGGCCGCCGAGACGGCCCGACGGGCGTGATCGTCTTGTGTGACGGGAGCGCCGAAGACGGCCATGACCTCGTCCCCGATGAACTTGTCCACTACGCCCCCCTCGGCATCGATGGCCTCGCTCAGGTGCTCCATGCATTCGTTCAGTAGTCCGATCACCTGCTGCGGCTCCATGCCCTCGGTAAGCGCGGTGAAACCGCGGATGTCGGCGAACAGAACGGTCACCAATCGATTCTCGCCGCCCAACTCCACGTCGCCTTTCATGAGCTCGGTCGCGACGTCCTGCGACACGACCTTGTTCAAGACCGAACGGTAGCGCTCTCGCAGGAGCAGCCCGCGCGTCATGTCGTTGAAAGCGCTGGCGAGGGTTCCCATCTCGTCGCGCGACGCGACGCTCACCTCGGTCTCGTAGTCACCGGCCGCCACACGACCCGTGGCCGCGACCAGCGCACGCACCGGCCGGGTGAGCCCCGCGCTGAGAGCGGCGCCGAGGAGCGCCGACAGCGCCAGGGCGCCGGCGCCCCCGAACAGGAGGGCTCGTCCGATGCGGTCGAAGGGCGCAAGGACCTCGTCGAGCGGCACTGCGACGATTCGCTGCCCTTCCGTCGCGTCGTCGGGGGTCAGTAGCTCGGAGCGGATGGACCACTCCATCCCGGGTGCGCTCACACGCATCACGTCGCCCGAGCGCGCGGCTTGAGCCATCAGCGCCCCGACTTCCGCGTCGACGCCACGCGTGGACACGACGCAACCGGCCGCGTCGGCCCACAAGCAGGCTTCGAAGCCCCCGATCGAGCCGATTCGCTCCACGTCCGTGGCGGCGATCGGCAGACCGAACGTGATCGTTCCTATGGGACTCCCTTGGAGGTCGACGTACTGAGATGTGACGCTGTACATCTCCCCGTCGATGAGCCGGTAGGCGGTGAGCTCCTCTTCATTCCCCGCCAAGAGGCTTCGTGCCAAAGGGGCGATGTGCGCCGGGTCGCCCTCCAGGACCCGCCGGCCTTGTACGAGGGTGAGAACCGGCAAGCCGGAGGGGTCCGTGAATACGAGAAGCGCATCGACCAGCTCGGCGAGCTGCATCTCGTAGTCCACCACGTCCGCGAGGTAGTCGAAGTCGCCCGCCTCGATGGTGGCCCGAAGTAGCGCGCGCGCTCGAACCCCTTCGGTGAAGGGTCTCGCGAGCCGCGTCGCCTGCTGGCGCTGGAGCTCGTTCAGCTCCTCGAAGAGGGCGTTTGCGTTGCGCATGGTCCGGTCTACGACGACCTCGACCTGGCGCCCCGTTTCGCCGCGGACGGCCACCAACACGATGATGAGAAGGAGCCCCACGGTGCCGAGCAGTGCTGCCAGCAGCTTGGCCGCGAAGCTCTCCCGCAACCACCTCACCGCCTCAGCTCCACCTCGACTCTCGTAGTCTGACCGGACGACACGGAAACCCGTTGCTCCGCAGGGCGGTGGTCCGGGTGCCAGAAGGCGATCGTGTGCTCGCCGGGAGGTGCTCCGGTGATCCGGAACGTACCATCGGCGGCGACGACCGCGTGGAACGGGTTCTGGGTGACGACGATCGCCCCCCGCATGAACTCATGCACCTCGCAGAAGACCTCGACGATGCCGGCTTCGGGGAAGGTGACGGACTTCGACTCGCCCTGCGGATACCGTCCGAGGTCGAAGCGCTGTGGGCTCGAGTAGGAGAACACGTTGTGGAAGAAGGGGTCGCCGTTCGGAAAAGCCACCGTGCCTCCGACGCGGACGGCGAGAACGGACGGCACGAACGTCGTATCGCGCTGCGTCATGGTGGGCGCACCCGCGGCCGCGCCGGTCCCGGGGATCGGACCCACCAGGTACACGAAGGCCGGCAATCGCTGGATGGAGCGGGTTTCCGTCGCCCCGCCGGGGTAGCGGTTGGCGCTACGTCGGGGAGGGGGCGGGGGCTCGAGCACGACCCGGCCGACGATCGCGCCTGGAGCGGTCTGTCCGGCCCCCTGCGCCGCGACCTCCGACGTCATCGCCGCCCACAGCGTGCCGACTACGAACAGCGGGGCGGCGGTGCTGCGCATGAGCGTGTTCACGGCCGGAAGATACTCCCGGCCTGAAGGCCGCATCAAACTCGGGCCGGAGGAGGTCAGGCGCGCGCGAGCAAGCGCTCCACGAACCCCAGCACCAGCTGCTCCAGCCACGCGGCTCCGAGCCTGGCGGTCGGGACCCGCGACTCCTCGTCCGGCGTCGCCGCTTCGGCGTCGAGCCAGACCCTCACGGTCACGGGTCCCTCGGCGCCTTCCGGGAGCGAGAGCTCCAGGATTCCCTGCGGGGGCGCGAGGTCTTCCGTCCAAGGGCCCCGCCAAGGCCTCATCGCGAGCCGCAGCCGTGGCGGGGCACCCTCCAGGTCGTCCTCCATCGAGGCCTCGTGGTGCGCCATCTGAAGCTGGCCCACGAACTCGTGGAGGCGAGGAGCGGCCATGGACCGCAGGAAACCGGGCGCTCCCGCCAGGCGCGCCTTCGGCACCATACCGCTCTTGAGCGGCTTGAGGCCGTGTGCGACGTGCTGCGCCGAGGTGGCCGGTAAGCCGGGTGACAGGCCCGACGGCGGGCGCCAGCGCGGTCCGGACCCGGCCTTGGCCGGTGGCCTGGCCGACGGCGTCTTCGCCGACCGCTCGGCCGGGGGCTCGGCCTCGAAGCCCCAGGGATCGAAGAGCGGATCGTCCACGGGCGTAGCTCTCGCTACGAGAGGTCGAGCGCGTCGCGCACGAACGACATGAGCTGCTCCCGAACCCAGAGCTCGTCCACGTCCACGGCGGGGACGGACCCGCTCTCGCTCATCTCCCCTAGACCGTCGGCGGTCCACCGCCTGGCGAACAGACGGTCCGGATCCGGCTCGCCCCAGATGAACTCGAGTGACATTCGCCTGCCGTCCTCCGGGTCCATCGCACCCGCCTTCGGGTAGAGGTGCAGCCGGACGTTGGGCGGATAAGCATCGAGGAACTCCTGATATACCACCCGGTGGCCGGCCTGCTGCAGCTTCTCTGCCACCTCACGTGTGTGCGGAAGCGCGTATCGCCGAAAGTGCTCGGCTCCCTTCTTCCGGGCGTTTTCGAGCTTGAAAGCCCTTTGGACCATGCGCCGCGTTTCGTCCTGCTTGCGGCGCTCATAGTCGGAAAGAAGGGTCTCGAGATCGTCGGGCGTGTTTGTCACAGCTCTATCGGCCTGGGGGGGCATGAGTCTGCGACCAATTTACCCAACGGCCGCACAAAATGCCCGCATTGGTTCGAGAGACGGGTGGCTACGTAGCCAGACAGTCGCCCCGGTCGTCCAGCGGACCGTAGAGCGCGGGATGATTTCGCACGGATCGTGCCAG
>JBFGFY010000251.1:0-4366 GCA_041579355.1 Longimicrobiales bacterium | reverse complement strand
GAACATCATGATCGTAGCGATGATCGAGCAGCCGGAGGGAGTCGACATCATCGAGCAGGTCGCCAACCTCGAGGGGGTCGACGTCGTCTTCGTCGCGAGCTCGGACCTGAGCAGCTTCTCGGGCCGCAGCCAGGGCGACCCCGAGTACGAGCGACTCGTCACGCGCGTGAAGGACGTCACGACGGCCGCCGGCCGCGTCGTCGGCGGCCCGCTCGCGTGGATGGCGACGCGCGACGGGTACGGCTTCTTCCAGGGGCCGAGCGCGGGAGCGCTGATCCGGACCGGCACGCGCGTCACGCTGGACGAAGTGGACCCGTGCCGGTTCCTCCCGCCGGGCACTGCACCGGTGCCGGGTGAGGATCCGTGTCCGCCTAGATAGGACCTGAACCCGGGACGGTCCCGGGCGACGACGCCTTACTGGAAGTCGCCCGGGACCGCCTCGTACATCTCGGCCGCCACCTCCTCGGCCGTGCGGAACCGCGACAGGTCGAGCTCGAAGTCCGGGCGGTCGGGCGCCTGGAGCTTCTCCACGAGCTCTCGGATCTCCCGGGGGGAGAGGCCCGCGTCCTTCATCTCGGCCTTGGAGACCTTCGCGCGATCTCGCGCAGTGAGCTCGCCCTCGGTGGCGTCCACGAGACGGGAGAGCACGTGCCGCTCCGCGCGCGTGAGCGGCCGGGACTCCAGGTCGTAGTCGACCCACGCCTCGTACGAGAGCGGGGCCACGCGCTTGACCATGCCGGCGATCGCCCGTGCGAACTCCTGAATCTCCCACTGCGCCCGCGGATCGACCCGGAGCGAGAGGAAGTGGAGCAGGTTGTGCAAGTCGATCTTCCAGTACCACTGGGTATACGTGGACAAGGGCAGATCGATGCGCGCGATCTCTCGCGCCACGTCCTCCTCCAGCATCCAGGAGTAGGCGTCACCCGCGGAGGCGCGCAGCTTCTCCCAGCGTCCCACCGCCTCACGATAGACGGAGGGCGGCGCGCCGCCTTCCCGCCCCTGCTTGTTGGACTCGCTCTGGAGCAGGAAGTGCTCCTCCGGCGGCTTGTAGAAGAGCAGCGGCATGAGCGAATATCTCGCGGACAGCTCGTTGACCGAGGCCGTGCGATGCCGGATCCATTGGCGGGCCACGAACATCGGCATCGCGCAATGGAACTTGAACTCGACCATCTCGGAGGGCGTCGTGTGGCGGTGCCGCCGCAGGAAACGGATGAGGCCGCGGGTCTCCGAGACCTTTCGTGTGCCCGCGCCGTAACTCACGCGGGCGGCCTGCTCGACCGCCTCGTCCGACCCCATGTAGTCGATGAGCGCGACAAACCCGTGATCGAGTACGGGGTAGTAGCGGCCGAGGATCTCCTCCGCAGCCGGCATGGTGGGGCGCTTCGTCTCCATGGGTCCCGGGTCGAGGTGGCTCGATTCGACGCCGCCTGCGGCGGGTCGGTCGAATATAGCCCCAGGCTCAAGTGCGGTTGATGACACGTCCTGCGTACCTGGATCTCCCTCACGGCGAGCTCGAGCGCCGCACCAGCGACGCCGTCGCGGCGCTGCGCGACTGCCGCCTCTGTCCGCGCGACTGCGGTGTGGACCGCGTGCACGGCAAATGGGCTGCGTGTAAGACGGGACGCCACGCCGTGGTCTCGAGCGCGTTCCCACACTTCGGTGAGGAGGACTGCCTGCGCGGCTGGAACGGCTCGGGTACGATCTTCTTCGGCCACTGCAACCTGCGCTGCAAGTTCTGCCAGAACTTCGATATCTCGCAGGCGATCCCCCCCGGACAGGACGAGGCGGCGCTGAAGCCCCAGCAGATCGCGTCGCTCATGATCGGGCTCCAGAAGCGCGGGTGCCACAACATCAACTTCGTCACCCCCGAGCACGTGGTGCCGCAGGTGCTCGAGGCGATGGCCGCCGCAGTGCCCATGGGGCTCCGGTTGCCGATCGTCTACAACACGAGCGCCTACGATTCCATGGAGAGCCTCGCCTGGACCGACGGGGTGGTCGACATCTACATGCCGGACTTCAAGCTCTGGTCAGCCGAGGCATCGAAGACCTACCTGATGGCGGCCGACTACCCGGAGGTCGCCCGCCGTGTGATCGAGGAGATGCATCGCCAGGTCGGTCCTCTGCGGCTGGACGACGAGGGGATCGCCGTGCGGGGCCTCCTCATTCGCCACCTCGTCATGCCCGGCATGCTCGACGAAACCCGCGCCATCCTCGAGTGGATCGCCGAGCGGCTCGGCCCCGACACGTACGTGAACCTCATGGACCAGTACTATCCGGCGGGGCGCGTGACCCCCGACCACCTGCCGGAGATCAACAGGCACCTCGAGCCGGCAGAGTTCGAGGAGGCCCGACGCACGGCCCGTGACCTGGGGCTCCGGCGCCTCGACGAGCGGCGCCCACACGCGAAGCTACGGAGGCGGATGGTCGTCCTCGGCTGATCCGTGAACCACTTCAGGCCTGGACTCGTAGTATCCTTTGAGGTGGGCCCCCAGTAGGAGCTGAGACCGTGAGCCAGTGCAAGGGAACGACCAAAAAAGGGGATCGCTGCAAGAGGGACGCCCGTGAGGGCTCCGGCTTCTGCGCGATCCACCAGGAGCAGGAGGTCCGCTCGCGTGAGCCCCGCGAGGCCGCGCAGGAGTGGGACACGGACGCGCTCATGAAGGCCGCCATCGGCCTCGGGCTCGTCGCCGCGATCTTCCTGTTCCGGTTCCGGCGCTAATCCAGGGTCGGGTTGGCCCCGTAGAGGGCGGCGCCCGATCCGCTAGAAGAAGAACGAGTCCGGTCCGACCCGGAACCGCCGACTCCGCACCACGTCCTGCGTGATGAACCCGGAGCGGAGCTTGTTCAGCTCGAAGGTGACCCGGAAGATCGGGCCACCGCTGGTGGGCCCCACCGGGAACGCGATGTCCGTCCGGTAGATGTGGCGCGAACCGCGCGGGAGGCCCAGACGGAGGCCGAATCCGAGCGCGCCCTGCCAACCCGAGTCGACGCCGTACGGAGCGTCCCCCGGCCAGACCCGGCCGAGGTCTCCGAAGAGGGTGAGGCCCAGGTCGATGGTCTCACGGGGCCACGGCAGGACGATGCGGTCTTCCAGCACGAAGCGGAGCATCTCGCCACCCGGATAGCGGTCCTCGTCGAGAGACCGCACGCCTTCGCGCCCGCCGAGAGCGAGCTGATACGGCAGGGTCGTGTTCCATCCGGCCGCGGCCGACGCACGGAAGAAGAGCGTGTGGCTCGCGAGCGCGTCGTTCCGTCCGTAGGCGATGAGCTCCGCCTCTCCCAGAGCGTCACGCCATCCCTCCGCGACGTGCCTCGCCTCCAGCGTCCAACCGCCGTGGACGAGGGACGATCCGATCGGGTGCGTGAAGCTCATGTGCCCACGCGTGAAGATGTCGTCCTCGGAGGGCGCGCGGCTCGACCCCAGGATTCCCAGGCTCTTACCCACGGTGACGCCGGCGAAGAGACCCAGGCCGACCCGGTCTCGCGCGCGCAGGTCGTCGAGCCCGACGTAGTCCGCGTAACGGATCCTGCGGGTCCCGAGGTGTAGCGCGAAGCGGGTCGCCGCCGACGGCCTCAGCTGCCGTTGCAGTGGGCCAGGGGGTATTCCGGGCAGGGGCTCGCGGAGATCGAAGTCGCCGAAAGTGATCTCGAGGGCCTGGGGGAACGAGATCACGTCCCGTGTCAGGCTCGCCCCGAGGACCACCGACTCCCCCGGGTTGCCGAAGCGGTACGCCGCGGACAGCTCCGCGAGCTCCCTTCGCAACGGCACGAGGACCTGGATGTAGGGCTCGGCCCCGTCCGTGCTGTAGGCGTAGAAGTCCGTCCCGTAGTTGTAGCCCTCTCGGACCGCGATCCGGCCCGTCTCACCGACGAACGGATATCGCCAGTACTGCTCGAAGAATCGGCCGGGGCGCGAGGTCCCCACGCCGATCCCCGCGTCGGAGCGCCCGAAGAACCGCGGGGTGCGGAGGCGGAACGACTGGTTCCGGGTCTCGCGCCGGGCGTAATGGGTGAACTCGAAGAAGACTCCGTTCCCCAGGAAGTTGTCTTCGCTGACCTCGAGCGTCTCCAGGTTCAGGCCGGACTCGTACGTGACGCCTAGGTCGACCTTGGTGGACCACTCGTCGCGCGTGGCCACCTGGATCCGCCGCCCGCCCGACCCGTCGTCTTCCGCGGTCATGTCCTCGACGTAGAGGAACCCGTGTTGATCGAGGAGGCGGTACGACTCGTCGAAGACGAACTGATCGAAGCAGTCGCCCTCGGAGAAGAGCAGCTCGCCCCGGATGAAGGACTCCTGCGTGTTGACGTGCAGGAGGTTCAGAAGACTGTAAGTCCAAGCGAGCGGAGCGATGCTCGTCGACGAGGG
>JBFGFY010000250.1:0-4378 GCA_041579355.1 Longimicrobiales bacterium | reverse complement strand
TTCCACTCCCGCCGAGCGCTCATGGAGGGGTGCACATGCCGTGCCGGGTGTGGCGTCTGATCGGCAGCGCGGTCCGCCAGGCTCGCGGGACAATTCGACCCATCTCGGGACGAGAGGGGGAGCACGGGCGTCCGCCGGCTGGCGGAACCCGGGGCTGAGGCTCCCGCTGCGCCGGCCGGGCGCGGAGCTTGCACCTGTCGCGTCGTGGAGGCGAGACGCGAGAGAAGGAGGCATCATGATCATCCAGGCCTCCGCCGGACCGGATCGGCAGATCACCACGCGAGCCGTGGTCGTCACCAACCGGGAGGTGGCCGACCGACTCGAACGGGTGGCCGACCTCCTGCAAGCTCTGGACGCCAACCCGTTCCGTATCCGCAGCTACCGCCGCGTCGCCCGAGAGGTGATTCACCTGGAGCGCCCGGTCGTCGACCTATACGCGGAGGCCGGCAAAGCAGGGCTGCAGACGGTTCCCGGGGTCGGACGGGCGCTGTCGAGCTCGATCGCGGAGATCCTCGAGACGGGGCGGCTCCGGCTGCTCGAGCGCCTCGAGGCGGAGCACTCGCCGGTGGAGGCGTTCCAGCGGCTGCCGGGGGTGGGCCCGGGGCTCGCCCGCCGCATCCACGAGGAGCTCGGCGTGGCGACGCTGGAGGAGCTGGAGCTAGCGGCTCACGACGGTCGCCTGCTCGAAGTGGACGGGATCGGCGACAAGCGGGCGCGTGGGATCCGTGAGGCACTCGCGGTACGGCTCGCGCACACATTCCGCGGACGGGTGCCGGGGGACATGCCATCCGAGTGGCGCCCCTCCGTCGCGCTGCTCTTGGAGATCGACAAGGAGTACCGCTGGCGCACCCGCACGGGCCAGCTGCGGACCATCGCGCCCCGACGCTTCAACCCCGAGGGCGTCGCGTGGCTTCCCATCATGGAGGCGGAGCGAGGCGGCTGGGATTTCAAAGCGCTCTTCTCGAATACCCAGCGGGCACACGAGCTCGGTCGGACTCGGGATTGGGTCGTGATCTACTACCACCGCAACGGGGACAACGGTCAAGCGACCGTGGTCACGGCCCGCTCGGGTCGCCTGAGGGAGCTGCGGGTCGTGCGCGGCCGCGAGGCCGAGTGCCGCCGCTACTACGCCGAGGTCCTCAAGATCGCCTGAGGCGGGGGGGGCGTTCTGTCCCGCTCGACCCCACCACACGGAGACTCTTTGCCCCGGCACGTGGAGCAGGACCGGGCGGAATCGCCGCGGGTGGGCTTCGCGCAGGCCCGCTCCGTGGCACGTCTCGTGCGCTCAGCCGCGACCGGGACCCGGCCGCTGGGGCCGGGTCATGAACTTCCAACGACAGGAGAAGACAGATGCCTGCGCTCACCAAGAGAGGGTGGGGAGCGGACATCACCCCGTGGCACGAGCTGGAGACGCTGGGAAATCGGATGCGGAGCTTCTTCGACTATCCGACCGTATTGGCACCCTCCGTCTTCGCTGCCCCGTTCGTCGAGACGGGTGAGTGGTTCCCCGCGGTGGAGCTGGTCGAGGCGGACGGTGAGTTCGTCCTGACCGCCGAGATCCCCGGCATGTCGAAGGGGGATGTCGACATCTCCATCGAGGACAACGTGCTGATCTTCAAGGGCGAGAAGAAGTTCGAGCACGAGGAGGAGCGCGATCGGATGCACATCCGGGAGCGCCGGTACGGCACGTTCGAGCGGTCCTTCACGATTCCCCGCACCGTCGCGGCCGACAAGATCAAGGCCGTCTACAAGAACGGGGTCGTGATGATCCACCTGCCGAAGGGCCCAGACTCCAAGGGTCGCCACATCGAGATCAAGTGACCTGCTGCACGTGGGCCTCCGTGGGCACACCCGTGCTCTCGGAGGCCCCAATGCGTGCGGGTCGCCTGAAGGGGGACACGATGACGGTCGCAACAATCTGCACACGCCTGGCCCAGACGGCGTCGTCCAAGGACACGGTCCGGGCGGCGGCCCGTCGGATGAGCGAGCAAGAGGTCGGCACGCTTGTGGTCACCGATGGCGACGGTCGGCCGGAGGGGATCGTCACCGATCGAGACATCGTCATTCGCTGCGTCGCCGAGCAGCTCGATCCGGACAAGACCCGCGTATTCGACGTCATGACGGGCGACGTGGTCACGATCCACGAGGACGCATCCATCGAGGGTGCCCTCGAGATCATGGCGGACCGGCAGGTGCGCCGCCTGGTGGTAGTCAACAACGCCGGCCGCGTCTCCGGAATCGTGTCGCTCGACGACCTCCTGGAGGGCGTCGCATCGGCGGCGGAGGACATCGGACGACTGCTCCGGCGTCAGGTGCACGTGTAGCGTGACGCGAATCACGGCGGTGGGCGTCGGGCCGGCGCGTCGGGAAAAGCACCACGCGGAACGTCCGTAGCCACCTGACGGAGCGCCACGGCCGGCGCCGCTAGAATCACCTCGTCCAACGACGACGAGGTGATTCGATGCGCACGAGTGTGCGGAGCCGGGCGCCCGCGGTGCCTGCGGCTGGTGTCCAGGACTCCACTCCGGCACGGGCCACCCTGCTCGTGGTCGAAAACGAAGCGGAGCTCCGGAGCAGTCTGTCGGAGCTACTCACGGAAGCGGGCCACGAGGTGATCGCCGTGGCCGACGGCCAGGCGGCCCTCGATCTCCTGCACGCCCGCGGCGTCGACGTCGTTCTGTTGAACCTCGACATACCCAAGGTGAGCGGGCTCAACGTCCTCGGTGCGCTTCCGTCCCTCCTGACCGATGCGAAGTTCATCGCGCTGACCCGATTCGGGACGATCGCGTCGGCGGTCGACGCCATGAAGCTCGGGGCGTACGACTACGTCCAGGTCCCGTTCGACCCCGACGAAGTCCGACACATCGTCGACCGCGCGCTGGGCGACCTCCACGTCAGGCGGCAGCTACAGAGTTTCCGCGATTCGGCACCGGATCGGCGCATGCCCAAGATCGTCGGCAAGACGCCTCCGATGCAGCGGGTCTTTCGGCTCATCGAGCGTGTGGCTCCGACGCGCGCGAGCGTGCTCGTCACCGGGGAGACCGGCACGGGCAAGGAGCTGGTGGCACGCGCGGTCCACGACCTGTCGCCACGTTCGGGCAAGCCCTTCATCGCCGTCAACTGCTCGGCCATCCCGAGCACGCTGCTCGAGGCCGAGCTGTTCGGACACGTGCGCGGGTCGTTCACCGGGGCCGTGCAGAGCCGCAAGGGCCTCATCGAGGAAGCGGCGGGCGGCACCCTTTTCTTGGACGAGATCAGCACCCTCTCGGAGGACGTGCAGGTAAAGCTGCTCAGGGTCCTCGAGGACCGGCGCGTGCAACGGGTGGGGAGCAATGCGCAGGTTTCCGTGGATTTCCGCCTCGTGGCGGCGACGAACACGGACTTGCGCGGGCGGGTCGAGTCGGGTGACTTCCGCGAGGACCTGCTCTTCAGGCTCGACGTCTTCCCCATCGACGTCCCCCCGCTGCGAGAGCGCCGCGACGACATCCCGCTACTCGCGAGCCACTTCATCACTCGCTTCGCGGTGGAGCACGACGTGGAGCCGCCGCGCATTTCGCCGCACACGCTCGCGCGCATGGTCGCCTACGACTGGCCTGGCAACGTGCGAGAGCTCGAGAACTTCATCGAGCGCTCGGTCATCATGTACCCCGGTAGTGAGGGCTTCCCCTTCGACCTGCCCCGCGGGAGCGTGGGAGTAGCGGGGGCGGGGGCGCTCGCCCGGGCCATCGAGGAGGAATGGACGCTCGAGCGGCTCGAGCGTGAGTACCTGCTTTCCACCTTGGAGCGTCACCGATGGCAGCAGGCCGTGGCGGCGGACATCCTCGGCATCAACCGCAGGACGATCTACCGCAAGCTGAAACGATATCGAGAGGGGGGCCTGCTCCCGGATCTTCCGACGGCATGACCGGGTCGTTCGGCCAGCACGAGGATTCACCATGAGGTGCAGATGTGCGGCGTTCATGACTCCCCCAGAGTCGACCCGTCTCTGATCGAGACCGCCGCGCGCGACCCCCAGAGGACGGCGAGTAGAGCAATGAGGACGATCGCCGTGAGAGGAAAGTAGACGACGTCCCAGCCCGTCCCGACCGGCTCCAGCGCGCCGCCCAGGGCAATCGTGCCCGCCACGGGCAGGACGAAGAAGAGGCCCGTCGCGGCGAGCAGGGGTGCCACCCGGCGGGCCCAGCGCGCATCCTCCCACAAGCCCGCCGCCGTCCAGGCGGCGGTCACGAATACGAGGACCGCGAAGGAGGCGTCGATCGCGTTGCTGAATCCGCGAAATACCGCGAGAGCGGCGTTGGCCGCGAACAGCCCGCCGAACGCGAGCATCAGCCACGAGGCGAGCCTCGACCGGAGCGTGTGGCGCCGTGTGTTCATGCTA
>JBFGFY010000249.1:0-4420 GCA_041579355.1 Longimicrobiales bacterium | reverse complement strand
CTACGCACCCGAGCACCTGAGCGTCATGACCCGGGACGCGGCTCGCGATGCCCGCGCCGTGCGCACGGCCGGCACGACGTTCGTCGGGCCCTTCGCCTCCGTCGCCTTCGGCGATTACATGACGGGAGCCAACCACGTGCTGCCCACGGCCGGCCGCGCACGCAGCTTCTCGGGGCTCTCCACCCCCCACTACCTGCGGTCGTACACCATCCAGGAGATCGACGCGGTGGGTGCGGCCGCGCTCGCCGGGGACGTCACGTTGCTCGCCGAAGCCGAGGGACTGCCGGCGCACGCCGCGGCGGCCCGGTCGGCATCCGGAGCGACGCCGTCCTCGAAGCGCCAGTCCGGCGGTGGCGCCGGCGCGGGAGGTGCCGCATGAGCCCGTTCCCGCGCCCCGACTACGCGGGCCTGCGGCCGTACGACCCGGGGCGTGTGCCCGTGGAGGTCGACCTGAGCGACAACACGAACCTCTGGGGTCCGCACCCGGCCGCGCTCGCGCGCATGCGCACGGCGACGGCGGACGACCTGCGCTGCTATCCGGAGGTTTACGCGGACACGCTGAGGCGCGCCATCGCCGATTCCTTCGCCGTGAGCCCCGACTGCGTGACGACCGGGGCGGGATCGGACGACGTGCTCGACTCCGCGTTCCGGGCGGCCGCGGCGCCGGGCGCGAGCGTCGCATTCCCGGCGCCCACCTTCTCGATGGTCGGGGACCTCGCGCGCATGAACGGGATGGTCCCCCGCCCCGTGCCTTGGCGGGACGCCGTCGAGCACCCCGAGCGCCTCCTCGAGGGGAGCCCTGCCCTGGTCTACCTCTGTAGCCCGAACAACCCGACCGGTGCGGTCCTCCCCGAGGGGTGGGTCGACCGACTGCTCGGCCTCCGCGGCCCGAACGGGCCGCTCGTCGTGCTCGACGAGGCGTACGCGGACTTCTCGGGCACCACCCTGCTCGCAGGCGCTCCCGACCGCCCCAGGCTGCTCGTCACGCGCACCTGCTCCAAGGCCTACGGGCTCGCGGGGGTGCGCTGCGGCTTCGGGGTCGGGGGCGCGGACACCGCGCTCGAGGTGGAGAAGGCGCGCGGGCCCTACAAGGTCTCCCGCCTCACCGTGGAGGTGGTGGCGGCCGTCCTCCGCGACGAGGAGGGATGGGTGGGCCGCACCGTCGCAGAGTGCCTCGACAACCGCGACCGTCTGCGCGCCGAGCTGGAGAGCCGTGGTCTGCGCGCGCTCGAGTCGCACGCGAACTTCCTGCTCGTGGGCGCGCCCTCGGCGTCGGCCAAGGCGGACAACGACGCGCTGCGCGCCCAGGGCGTCACGACCCGTCCCTTCGTCGACGTGCCCGGGCTCGGCGAGGGCCTGCGTGTGACGATCGGACCGTGGCCGCTCATGGTGCGCGTCTTGGAAGCGCTGGACCTACGCCTCGCCGAGCTCGAGGAGGTAGCTGCCCGGTGAACGTCTCGCTCTTCGACTACGGCGCGGGCAACCTGCATTCACTCGGCAAGGCGCTCGAGGGGGCCGGCGCACGGGTGCACGTGACCGCCGACTGGGACGAGGCACTCGCCCGCGACGCGCTGGTGCTTCCGGGCGTCGGAGCCTTCGGAGCGGCGGCCGCCGCGCTCCCGGACGACCGAGCCCGGGTGCGCGACGCTCTCGCGGCGGGCCTCCCCTGCCTCGGCATCTGTCTCGGCATGCAGCTCTTCTTCGAGGCTTCGGAAGAGTCCGCCGGGGACGGCATCGGCTTCGTACCGGGCCGGGTGCGGCTCCTCGAGGCGCGCATCGTGCCCCAGATGGGCTGGAACGACGTCGAGACGTCGAGCGATCCGATCTTCGAGGGGGTCGGGCCGCTCGTGGCGTACTACGCCAATTCCTTCGTATGCGTCCCCGACGAGGACGGCGACGCGATCGCCTGGTCGGAGTACGACGGCAGCCGCTTCGCGGCAGGAGTCCGACGCGGGAACACCTGGGGGCTCCAGTTCCACCCCGAGAAGAGCTCGGCCCCCGGGCGGCGTATCGTTGCGAATTTCGTGCGGATGGCGCGGGAGGCGTCGTGATCGCCGCGCCCGCGGTAGACCTCAAGGGGGGACGCTGCGTGCAGCTCGTGGGCGGCCGTCCGGAGGACGAGCGTGTCTCCCTCCCCGATCCCGTCGCGGTCGCCGAGCGCTGGCACCAAACCGGCTTCGGCACGCTGCACGTGGTCGACCTCGATGCCGCGCTCGGCTCGGGGGACAACCTCGGGCTCGTGCTCGACGTGGTGGGGGCCACACCGGCCACCACCCAGGTGGGCGGCGGCATCCGGGACGACGAGCGTGCCACCCGCCTCCTCGAGGGCGGAGTCGACCGGATCGTCGTCGGCACCCGCGCGCTCGACGACCCGCAGTGGCTCGCGGCGCTCGCCCGCGGCTTCCCAGGCCGCGTCATGGTGGCGCTCGACACCAAGGACGGACGGATCCTGCGGCGCGGGTGGACGGAAGAGTCGCCTCTGGAGCTCGCGACGTACCTTCCCGCGCTGGCGGAGCTGCCCCTCGCCGGGGTCCTCTCCACCGACGTGGGCCGCGAGGGCCGCCTGCAGGGCATCGACCGGGAGGCCTGCCGGGCCGTCCTCGACGCGAGCCCGCACCCGGTCTGGGCCTCGGGCGGCGTGACCAGCGAGGACGAGCTCGACTTCCTGGACGGTGCCGGCGCGGCCGGCGTCGTCCTGGGCATGGCGATCTACACGGAAACTTTGAGTCCCACCGCCGTCGCCGCCCGCTGGGGCGGCGGCGCCAAGACGGCGAGAGCCCGATGAGCAAGCTGAAGAGAGAGACCAAGGAGACGCGCATCGTCGCAGATGTCCGCGTGGGCACGGGCACGGCGAAGGTCGACATCGACGACCGCTTCCTCGCCCACATGGTGGAGACGCTCGCGCGCTACGCGGGGCTCGACATCGAGATCGAGGCGTCGGGCGATCTGCGTCACCACCTCGTGGAGGACGTGGCAATCGTGCTCGGTCTCGCGCTCGCCGACGAGGTGCCGGCGCAGGCCGCGCGCTACGGCTGGGCACAGGTGCCGATGGACGAGGCGCTCGCGGAGGCGGCCATCGACGTGGGCGGCCGGCCCTACTACGTGGGTCGCCTGCCCTCGAAGCTCTACGCGCACTTCCTGCACTCCTTCGCGACGAACCTCGGCGCAACCCTCCACGTGCGGGTGCTCCGGGGCACCGACCGTCACCATCGTGTCGAGGCAGCCATCAAGGCGACGGGCCTCGCGCTCCGCCAGGCGCTCAGAAAGGGGGACTCGGTGTTCAGCACGAAGGGGTCCGTGAAGCTCGAGCGGCTCCGCTGATGCTCAGGCCACGGGTCATCGTCTGCCTCGACGTGAAGGACGGCCGCGTCGTGAAGGGCACCCAGTTCCAGAACCTCCGCGACGTAGGCGACCCCGTGCAGCTCGCGGCCCGCTACGAAGAAGAAGGCGCGGACGAGGTCGTCTTCCTCGACGTGTCGGCGTCCAAGGAGGCACGTGGCACACTGCTCGACGTGGTCCGCCGCACGGCGGAGACCCTGTTCGTACCGCTCACGGTCGGGGGCGGCGTGCGCTCGGCCGACGACATCGGTCCGCTGCTCCGCGCCGGCGCGGACAAGATCAGCGTGAACACCGCGGCCGTTCGGGACCCCGAGCTGCTCTCCGTCGGCGCGGAGCGCTTCGGGAGCCAGTGTGTCGTCGCGAGCATCGACGCGGCCCGCGAAGGCGACCGCTGGCGCTGCTACACACACGGAGGCAGCGTGCCGACCGAGCTCGACGCCGTCGAGTGGGCGGCCGAGTGCGAGGCGCGGGGAGCGGGCGAGATCCTGCTCACCTCCATCGACCAGGACGGCGCCCGGAGCGGCTACGAGCTCGAGCTCACCCGACGGGTCGCCGACACGGTGCCTATCCCCGTGATCGCGTCGGGTGGTGCGGGGCGGGCGGAGCACCTTCGCGATGCATTCACGGAAGGCAAAGCATCGGCGGCGCTCGTCGCCGGCATCTTGCACGACGGGCTAACGACGGTGGGCCAGCTGAAATCGGCGCTCACGGGCTGGGGGATCGGCGTGCGAGCCCTAGGGGAGGCACCAAGATGAACGAAGGCGCCATGACCGACCGCAGCCTCACCACCGCGGCCGACCTGGACCGACTCGACTATTCGAAGCTCGGTGGGCTCATGCCGTTGGTCGCGCAGGACGCCGGGACCGGAGACGTGCTCATGGTCGGCTTCGCCAACCGCGCCGCCCTCGAGAAGACGCTCCAAACGCGACAGGTGCACTTCTGGTCGCGCTCCCGGGGAGAGCTGTGGCGAAAGGGCGAGACGAGCGGGAACACGCTCGGCCTCGTGTCGCTGCACGCCGACTGCGACGGCGACGCCGTGCTCGCTCGGGCGCACCCGGCGGGTCCGACGTGTCACACGGGG
>JBFGFY010000248.1:0-4438 GCA_041579355.1 Longimicrobiales bacterium | reverse complement strand
GTCATCGGCGGCGTCTTTCCGGTGCTCATGGCCGCGCTCAAGCTCGCGGTCATGTTCGTGGTGCTCCTGTACATCGACTGGACGCTCGCGCTCCTGTCGCTCGCGGTCGCGCCGGCGCTGTACGTTCTCCTGCGCTTCTACTCGCGCACCATGGTGGACCGCGCGGAGCGCGTGAAGGCCCTCGAGTCCACGCTCATCGAGCGTGCCTTCGAGATCCTCTCGACGGTCGCCGCGGTGAAGAGCTTCACGCGCGAGCGCCACGAGCTGGCCCGCTTCTCACGAACGGGCGAGGACACCATGCAGGCGCGGCTGAGCCTCACGTGGCACGAGTCGCTCTTCTCGGTCGCGGTGACGACGGTCACGCTCGCCGGCACCGCGCTCATCCTCGTCGTCGGCGGCCTGCACGTGCTCGCGGGCACCCTCACGGTCGGCAGCCTGCTCGTCGTGATCGCGTACCTCGCGGCCGTCTACGATCCCCTCTCCGCCATCGCCCACTCGACTGGCTCGCTGCAGCAGGCCGTGGCGAGCGCCCGTCGCGTGCGACGGATCTTCGAGCTGACGCCCGAGGTGCTCGAGGACCCGGCCGGCCTCGACGCGTCGCGCATCGCGGGCCGCGTCCGCTTCGACCGGGTCAGCTTCGCCTACGACGCGTCCCGCAACGTGCTCGACTCGGTGAGCTTCGAGGCGGAGCCGGGTGATCTGATCGCGCTCGTCGGACCGACCGGCGCGGGGAAGACCACGCTCGTGAACCTCCTCCCGCGCTTCTTCGAGCCGACCGCCGGCCGGGTGCTCGTGGACGGAGTCGACGTCGCCCGGTACTCCCTGAAGTCACTTCGCGAGACCATCGCGCTGGTCCCACAGCACCCCGTGCTCTTCACGGGCACGATCGCGGACAACATCCGGTACGGGCGCCTCGACGCGTCCGACGCCGAGGTCGAGGCGGCCGCGCGGAGCGCAGGCGTGCACGATTTCGTAACGGTCCTGCCGGAGGGCTACGACACGCAGGTCCACGAGGGCGGCGCGACGTTGTCGGGTGGGGAGCGCCAGCGGATCGGGATCGCGCGCGCCCTACTCAAGGCCTCACGGATCCTGATCCTCGACGAGCCGACCTCAGCCGTCGACGCAGTATCCGAGGCGGTGATCTTTCGTGCGCTGCGGGGTCTTCGGGAGACGCACACGATGCTCGTTATTGCGCACCGGCTCTCCACCGTACGCGACGCGACGCGCATCGTCGTGCTCGACGCGGGACGTGTCACCGCGCAAGGATCGCACGAAGAGCTACTGCGGACGAGCCCGCTCTACCGCAGCATGTGCGC
The DNA here is from genome assembly GCA_041579355.1 of Longimicrobiales bacterium. Lineage (GTDB taxonomy): Bacteria > Gemmatimonadota > Gemmatimonadetes > Longimicrobiales > Gaopeijiaceae > UBA2982. Next base: position 3,122 of record JBFGFY010000248.1, on the reverse strand, counting down.
GCGCTTGACCGTCGGCCCGGTGCTACCGGACGAGGCGACGGTGGACGATCTCCTGCGAGCGACGTCATGAGGATCGTGCTCGCCGGGATCATCGGCCGGTACCCGTTCGGCGGCGTCACCTGGTGCTCGCTGATGTACCTCCTGGGCCTTCGGGCCCTCGGGCACGAGGTGCTCTACATCGAGGACACGGGAGAGTGCGTCTACGACCCCGAGCGCGACGAGATCTCGCCCGATCCCTCGTACGGCACCCGCTACATCCAGCGCTCGCTCGAGCCCTTCGGTCTTGGCGACCGGTGGAGCTTCGTCAACTACGACGGCTCGTATCACGGCCTCCAGCGCGACGCCGTACGGGCCTTCTGCGCCGATGCCGACCTCTTCGTGAACCTCTCGGGCGGCTCGTGGTTCTGGCGGGACGAGTACAGGGATGTCCCGCGCCGGGTCTTCATCGACTCCGATCCCGTGTTCACCCAGCTCGCGATCGCCAAGGGCGAGCCGTGGTACGTGGATTTTTTCGCGGGCTTCGACCACCTCTTCACGTTCGGGGCGAACATCGGCACGCCGGCCTGCGACGTTCCGACCAGCGGCCTCACCTGGCACGCGACTCGACAGCCGGTCATCACCGATCTCTGGCACACCCAGGCCCCGCCCTGCCGTGACCGCTTCACGACGGTCATGACGTGGAGGACCGAGAGCTTCACGGACGTCGACGGCAACAAGGACCGCGAGTTCCTGGGCTTTCTCGACCTTCCGGACCGGACGAACGCCCGCTTCCAGATCGCCGTGAACGGGCCGCTGGACCTACTGGCGCGGCACGGATGGTCGCCGGTCGAGGCAATGAGCGTCTCGCGCTCGCTCTGGGATTATCGCGACTTCATCCAGGGCTCGAGGGGCGAGTTTGGAGTGGCGAAGCACGCCTACGTGTCGCGACGCTCGGGGTGGTTCAGCGACAGGACCGCGTGTTATCTGGCCGCGGGGCGGCCCGCGCTCGTGCAGGACACCGGTTGGAGCGAACACCTCCCGGCGGGTGAGGGTCTCCTCGGGTTCTCGACCATGGAGGAAGCCGTCGAGGGCCTCGAAAGGCTCGAGTCCGACTACCCTGCGCACGCCGTCAGGGCCTCTGGGATCGCCCGCGAGTTCTTCGACGCGACCCAGGTGCTGCCGACCTTCCTCGAGAGGGCGTTCGTATGAGCTGGGCCGAGCCGATGCGCATCGCTCTCGTAGGACCGGTCGCTCAGCCCATTCCGCCGAAGCGCTCGGGCTCGGTCGAGAGCGTGACGGCGCTCCTCGCGGACGGCTTGGTGGACCGCGGCCATCGGGTGACCCTCTTCGCGACGGGTGGCTCGGCGACGCGCGCCGAGCTCCATGCCACGTTCCCGCTCGGCTACCACGAGGACTCGGACCTTTGGCCGTGGGAGCTCTGTGAGCTGCTGAACCTGGCCGCGGCGGTCGAGCGGGCCGGGGACTTCGACGTGATCCATTACCAGGCCGAGTACGCGCCGATCTCGCTCGCGTTCGCGCGCCTCTCCCGGACACCCCTCGTGGTGACGGTCCACCACGCGCCGACCCCGCCCGAGGTCGCGCTCTGGTCGCGCGGCGGCGGCGCCCCCTTCATCGCCGTTTCCGAGGTGCAGCGCGGGCTGCTCGACGGCGTGAGGGTCGCAGCCACGATCCACCACGCGGTCGACACGGTCACGTTCGCTCCGGGCGCCGAGCCCGGGGACGACCTCGTCTTCCTGGGCCGCTTCACCGAAGGCAAGGGAGTGCTCCAGGCGATCGACATCGCGCGCAGGGCGGGCCGGCGCCTCGTCCTCGCGGCCGCCGAGAACGACTACTACCGGGAGGTCGTCGTGCCGCTCGTCGACGGGGAGCGGGTCGTGTACGCCGGCGAGCTCGGCCTGGTCCAGAAGGCCGCACTGCTGGCACACGCGGGGGCGCTGCTCTACCCCGTACAGGCCGCCGAACCGTTCGGCCTCGTCATGGCCGAGGCCATGGCATGCGGCACGCCGGTAGCGGCGCTCGCTCGAGGCGCCGTCACGGAGCTCGTCGACGACGGCGTTACGGGCGGCGTGTTCACCTCGGTCGACGAGCTGGTCCGTCACCTCCCGCGTGTGCTGGCGCTCGACCGCCGGCGCGTGCGCGAACGCGCGGTCGAGCGGTTCGGCGCGGCCCGTATGGTCGAGGAGCACGAGGCGGTCTACGCCCGCCTCGCCCGCAAGGACATCGCGAGCGGGCGTCCCTCGGTGCGAGCGACCTGACATGGGACCCGTGGCCGACGACCTGACCGGGGCCTCGCTCCTCGCCGTCTTCGCCCACCCCGACGACGAGTCGATCGCGAGCGGAGGGCTTCTGGCGCGCGCGGCCGCAGCGGGGGCGAGGGTGTCCCTTCTGTGCCTCACGCGTGGCGAGCAGGGTCCGGGAGCGGGTGGAGGCGACGTCGCCGCGGTCCGGACCAAGGAGCTTCACCAGGCTGCCCGGCTGCTCGGCGTGCACGAAGTGATCCTCCTCGACCACGAGGACGGCATGCTCTCCTGGATCGAGCCGCACTGCCTCGAGGCGGACGTGGCGCGGGCGATCCGGCGGCTTCGGCCGGATGTCGTCGTCACCTTCGACGAGGACGGGCTGTACGGCCATCCCGACCACGTCGCCGTGCACGAGCGGGTGACCGCGGCCGTGACATCTCTGGGGCCCGCTGCCCCCGCGCTCTGGTACGTGAGCACGCCGGCCGGCGCAGTGCGCGCGCTGGCGGAGGCGGCCGGCGCACCCGGCAGCTCGCCGGAGATCCTCGGTGTCGACGCCGACGCGTTCGGCGCGATGGCGCCGCCGCCGACGCTCGTGCTCGAGGCCGGACGCTTCGCAGAGCTGAAGGTGGCGGCGCTCCGCTGCCATCGCTCACAGGTGGAAGGGGGCCCGCTCGCGCTCGTCGGGGACCGGGTGGCCTCCGACTTCCTCGACACGGAGCACTACCGGCGAGCGCCGGTGGGCGCGCCCGGCGACACGCTCATGGAGCGGCTCGGGACTCCGGCGGAAGCGAGGCCATAGCCCATGCACGCCGATCTCCTCGCCATCCTCCGCTGCCCCTTCTGTGGAACGCACCTCGAGGTGGTCGACAACGACGCGCTCGT
>JBFGFY010000247.1:0-4453 GCA_041579355.1 Longimicrobiales bacterium | reverse complement strand
GTCCTTTCCTCCCTTTCCGTCGCGGACCGTGATCTGCCGCAGATCGAAGTCGATGTCCTTCACGCGGAGCTGGTGGGCCTCGCTCACACGCAGACCGGCTCCGTACATGAGCGAGGCGATGAGGCGGTACTTACCGGACAGTGCACCGAGAACGAGCGTGACCTGCCGGTGCGAGAGCACGGTCGGCACTCGCCTCGCCTCCCGGGCGCGGGGCATTCCACGGAGCACGTCGCGTCCGACCACTTCCCTGAAGAAGAACGCGAGCGCCGCCGTCGCCTGGTTGCGCGTCTTGGGTGCGAGGCGGGAACGCTCGGTGAGGTGCGCGAGGAAGTCGAGCACGTCGGACCGCTGCAGCTGCTCCACGCTCCGGCCGGGACACCGTCTCAGGAAGCGATCGATCCACCCCGTGTAGGTCTCCTCGGTCCGCGGGCTGTACCCCCTCACCCGCAGGGCCCGCCGGGCCTCCTCGAGTGCGCGTTCCCTGGTGGGCGGCGTGGGCATGGATAACCCTCTCGTGCCCTGTGGGGCCGGGACATGACGGAGAGGGTCCGGTGCCGAGGCCGGTCGTCGCCCCTACTCCTCCCACTTCTCCACGCGCCACCGCCGCTCCCCTTCCCAGTCTGACCAGCCGCGCCGTCCCTTCACGGCCCCGACGATGCGCCCCTGGTCGAACGGCGGACGGAGCGCACCACCGGACACGGCGAAGACGAACTTCACCCCCTCGCGGGTGTCGTGGCCGCTCACCCCGATCCCCTGGTACACGAGCGGCTCGGAGAACCCCCAGCGCGCGATGGCGATCCACTCCTCCCCGTCCACCGAGCCGTAGCCGTCCGCCTGGCGGCCGCCGCGGGAGATGCGGAGCCGCACATGGGCGAGCGTGTCGGGCTCGAAGCCGGCCGGCGTCGTGAGCTCGTGCTTCACGGTCGGCGCGCCGACGCGGTCCCGGTATTGCACGCGCAGCGGGGCCTTCTCGGCGACGCGGAAGACGCCGAAGTAGGGCGCGTCCTGGTGCAGAGAGGCCCGAGCCATCACACACGCCTTGGCCCAGTCGTCGACTTCGCTGTTGGGGCTCGACACGCAGAAATCGTACGTCCCGTCGACGTCCTGCGCCGCGCACTCGCGGTAGTGGAAGTAGAAGCTGTCCCGCTCTCGCCACAGGTCCCCGGTCTTCGACCAGACACCACAGGCCTCGCCGGGCTCGGCCGCCTCGGCGGCGTCGGCCGCGCTCGCGTCGTCGAGCGCCTCGAACGGCCAGCCACCCGTCTGGGCGGTCCGGGACCACGAGTCCTCGGCGCTGTTCACCTTGTCGGTCGCGATGTGGTGGCACGACGCCGCACGCGCCCGGCGCCAATCGTCGGCCGAGTCGATGTAGTACGCACGGGAGGCGAGCCCGAACTCCCTCACGACACGCGCGAGGTGCACGTGCCTCCGGTCCATGTTGTAGAAGAGCACGTGCGCGGGGCCGGGCGCGTCGGCGGCGCTCTCCATCTTCCGGGACACGAACGCGGCGCGTGTGCCCGCCACGTCGTCGCTCCCGGCGTACTGGTCCATGTAGCTCGTCTTGCCGGTGAGCACGAACAGGAAGCGTCCGCGCAGCGCACGGAGCTCCGGCCACCCTCCAGAGACTGCGGCTTGCAGCGTAGCCGTGCCCGTAGCGGAGAGCAGCTGGCCGGGGGTAAAGATCGCGGCCCCGAGATGGTCTCGCAGGAGCTTGTCGAGCGCCTCGGGCGCGTGGCCGTCTGCGCCGCCCCGGAAGCGCTCCTTCAGGTCTAGGAAGACGGTCACCACCTCGTGCTCGGGCGCGGCGCGGTGCATGCCGCGCAACAGCCGCAGGAAGCCGCCGAGCGTCTCCACGCTCGTGAACGCGTCCCACCGCTCGTGGAAGACGTACCAGTCCCCGGGGAGCTTCGGTGCGTACGGCCTCGACGGGTGCACGTCGACCTCGAACGAGCGTACGCGCCAGTACATGAACTGGTCGAGCACCCCTTCGTGGCGCTGGAAGCAGTTGTGGACGGACTTCTGGCGCACTTCGTCGTAGCGCAGGCGGTCGGCGCTCATGGCTCACCCACGCCATGCCGCCTCCAACCCGCCATGCCCGTACCCAACCTGCCTCAGTACACTACGGTCACGGGAGCGGAGCAGTTCGTCGTGCCGGCGAGGCACGCCACGTACGTGAGGGTCGCCTTGCCGCGACGACCCGTGAAGTCGCGATAGACCGGCGGAGCGCTCGACACGGCGGACGCGATGCGCGCCCCGTCACGGTATAGGTCGACGGGCTTCACGGTGCCGGTCCACGTGAGCTCGGGGACGAGCTCACCCTTCACCTTCAGCGCGGCGACCGAAAGCACGGGTGGGAGCTCGACCACGGTAACGTCCTCGGTCGCGAGTCCGAGCTCGTTCTCCGCGTCCTCGACGAGCAGCGCGACCGTGTACGTCCCGGCATTGGCGTACGTGTGCCGGGGATTCGCCTCCGTGGACCAAGCGCCGTCCCCGAAATCCCAGAGACGGGCGACGATGCCCACGTCGTCCGTGCTCGTGTCCGTGAAGTCGCACGTCAATCCCGTGCACGAGTACGTGAACGAGGCGATCGGCGGCTGGTTCGGCGGCGGGGGCGGTGGCTCGGTGACGGTCACCTGCTGGGACGTCGTGTCCGCGAGCTGGCCGCCGTCGGTCACGACCAGCGACACCGTGTAGGTGCCCCCGGCCGCGTATTCGTGGGTGGGGCTCTGCTGGGGAGAAGTCGCGCCGTCCCCGAAGTTCCAGCTCCACGAGACGACTCCGACGTCGTCGGTGCTCGTGTCCTGGAAGCTGCAGGTGAGGTCGGTGCAATCGTAGGTGAACGACGCCACCGGCGGCTCGTTGGTCGGCGGCGGCGGTGGTGGGGGCGGGTTGCCGAGGGCCTGCTGCACGGCGGCCCAGACGTTGATCCGCCCCGAGCCGTACTGCGGATCGGGACCGGCGGCCCCGAGGTCGTCGGCAGTGGCACGGATGATCGCCCGTTTGTCCGCGGCGCTCGTCACGCCGAGCGCGTGCAGCAGTCCGGCCAGCCCGGTCACCTGGGGCGCCGCCATCGACGTGCCCGATAGGTATGCGTACCCTCCGGTGAGCCACGTGGACAGGATCCCGTCCAGGGCGTTGGGATGGAGGATCTCCCCGCCGGGCGCGGAGACCTCGACCTCGGGCCCGAAGCTCGAGTAGCCGGTCAGCGCGTCGGTGGGTCCGGTCGCGCTCACCGCCATGCACTCGGGGAACGCGGCGGGCCAATCGACGGCGCCCGAGTCGTTCCCCGCGGCGCAGACGGGAAGCACGCCGCTCGCCACGGCGTACTGCAGCGCGAACTGCTCGACGCTCGAGGGAGACTGACCGCCGAGGCTCAAGTTGATCGCCGCCACGCCCTGGTCGGCGAGCCACATGATGCCGTCGGCGATGTCGGGCGACCAGCAGATGTATCCGATGATGGTGTTCCCGCATCCTTTCGCGACGGCGAGACGGATGTTCGGCCCGTAGGCCACGCCCGCGCCCCCCTTCGCGTTGTTCCCGTGGGCGACCATGATCCCCGACGCATGGGTGCCGTGCCCGTGATCGTCCTCCGCGATGGGATCGATGTTGAAGAAGTCGTGTTGGGCCTGGAGCCTGCCGCTCAGGTCCTCGTGGCTCCCAAAGATCCCGGTGTCGACGATGCCCAACAGGGCACCCCCGGTGAACGCGCCGAGGTAATCGAACGCCTCGAGCCAATCCATGTCGGCGTCGGGTGTGAAGCCCTGCGTCGCGAGCACGTTGCCCGCAGCGTCGCGCACCGCCCCGTCGTTGTGCAGGTCCCAGCGACGGCCGAAGTGCTCGTCGGACGGCACCTCACAGTTGCCGTCGGGCGCGGCGCACGGGATCCCCAGCGTCCTCGGCACGCTGAGCTCGGCGAACATCACCCTTGGATCGCGCGACAACGCGTCGACGACCGTTCGCTCGGTACCGTCCGGAACGGCGAGCACGCGGATCCCCGCGCGCATGTCGCGGGCGACACTCGCCCCGTGCGCCGCCGCGATGGCGGCCGCCGGAGCGGCGGCTTGGAAGCGAGCCACGACCACGCCCGGTTGGAAGACGGGGATCTGTTGGGGACCGCTCACCCGGGCGAGCGACGCCGGGGCGACCTCCGGCCCCAGAGGATCGGGGGAGAGGTCGGAGCAGGCCGAAACGACGACGAGTGCGGCGAAGAGCGCATAGCGACGCATGGGCGCCTCCCTTGCGAACGGGAAGTCGGGCGCGAGGCGAGCCTCACGCGGCCCGGTCCGGCTGGGGGACTCCGTCGCTGGGCCTATGTCGAGGCTAGGGTGAGGAGACGCGAGGGGTCAAGGAAATCATGGCTCGCGGACCGCGGGCTCTGTGATCACCAGCTCGGCCGCGTCGGCGTCGAGGCGCGCGCGCGCGCCCATGGGGAGCACGCAGTTGGCCTTCACGT
>JBFGFY010000246.1:0-4468 GCA_041579355.1 Longimicrobiales bacterium | reverse complement strand
ACCTCCCGGTTGGTGACGACCACGGCTCGCGTGGTGATCTGCCGATCCGGTCCGGCGGAGGCCTGGATGATCATGATGCCTCCTTCTCTCGCGTCTCGCCTCCACGACGCGACGGGTGCAAGCTCCGCGCCCGGCCGGCGCAGCGGGAGCCTCAGCCCCGGGTTCCGCCAGCCGGCGGACGCCCGTGCTTCCCCTCTCGTCCCGAGATGGGTCGAATTGTCCCGCGAGCCTGGCGGACCGCGCTGCCGATCAGACGCCACACCCGGCACGGCATGTGCACCCCTCCATGAGCGCTCGGCGGGAGTGGAAACGCCGAGTGAGGGAGCCACTGGAGTTGGAGCCGGTGGTCGTGGGACGGGGCCTTCGAGGTCGGACCACTCGAAGGTCCCGATCACGTTGCCTCGAGGTCGAGGAGGTCGCGCCATGCAGATCCGCCTGGGTGACCCGGCGCCGGATTTCGTCGCGGAAAGCACCCGCGGCACCATCCGATTCCACGAATGGAGGCGCGGCCGTTGGGCGGTGCTCCTCTCCCACTGCGGCGACTTTACCCCCGTCTGAACGACTGAGCTCGCGGCGGTCGCTGCGCTGGCAGCCGAGTTCGAGAAGCGGGACACTCGTATCATCGCCGTGAGCGTGGACCCGCTCGACACTCATTACCGGTGGCTGAACCAGGTCGAACGGCTCGCGGGAGTGCAGGTCCACTTCCCGATCGTCGAAGATCCCAACCGTTGGATCTCGGGCCTCTACGAGATGCTCGATCCGACCGACGACGCGCGCCGCACCGCGCGTTCGGTCTTCCTCGTCGACCCCGATGACCGCGTGCGCTTCGTGCTCACGTACCCCGCCGCCACGGGGCGGAACTTCGAGGAGGTGCTGCGCGTGATCGACTCCCTACAGGCGAACACCGCCGCCGAGCGCGGCGCCAGGGCTGGGTGAGGCCCTGAGCAACGAGCCCACGGCGAACTCAGTCGTTCAGCAGGAACGTGATGCGCAGGTGTACGCGATAGGCCCGGATTTGGTTGTCGTCCACCAGCACCTCCTGGTTCGCGATCCACGCCGCCTTGATGCCCTCGAGCGACTCGCCTGCCTTTTCGATCCCGCGGCGCACGGCGTCCTCGAACGACTTCTGCGAGTCCGCCGAGATTTCGATCACCTTGGCGACTGACATGACGTATCCTCCATACCTGAGTTCATCTCTCGCGTGGATCTGGAGCGCAACCGGCGTGCCACCCAGCAAGACACGACGGGGCAGCAGCAGCCTCGTCGAAGGGACATCTTGTCGTCGGCGCTGCGGCTCTCGGCGGCCTGAGCCTTGCACGGCGCCTGCGGCGTGGACATCACACGCCTGATCGAAGGGCTCTCGAACACCGAGGCCTATCCACACGCGGTCGACCGCGTGGAGATTCGGCAGACGCACATCTCGGTGGTCGCCCTCGCGGGAGACTACGTCTACAAGGTGAGGAAGCCGCTGGACCTCGGCTTCCTCGACTTCACGACCTTGGGCGCGCGGCTCCACGACTGCCGGGAGGAGGTGCGTCTGAACCGCCGCTTGGCCCCCGACGTGTACCTCGACGTCGTCCCGCTCGTGGAGACGGATCGTGCGCTCCGGATCGGCGGTCCGGGGGCCGCCGTGGAGTACGCCGTGAAGATGAGGCGGCTGCCGCAGGACGCGACGCTGCGCGAGCACCTTCGGCGCGATGAGCTCGCGGCCCCCGTCATGGCGGCGCTCGGCCGGAGGATCGCGGCTTTCCACTCGGCGGCGGAGACCGGTCCCCACGTCGATCGGTACGGCCGGCTCGACGTGGTCGCCGGGAACGCTCGCGAAAACCTCGAGCAGGCTCGGCCGCACGTGGGCACCTGCCTCAGCGCTGCCGTGCACGGGCGTCTCTCCGAGGCGCTGGAGCGGCGCCTCCAGAGGCACGGCCCCCTGATCGAGCAGCGTGCGGCAGCCCACGTCCCTCGTGACACACACGGAGACCTACATCTCGATCACGTCTATCTCTTTGATGTTCCGGAGCGTGATCCGCCGTACGAGTTCGTGATCATCGACTGCGTGGAGTTCAACGAGCGCTTCCGCTACGCCGATCCCGTGGCGGACATGGCGTTTCTCGTGATGGATCTCCTGTCCCACAATCGCTGGGATCTCGCCGAGCCGTTCGTCGAGTCCTATTTCCGCGCGGCGGAGGATGCGGAGGGACGGAGGCTCCTGGCCTTCTATGCGGCGTATCGTGCCGCCGTGCGCGGCAAGGTCGGCGGCATGCTTGCACACGCGGAGGAGGTTCCGTCCCCTCAGCGGGCAAGGGCACTCCGTCGCGCTCGAGGGCATTGGCTCCTCGCGCTCTCGGAGCTGGAGACCCCCGCTCGCCGCCCGGGCCTGGTGCTCGTCGGAGGGCTGCCGGGAACCGGCAAGACCACGCTGGCGTCCGAGCTCGCACGCGAGGCCGGGTTCCGCGTCGTATCCGCCGACGTCGTGCGAAAGGAGCTGGCCGGCATCGAACCCACGAGCTCCGCCTCGGCAGCGTTCGGCGAGGGCATCTACACCGACGAGTGGAACGACCGGACGTACGCCGAGTGCCTCGAGCGAGCCGAGGCGCTCCTCTTCGAGGGCGAACGGGTGATCGTCGACGCTTCGTTCCGGGAGGCGAAGCGGCGCCGGGCTTTCTTGGACACGGCGGGCGCTTGGGGCGTGCGCTCCCTGTTCCTGAGATGCGAGACCGACGCTCAGATCGTGCAGTCCCGTCTCGCGGCTCGGAGCGGAGCGGCCTCCGACGCGGACTGGTCGATCCACGAGGCCGCGGCCCGCCGCTGGGAGACGGGCGGCTTCGATGATGCACGCTGGCAGCAGTCGGTGGTCACGGACGCCGGGCCCGAAGAGGCGCTCGGCGTCGCGCTGCGGCACTTGCAGGCGGTCGGCCTCGCCTAGCGCGCTCCGCCGCAGGCGGACTGGCCCCCTAGCAGGCGCCCGGCTGGTCCGCGATCAGGCCGAGCAGGTCGATCACCGAGACGATCCCGACGAGGTTGCCCCGATCCAGCACCACCGCCCGCCCGAGCCCCGTGCGGGAGAAGAAGCGGGAAAGCTCCCGGAGGCTGGCCTCCGGAGGTACGCCGAATACGTCGGGAGTCATGACGTCGGCGACGGTCTTCTCCTCGAGGTGGTCCGTCGCCGCGCGGCGCCCCTCACGCGCACCTTCGGCGAACCAGTCGCTGAGCCACATGAGGTCGCTCACGCTGACGGTGCCCACCACACGGCCGTCCTCGTCGACGACGGGGACCCCGCTGATTCGATGGCGGCGGAGCAGCCGAGTCAGCTCACGGACGGAGGTCGACGGCGAAGCCGTGACGACCTCCTCCTCCATCAGGCCGGCGACCGTGCACGGCACCGAGTGCAGCCCGGGACTCACCTGTGGATCGATCATGGCTCTCCCTCCGACGGGGTCTACCGCGGGGCTCTCGGAGGCGCAAGCGGCGTGCCAATTACACCGGCACGCCTCGTGCTCTCTCGGGGGCGCGGCTCCCGAGCACGGAGAGGAAGGCCATGCCGATCTACGACTATCGCTGCAACGACTGCGGTCGCGACTTCTTCGTCATCGAGTCCTTGAAGGAGCACGAGACCGCCAAGCCAGTGTGCCCGGATTGCTCGGGGTCGAACGTGCGGCGCGTCATCGGCGGCGTGCACGTGAAGACGAGCAAGAAGAGCTGACGTCACGCGGGTCGTGCGACGGACGGCGGCCAACCTGCCCCGCCGAGGGACAAATCGTCCCACGGCCGGAGAGGCCGCTTCTTCGGGGCTCGTCGTGTGGCTATGGTGACGAGCCCTAACGCCGAGCACACCACTGATGACGAAAGCTCCGACCCGTTCCGGCCCGACCTCCGGCTTCCGGGTGGGGTCCGTCCTGGGCTTCGACGTCCGGGTGGAGACCTCCTGGCTCGTCGTCTTCTTCCTCGTGTTCTGGTCGCTGGGCGAAGCCGTCTTCCCGCAGCAGTTCCCCGACCTGACCCGCGCGACCCATCTGACCATGGGGCTCGTGTGCGCCGTGCTCTTCTTCGCTTCGCTCCTCGCTCACGAGCTCTCGCACGCCGTCGTGTCCCGCTCGAGGGGCATTCCGGTCGAGGGGATCACGCTGTTCATCTTCGGCGGCATAGCTTGGACGCGGCGTGAGCCGGACACACCGGTCGACGAGCTCCTCATAGCGGGCGTGGGTCCGCTGGCCAGCGTGCTTCTTGCGGCGCTCTTCGCCGTCGCGGCCCGGCTCGCCCTCACGGCCGGGCTCGGGGCACCCGTGACGGGCGTCGCGGAGTACCTCGCCTTCATCAATCTCGCCCTGGCGATCTTCAACCTGGTTCCCGGCTTTCCGCTCGACGGCGGTCGGGTGTTCCGGGCCGCTGCTTGGCGGATCACGGGTGACCGCGCGAAGGCAACGCGTTGGGCCGTGAGCGGCGGGCGCATCTTCGGGACGACGCTCATGGT
>JBFGFY010000245.1:0-4543 GCA_041579355.1 Longimicrobiales bacterium | reverse complement strand
CCGCCCGAGGTCTGGATCACGAAGGCTCCGAAGCGATTGTGGTAGAGCACCGCGTTCGCGTTGAGCGCCAGCCCCGAGGTGGCCGCCCAAGCCGCCGCGACCTCGAAGCCGTCGAAGTTCTGCCGACCGGCGTTGCTGGGCAGGAAGAACGGACCCTGGCGCGTGCTCACGACGATCCCGTCCCGCTCCATGTCGAAGTACGTGACATCGAGGCTCGCCCGCCCGCCGGCGAACGCGGCCTTCATACCGAGCTCCACGTTCGTGATGTCCTCGGGGTCGAGCGGTGGGTCCGTTCCCGCCGGGTTGAGCCCGGACGGCGTCCGTGGGGGCTTGAAGGCCTGCGAGTAGGTCGCGTACACGTTCACGTCCACGGGCCCTAGGGCTCCCATCTCCGCGCCCTCCACGGCGCGCACGAGCCCGCTGAACTTCGGGCTGAACGCGTCGAAGCGCTCGTCGATGCTCGGCTGCCCGGACTGGAACGTCTCGCGGTTGTCCAGGTCCAGCCGGTCGAAGCGGCCGGCGGCCGTCAGCTCGAGGCGTGAGAAGGGCGAGACCTGGTACTGGTAGTAGACGCCGAGCGAGGAGAGGCTGTACTCGTCGCCGCCGAACGTGAAGTACTCCCAACTCGTGCGCGGAGGAGGCGACGGATCGAGGTAGTCGATCGGCATGCCGAACGTGACCGCGTCCGTGTAGATGAGGTCGCCGCTCCGGAACCCCGTCGTGCGCTCGAAGGAGGCACCCACGAGCAGCCTGTCGTCGAGCGGACCGGGAAACGGCTCGAAGGACATACGCGCCTCTTCGTAGAACACCTCTTCGTCCGTCTGGAGCGAGAACGGGTACATGGTCAGCGTGTTCGCCGCCAAGTCGAAGGGCGCGCCGATGATGTCTCCCGACTCCTCGAACTTGTACTGGATGTCCCGGTAGCCGAAGGTGTTCGTGAACGCGGCTCCACGACCGAGGTCGCGTGTGTACGACGTCGTGAGGCGCAGCTCCTCCTGATGGAAGTTGGCCGTGGGCAGGTTGATGTTGCTGAACAGGTCGAACCCCGCCTCCAGGTCGCTCAGCGGGACTCCGCCGATCACGGGCACGCTGGTGGGCAGCGAGTTGTCCGAGACCACGTTGTTCACTGAGATCATCGCGTGGGAGCGGGCGTCGGGAGTGAACGTGAGCTTCCCGAAGACGGACACCTCCTCCACGTCGTACGCCGGATCGCGCGTGTAGAAGCCGTCGTTGTCGGTCGACGACCAGGAGAGGTAGTACCCCGCCCAGTCCTCGACCGGACCCGACGCCGTGAGCAGGCCCCTGCGGTGGCCGAACTCCCCCATCTGCCACTCCGCGGTGACGCGCGGCCGCGGCGTGGGCTGCGCGGTGATCACGTTGATCGCTCCGCCGATCGCGGTGCGCCCGTACAGGGCCGAGTTCGGTCCGTGCACGACCTCGACGGCTCGTGCGTTGTCGATGGGCAGGTTGATGACACGCGCGCTGTTCCTCGAGTCCGTTTGGGGCACGCCGTCGATGAGCAGGAGCGTCGTCTCGAACTCGTTGCCACCACGAGGCATGCCGCGGAGCTCGATGGACTCGAACGATCCGGCCTGCGCGGTGTGCATGAGGCCAGTCGCGTTCTCCAGCGCGTCGACGAGCTCGGGATCACCGCGCGTCTCGAAGTCGTCGCGGTCGACGACCGTCGTGAACGCCGCGATCTCCCGCGTGCTGCGGGCCGCCTTGTTCGCTGTCACCACGAGCCGGTCCACGCGCAGGGGCGCGGCCCGCAGGAGCAGGACCGCGCTCGGGTCGCCACCCGGTCCCGCGCGGACCTCCGTGGTGAGCGTTTCGTAACCGAGCGCGCTCACCTCGAGCGACACCGCGCCGGCACTCAGTCCCGTGAGGGTGAACTGGCCCGTGGCGTTGGTGAGCGCGGAGGCACCGGTCGACACGACTCGGACCAGGGCGTAGGGGACCGGCTGCGACGACCCGGTCTCGGCGACGGTGCCCGTGAGCGTCACCTGCGCCCGAACGGGTGCGGCCAAGAGCACGCAGGCGGCCAGTGCCGGGAGCGCAACTCGCGCGGAGCAAACCACGATCGGGCGGAGCGGGAACACGGGAGCCTTCTCCGGTGGACGCGTAAGCGGGCCGGCGATTCTAGGGGCGCCTCATGGTCTGCGAAACCCCGGCGTGCCCGGGCGCACGTGCCGGCGGCAGTCGCTACACCGCCGTATGTTGTCGGGTAGTCCCACGCAGGCGTCCCGCCTGCTCCACCCGGAGGGTGCGATGAGAAGGCCTTCTCGCAGGCTGCTCTACGCGATCTCGATTCCGGCCGGCCTCGTGCTGGCGCAGATCGCATTGGTCGCGGCGACGTCCCCCGTTGAAGAGCAGGAGGCGCCGGGGTGCCCCGGCGAGCAGATGGGGGTACAGGCCACCGGCGTCTACCAGAGCCGCCCGGTGCCCGACGTCGTGATCAACGGAGAGCCGTGGGCCGGCGCCTACTGGGAAGCAGGGATGCGCTCGTATTGGCACTGCCACGCGGGGGGCCAGCTGCTGGTCGTGTGGCAGGGAGAAGGACGCGTGCAGAAACGCGGCGAGAGGATGCGCACGCTCTATCCCGGGCAGAGCGACCTCGTCGGCCCCTGGGAGGAGCACTGGCACGGTGCCGCGACGCACACGCACGCACAGTACCTCCAGGTGTCCGTCCTGCCCTCGGGCACCTACTGGATGGAGGAGGTCTCCGACGCCGACTACCGCGGGAATGGCATCGGGATGGAAACCCGCGCAGCCTACCTCCGCACGGGAGTGCGCGAACAACGCCGGGAGCCCTGAGCGCTCAGCGTCCGGAGCCGGTCCTCAGGACCCATCCGAAGCCGGCGGAGACCCCGAAGACGTCTCGGCTCGGCCAGCACGTCGCGTCCGGGACGCACGCGCTGGCAAAGACCCGGTCGTAATGCAGCGCCAGCTGGGGCCTGAGCCCGAGCACGAGGGGGCGGAGCCGCAGGTGGACGGCGGCTGCCAGGCCGTAGTCATGCCCCGACCCTACCGACGCTCGCTCCCCGCTCTCCACGTTGCGGAACCGCTCGCTCTGTCGGTTCACGGTGCCCCCGACCACGAGGGTGAGCCACACGTCGGTCGGGTTCACGAAGTCGAACGAGAGGCCGACCCCCAGCGTCTGCAGCTCGTGTGTCAGCGCGAAGGGCCCCGCCTCGCAGGTGGCGAAGTTGCACCGCTGGGGCACCGTTCCCCCGGGCTCCGAGACGCCGCGCAGGGACACCTGCCATCCAAACGGCCCCCACACCTGGAGCGCTCCGGCGGTCAGCGTGAAGCCGGTCGGCGAGGGGAGCGGCTCGAGCGACGTGAAGGACTGGTCGAACGAGACGTCGACGGACCAGGCCTGACCGAGAGCGTCGCCGGGAGTAACCAGGAGCGAAAGGCCGAGGGCGAGGATCGCCGCCGTACGAAGGTGCTTCACGGTCCCCTCCCTGTCGAAGGCAGCCCTGACTTGAATAAGTACGTTCGCGAACAGGAAATCGTGACGCTCGAGGCGACGTACTCGGGGAGGTGGGCATGACGAGCTCGGCACCACGAAAAGGCGGCCGCCGGTGAGATTCCTCTCGTTCCTGGTCTACGTCCCGCTGCAAATCGCCTTCATCCCCGTCGCGGTCGTCGCCGTGATCCTCGCCACGTACCGCCAGGTCTTCGTGTCGAGACGCCTCGGCGTCTCCTCCACCGGTATCGAGGTCCTAGGTGCGCGCTGGGCGATGCACGTCTTCGGACTGCGGTCCGACGAGGCGTCGGCCCGCCTCATGAAGGCGCTCCCCAACGTGTCCACCCTCGCGTTCTGGCTGGTCCTCTTTCCCCTCTGGGTGAAGGCGAAGATCGCCGGGTCGCCCTTCCTCTATCCGCGTGTGCCGCCGAGCGGCGAGGAGGTGCTCGCCGACATGATCGTGGCGCGCACGCTCCACTTCGACGAGCTCATCGAGCGCGGCCTCTCCGAGGTGCGGCAGTTCGTGGTGCTCGGCGCCGGGTACGACACGCGCGCCTTCGGGACGCACCGTCGCCGGGGGATTCGGTACTTCGAGGTCGATCAGCTGAAGACGCAGCGCCTGAAGCAGGCAGCCCTGGCGGAGGCAGGCATCGACTCCTCGGGGGTCACGTTCGTGACCGTCGACTTCCGCCGTGAGGACCTGTGCAATCGGCTCGAGGAGTCCGGCTACGACCGGGCGGCGCCCACGCTCTTCCTCTGGGAGGGCGTCACGCTCTATCTCGGCGAAGGCGACGTCCGCGGCACGTTGCGATCTCTGCGCTCGCACTCGGCCCCGGGGAGTCGCATCGTCGCGGACTTCTACGGCCCGCGCCTGATCGACTACGCCTCGAAGGGCATCGCCCGGAAAACGCTCGAGCTCACGGACGAGACGGTGGCGTTCGGACTACCCTTCACGTCGGCGCACGAAGAAGTCCTGAAGGACTTCGTCCAGCCCGAGGGATGGTCGGTTTCCGACGCCCGCTTCCTCGGGACCAATCATCGCAAGGGACCTTATTTGGGCGTCGCGGAGCT
>JBFGFY010000244.1:0-4550 GCA_041579355.1 Longimicrobiales bacterium | reverse complement strand
GGACGGTGGAGCAGCTGAGGGTCTTGGTTCACCTGCGCCACGACCGCGAGCTCGTGGGTGTCGAGAATCACGAGCGTGCCAACGGGATAGACGCCCGTGGCCGTGATGAGGACCTTCACGACCAGCGTGTCGAAGCCGCGCTGCGGGTTGTCGCGCATCTCCTGCAGGACGGCGTCCGGCGGCCACGGCTTGTGCTGGTAGCTGCGTACGGAAGTGCCGGCATCGAAGGCGTCCGCTACCGAGACGATGCGCGTGAAGAGCGTCGGCTCACGACTCCGTTTGTTCGGCGGATAGCCGGTGAGGTCCGTCTTCATGTGGTGCTCGTACGCCATCAGCATCTGGCGGTACGGCACGTCGGCAAAGCCGTGCATGTCGAAGAGGAGCAGGAGCCCTTCCGTGGGATGCTCCTTCAGGTGCGCCCACTCCTCGTCCGTGAGCCCGCCGGCCTTGTTGATGATGTCGACGTCCAGGCGCTGCTTGCCGATGTCGTGGAACAGCGCCCCCAGACCGAGCTCGTACAGCTGGATGCGGTCGAGCCCGAGCCTTTGCCCGATGATCACGCTGAAGATCGACACGTTCACGCAGTGTGTGAACGTGTACTCGTCGAAGTCGCGCAGCGTGGTCATCGTGACCATCGACGACTCGTTGGAGAGCACCTGGTCGACGATGCCCTGCACGGCCCGCTTGACCTTCCGCACGTTCACGGCCTTGCCGATGCGGATGTCGCCCAGCACGTCCTTCGCCACCTTCACGGACTGCGCGTACGTACGCTTCGCCGCCGTGAGCTTCTCCTCGTCGTCCATCGGGTCCTGGACTTCGGTCTCGGAGCGGACCTGCACGTGCTCCACGGGGGCGCTCGCCAGCCGCTCGAGGAAGCCCACGAAAGGGGCCTCGCTGACGGGCTTGCGCAGCAGCATGGAGAGAAACGGGGCCCACTCGCTCCGCTGCACGCCCGGTAACACCTCGACCGCACCGATCTGGTGCGTGTGCAGCGCGCTCGCGAAGAGGCCGAAGGTGGCGAAATTCGACAGGTCGAGCCGGAGCCGGGTCTCGTTCAGGAAGAAGAAATCCCCGACCACGCGCACCTCGGCGCTGCCGTCGATCTGCACGATGCGATCCACGAGGCCATGCAGCTCGGTCAGAGCCTGCTGCACCGTCTCGTTCTCGACGGGATAGAGCTTGAGCGACGACAGGGCGCCGTAGAACGCGGTCAGGAGGCGACGTCCCTCCTCCTGGTAGTTCAGGGATTGCGGTTCGGCCACCGGCCTACTCCTCGTTCCGCAGCGCGCGGTTGACGTTGCTCCGCACGACCGGGTCGTCGTCCTGCGTCGCCTTCTCCAATACCGCGCGGGCCTCCGCACCGGAGATCCGCCCCAGCGCCAGCGCCGCCGCAGCGCGTATGTCCGTCGGCTCGCGTTTGCCGAGGAAGCCCTTCCCGTTGAGCAGCTCGTCGAGCACCTCGAGCCCGTCGGCCTCGGCGACGATCCCGAACGCTTCGAACACGGCGACCTTCTCACTGATGTCGGCCTGCCGGATGGAACGTCCCTTCACGATGCCCAAGAGCACCTTGGCCGCGGAGCGATACTGGAGGGCTCCGAGCGCCTTAGCCGCGGCGATGCGTAGCTCACGCTCGGAGTCTTCGAGCACACCGAGCAACGCGGCGGCCACGGTCGAGGCCTTGAGCGTGACGGCCGCCTCGACGGCCGCCAGGCGCACGGCGGGATCCGGGTGCTTGAGCAGCCGGGTGAGCGCCGGGCTCGCGTCGGTGATCTGCATGTCGCCGGCGAGCCGGGCGGCCCCGGCGGCAAGCACGGGATCGTCCTCCTCCAGAATCGTGACGACGGCCTTCCTGTTGCGGTCCGCGATGCCTTGCACGGCCCGTCGGAGCACTTCGCGGAGCTCCTTGTGCTCCACGGTCTCGGATGCACGCAGCAGGGGCGCCAGCGCACCGCCGCGGAGGAACTGGAGGAAGTTGCTGAGCTGCGCGGCCGACGCGCGAATCGTGCCGTCGAAGAGCGCCTGCAGCAACTCCTGGATCGCTTCGGGAGCGCTGATCCTGTCGAGGATCGCGCGCGACTCCCCGATCCTCTGCTCGTCGAAGACCCCGGCGGAGGTCTCGAGCCGACGCAGCTCCTGGAGGACGCCCGTGGCGGGCACCAACGCTCCCCTGCTCAGGAAGTTGGGCAGCAGCGTCGAGAGGATGCGGAGTACCTCGGACTGACGCTCCCGGTTCTGGGACTCCTCCAGGCGGTCGAAGAGGGCGTTGAGGACGTCCGCGCGAGTGTCGCGCCGCAGCTCCCTCCGGAGCTCGTTCTGCAGCGCCTCCATGTCCTTGCGGTCGAGCGCGTACAGCGTCGGGTTGAAGTCGTCCTGCTTGACCGTCTGTGGCTGCGGTGCCTCCTGGGCGGCGCCGGGCTCCGGCGGCCGCGCCTGTGCGGCCATCTCCTCGTCCTCGGCCGCCAGCGCACCCTGCAGCTCGGCCTGCGTGTTCCCGGGCCCCGCCTCCGGAAGCGCCACGCCCTCCGCCAACAGGTCGACGTACAGGTACTCGAAGAAGCGGAGGTTCGCCTCCCAGAGCACCGTCAGAAGGTCGTCCCCCTCCGGGACGAGCTTGCGCGCGCGCTGCAGGACTCCGAGGAACCCCTCGAGCTCCTCGCTCTCGATGCCGGGCAGGAACTTGATCTCGCGCACGCCGTCCTTGAAGAAGAGGAAGGCGAGGGAATCGTTGCGGCTCTCGGAGCTGTAGACCGTCGAATCACCGAGGTACATGTGGTCCTCGTCGACCCGCACGACCAGCTGGTCCTGGTCCGTCCACAGCTGCGTGAACTCACCCTTCAGCTGCTCGACGAACCGTCTCCGTACGGGGTTGTTCTCGTCGTAGAGCTGATAGGCCCGGAACGTCTTGCCGAGCGTGACGAACAGCGCGCTGACGCGCTCGACGAGCGCCGTGTCCTGGTCCCACTCCTGCCCGTCCGTCGCGGCGCCTGCCGCCGGTGTCGGCTGCTCGCTCACGAGCCGGCCTCAGAGAAGCGACCCGCGGCCCTCGACGCGGGCCACGTGGGCGACGTCCTTGTCGCCTCGTCCCGAAAGGCAGATGACGACGGGTCCCTCGTATCCGGAACCGCTCCGCAGCACATGCGCGACCGCATGCGCCGATTCCAGGGCGGGGATGATCCCCTCCAGTTCGGAGAGCCGGTGGAAGGCGTCGAGAGCCTCGTCATCAGTCACGTAAGTGTACCGGGCACGTTTCGAGTCCTTGAGGTAGGAGTGCTCCGGTCCGACCCCCGGGTAGTCCAGGCCGGCCGACACCGAGTGCGCGGGCGCGACCTGCCCATCGGAATCCTGGAGAAGATAGCTGAGCGAGCCGTGCAGAACACCAGGGCTCCCCGCAGCAAGCGACGCCGAGTGCTTACCACTCTCGAGGCCTTCTCCCGCGGCCTCCACTCCGACGAGCTGCACGTCCTCGTCCGCAATGAACTCGTAGAATATGCCGATCGCGTTCGAGCCGCCGCCGACGCAGGCAACGACTGCGCCGGGCAGCCGACCCTCGACCTCGAGCAGCTGCGCGCGAGTCTCTCGACCGATCACCGATTGAAAGTCGCGCACCATACGCGGGAACGGGTCGGGCCCGACGACCGAGCCGATGATGTAGTGCGTCGTCTCCACGTTGGTGACCCAGTCGCGGATCGCCTCGTTGGTGGCGTCCTTGAGCGTGCGCGTGCCCGAGGACACGGGCCGCACCTCCGCGCCGAGCAGCTCCATGCGGTACACATTCAGCGCCTGGCGCTGCACGTCCTCCTCGCCCATGTAGACCACGCACTCGAGGTCGAAGAGCGCGCAGACGGTGGCGGTCGCGACGCCGTGCTGGCCAGCCCCCGTCTCCGCGATGATGCGACGCTTCCCCATCCGGCGCGCCAAGAGGGCCTGCCCGAGGGTGTTGTTGACCTTGTGGGCACCCGTGTGATTGAGGTCTTCCCGCTTGAGGAAGACCGCAGGATGACCTGCGGCCTCGCCCAGGCGGCGCGCTCGGTACAGGGGCGTGGGACGGCCGGCGAAGTCTCGGAGCAGCGCGGCCAGCTCCTCCTGGAACGGTGCGTCGTCCCGCGCCGCGTCGTACGCCTCCGTGAGCTCGTCGAGCGCCCGCATGAGCGTCTCGGGAACGTAGCGGCCGCCGTACGCGCCGAAGCGCTGGCGGGCGTACGTGGCGTCGGTGCTCATCGGCCTCCCCCGGGCGCGGTGGCTTCGGCCGCCGAGCGGGCGGCTTCGACGAAAGCGGTCACGAGCGCTGGGTCCTTGAGACCGGGTGCGGCCTCCACCCCCGACGAAACGTCGACCACGTCGGGGCGGAAGCCGCGCACCGCGGCGGCGACGCTGTCGGCCGCGAGCCCGCCGGCGAGCACGAACTCCAGCGACTCCGGAATCACCGCGCGGACGCCCGCGGGGTCCAGCGCGAGCCGCGCGCCGCTGCCTCCGAGGGCGCCTTCCTTCCATCCCTCCACGAGCAGGCCGTGCGCGACCTCCCCGTACTCGGCCACGGCGCGCGCGACGTC
>JBFGFY010000243.1:0-4580 GCA_041579355.1 Longimicrobiales bacterium | reverse complement strand
GGCGGACGCCGCCGCGGCGCAGCGCCAGTTCGACCAGGAGATGCAAGGATACCAAGCGGAGGTCGAGCGCCTGGAGGACGAGCTGACGGGTCTTCAGCAGCGCCTGCAGCAGCAGTCGCTCACCCTCTCTCCGGAGGCCCGTGCGAACCGGGAGCAGCAGCTCCAAACCAGGGTGCAGGAGTATCAGAACCGTACGGCGCAGTTGCAGCAGGTCGCCGATCGGAGGCGGGCCGAGCTGATCCAGCCCGTGATGGACAAGATCACCGGAATCATCGAGACGATCCGTGAGGAGGGCCAGTACCACCTGATCCTCGACGTCGCGGCCGGCTCGATCATCGCGGCGGACACGACGCTCGACCTCACCCCCGAGGTCATGCGCCGTCTGGGCGCGGCGCCGGCGGGAGCGGGCAACTCGGGCAACTAGCGAAGACGCCCTCGCGCGAAGGCTCTTCTTGGGAGGCCCTCGGCCCGACCTGGCAGGCGATGGCCTGCCGAGTGGGCTCCGGGGGCCTCCCTTTTTTTTGCGTCGACCGGAGAGGACCATGAGCGACCGAGACCGAGCCCCCCGTCCTGCCCCGCTCACGCTGGAGGAGGTCGCCGATCGGGTCGGCGGGCGCGCGGCCGGAGCCAGCGGGGTCGAGGTTCGTGGCGTGGCGCCCGTCGACGAAGCGGGGCCCGACGAGATCGGGCTCTTGGCGCTGCGGCGCTACGCCCGCTACGTCCCCGGGAGCCGAGCGGGGGCCTTCCTGGTCGCGGCGGACCTCGAGGAGGTGCTTCCGGCGGGTGCGCCCCGGGTCGTGGTCGAGGACGCCTATCCGGCGCTCCGCGTCCTGCTCGGGCATTTCCACCCGGAGCCGGCCTCCGCACCCGAGGTCCATCCGACGGCGGTGCTCGGACGGCGCGTGCGGCTCGGCTCGGGGGTGCGCCTGGGCGCCTACTGCGTAGTGGGTGACGGGGTCGAGATCGGGGACCACACGCGCGTGGGCGCCCACTGCGTGATCGGCGAGGGCACGAGCATCGGGGCGGGCAGCGTGCTGCACCCCCATGTGGTCGCCTATGCACACACGCGGATCGGTTCCGACGTAGTGGTGCACGCGGGCGCCTGTCTCGGGTCCGACGGGTTCGGGTACACGGAGGTGGACGGGGAGCACCGGAAGATTCCCCAGGTGGGTCGTGCGGTGATCGGCGACGGAGTGGAGATCGGTGCCAACACGACCATCGACCGCGGCTCGCTCGGCGACACCGTGCTCGGCGACGGCGTGAAGGTCGACAACCTCGTGCAGCTGGCGCACAACGTGCGGGTGGGCGCGGGCACGCTGATCGCCGCGCTGGTGGGCATCGCCGGCTCGACCCGGATCGGGAGGCGTGTCTGGCTGGGAGGCCGCGTGAGCGCGATCAATCACCTCGAGATCGGCGACGGCGCACGCGTCACCTTCGGGAGCACGGTCACGCGCGACGTGCCTCCCGGCGAGACGGTTTCCGGGTATCCGGCCCGCCCCCACCGGGAAGAGCTGCGGAAGCAGGCGGCGCTGGCGCGCCTCCCGGGGCTACTCGGGCGGGTGCGGGGCGGGAGAGGCGAGCCCGAGTGATTACCTTTCCAGGCACCACCGGATTCCTGAGAGGGGGTGCATGAGCGGGCCCAGACAACGCACGGTCGGCGGAGAGGTGACGCTCGAGGGCGTCGGCCTCCACTCGGGGGAGTCGGCCTCGCTGACCTTCCGACCGGCCGAGCCGGGGCGGGGGATCCGCTTCCGGCGCACCGACGTGTCAGGGTGCGAGGAGGTGCATGCGACGCTCGAGAGCGTGTCGAGCACCGAGTTGGCCACGTCACTCGGCAGCGGCGACGCGAAGGTGCTCACCGTCGAGCATGCGCTGGCGGCGCTGGCAGCGCTCCAGGTCGACAACGTGGTCGTCGAGGTGAACGGACCCGAGGTGCCCATCCGCGACGGCTCCTTCCGGGACTGGGTCGCCGCGCTCGACGAGGCGGGCGTGGTGGAGCAGGACGCTCCGGCCAAGGTGATCCGAGTCCGGTCTCCGCTCTCCGTCAGCGGGAAGGACGGGGAGTCGTACGTGGCCGCTCCGGCCGACCGACTACGGATCTCCGCCACCATCGACTTCGCGCACGCCGCGATCGGGCGCCAGTTCGGGGCTTTCGCCGCCGACGAGGAGGGCTTCCGCTCGGAGCTCCAGGCCGCCCGGACCTTCGGCTTCGTGGCGGACGCCGAAGCGCTGCGGGCGCGTGGCCTGGCGCTGGGCGCTTCGCTGGAGAATACGGTCGTGCTCGACGACGGCGGCGTCATGAACGACGAGCTGCGCCACCCCGACGAGTTCCTCCGCCACAAGGTGGGGGACCTCGTTGGCGATCTCGCGCTCCTCGGAGCCCGGTTGGAAGCCCATATCGTGGCCGAGCGACCGAGCCACACCGGGAACATCGCCCTCGCCAAGGCGATCCGGGACCATCACCGATACGGGTCGCGGGAGCCGGTGCTCGACATCGGCAGGATCCTGGAGTTCCTGCCGCACCGCTATCCCATGCTGCTCGTCGATCGCATCGTGCACATGGAGGAGATGCAGCGGATCGTCGGCATCAAGAACGTCACGATCAATGAGCCGTTCTTCCAGGGGCACTTTCCGGGGCACCCGATCATGCCGGGTGTGCTCATCGTCGAGGCGATGGCGCAGGCGGGGGGCCTACTCCTCATGGAGAAGATCGAGGATCCGGAGAAGAAGGTCGTCTACTTCATGACGATCGACAGCGTGAAGTTCCGCCGGCCGGTCACGCCGGGCGACACGCTCGTGTTCGACCTCGAGGTTCTCCAGTTCCGTCGAGCCGTCTGCAAGATGAAAGGGGTCGCGCTCGTGGACGGGGCGGTCGCGGCGGAGGCGGAGTTCATGGCGAGCATCGTGGATCGATGAAGGCCTCGGGCACGCACGTCGAGACGCGCGGCAAGACCATCGTCCACGAGACGGCGATCGTCGACACGACCGCGGAGCTCGGACAGGGCGTCACGGTGGGGCCGTACGCGATCATCGGACCCCGCGTGCGCGTCGGTGACGGCACGCAGGTCGGTCCGCGTGTGTTGATCGAGAAGGACACCACCGTCGGTGAGGACTGCCGACTCGCGAACGGGGCGGTCCTGGGCAGCGATCCGCAGGATCTGAAGTACCGCGGCGAGCGGTCGACACTGGTGGTCGGCGACCGCACGGTCATTCGGGAGTACGCCACCCTCAATCGCGGGACGGCGGCGACCGGACGGACGGTCGTGGGGACCGATTGCCTCCTGATGGCGTACTCGCACGTAGCGCACGACTGCGAGCTGGGGAACCATGTGATCCTCGCGAACTCCGTCAACATGGGTGGGCACGTGCTCCTCGAGGACTGGGCGATCGTCGGAGGGCTCACGCCGATCCATCAGTTCGTGCGCATCGGAGCACACGCCTTCGTCGGAGGCGGCTCGAGGATCCCGCAGGACGTTCCCCCGTATTGCCGGGTCGCTGGGAACCCGCCGAAGCTCTATGGGCTCAATGCCGTGGGCCTCGAGCGCCGAGGACTCTCGGAAGAGACCCGACGCGCCCTCAAGCAGGCGTACCGGATCCTCTTCCAAGGGAAGGAGAGCCGCACGATCGCGCTCGAGCGCGTGGAGCGGGAGGTCTCCGGAATTCCGGAGGTGAGGCACCTCGTCCAGTTCATCCGCTCGAGCGAAAGAGGCATTACGACGTAGGGGCCGGGCGCGGAGCGCGCCGGTGCCCGAGGAGCAGAGATGTCGCTGATCCGTCAACGTAAGCTGCGCAAGAAGAACTGGATCGACTCGCGTAAGGGGATGTCGAGTGGCCGTCTCTTGGGGCTGCTGATCCTCACCGTCGCGGTCATCTGGTACCTCGGCTGGCGGTTCTGACGCGCAGGCTCCGGGGGTGAGCGACCCTGCGGTGCTCCTCCTGGCAGGCGAAGCGTCGGGCGACACGTACGGGGGAGCACTCGCCGAAGAGCTCCGGCGCCGCCGACCGGACCTGCGGCTGCTCGGCACGGGGGGTGCCGCCATGCGCGACGCGGGGGTCGAGCTCTTGGCCGACCTCGATCGGCTCGCGGTCATGGGCTTCACGGAGGTTCTGGGGCGGCTCGGCTTCTTCCGCCGCCTCGAGCGCCGCATCGACGGGCTGTTGGCCGACGGTGGCATCCGGCTCGTCGTCCCCATCGACTATCCCGGCCTGAATCTCCGCGTAGCCCGCCGCGCGAGGCGGAGGGGCGTCGCCGTGCTCTATTACGTGTCTCCAAAGGTGTGGGCTTGGCGCCGCCGACGCGTGCGCGCGCTCGCGCGCGACACCAACGCCGTGGCGTGTATCCTGCCGTTCGAGTCGGAGTACCTGGGTGGCTACGGCGTGCGCGCGAGCTTCGTCGGACATCCGCTGCTCGACCGTGAGGACTCTGTGGAGGACGACGGGACGTTCCGCTCGCGCTGGCGGCTGGAGGCCGGGCGTCCGATCCTGGCTCTGCTGCCGGGCTCGCGTCGCCAGGAGATCGCGCACCACCTCGAGTGCTTCGTGGGTGCGGCGCGGCGGGTCCAGTCGCAGCGCAGCGAGAT
>JBFGFY010000242.1:0-4580 GCA_041579355.1 Longimicrobiales bacterium | reverse complement strand
GTGCCCAAGAACGGTCACTTCGAGATGATCGAGCGCGTGGGCGGGACGCTGAACGGCAGCACCTGGTTCGACCGGACCAACTACTACGAGACGGTGCCGTCGAACGACCTCGAGCTCGCGCTCTGGCTCGAGTCCGACCGGATGGGGTGGCTCCTACCCGCGATGGATCAGGAGAAGCTCGACAACCAGCGCGACGTAGTGAAGAACGAGAAGCGGCAGCGCTACGACAACCAGCCGTACGGGGACTGGGCCGAGCGACTCCAGTCGATGATGTACCCGGAGGGGCACCCGTACCGCCACACGGTCATCGGCTCCATGGAGGACCTCGACGCGGCGTCGCTCGCCGACGTGGAGGAGTTCTTCCGAGCCTATTACGTGCCGAACAACGCCGTGCTCACGCTCGCGGGGGACCTGGACACGCGCGCGGCGCTCGACCTGGTCGAGCGCTACTTCGGCGAGATCCCGCGCGGCGACGAGCCGCCCCCGCTCCCCTCCGATCCGGCTGTCCCGCCGAAGCTCGGCCGCACCGTGCGGGATCACGTGGTGAGCGAGGTACCGCTCCCACGACTCGTCATGGCGTTCCGCATCCCTCCCTACTCATCGGAGGAGT
Organism: Longimicrobiales bacterium; assembly: GCA_041579355.1. Lineage (GTDB taxonomy): Bacteria > Gemmatimonadota > Gemmatimonadetes > Longimicrobiales > Gaopeijiaceae > UBA2982. Next base: position 3,970 of record JBFGFY010000242.1, on the reverse strand, counting down.
TCGCGGTGGCCGAGGTGTCCCGGGCGCTCCTCGGTATGGGACGTGCCTCGCGCCTGTACCGCAGCCTGGTGCGCGAGCGGCGCGTGGCGAAGAGTGTGGCGAGCTACGTCTACCCGTTGCTCAGCGGCGCTTCGATGATGCTCGTCTGGGCGACGGGCTACCCGGACACGGCCCTGGACGCGCTCGAGGCCGCGATGGACGAGGAGCTCGCCGCGCTGGCGGGTGCGGAGCAAGACGAGGCGGACCGGGCGATCGCGCTCGCCGAGACCGACCTCGTGCACACGCTCGAGAGAGTCGATGGCCGGGCCGACCTCCTCTCCATGTTCGAGCTGTACTTCGCCGACCCGTCGCGCCTGAACCGGGAGCTCGACCGCCTCCGGGCCGTGACCGTCGACGAGATCCGCGTGTTCGCGACCGAGCGCCTCGGGGCGGACAACCGCGCCGTGCTCACGTACCAGCCGCGGGAGGCGGCGTGACTCCCCTCGACCGCTCCACGCCACCGCCGCGCGGAGCGATCCGCGACTTCGACTTCCCTGCCGTGGAGCGACGCTCGCTCGGGAGCGGCCTCGACCTGCGCGTCGCCCGCCTCCCCCGCCTCCCCGTCGCGAGCGTGCGTCTGTTCATGAGGTCGGGAGAGGCGGCCCTACGCGACGGTCGGGCCGGACTCTCCGTGCTCACGGCCGATGCTCTCGAGGGCGGCACGAAGAAGAGGAGCGGCTCGGAGCTCGCCGAGGCCCTCGAGCGGATCGGGGCCCGCCTGGCGACCGGCGGGGGGTGGGAGGGCACCTCCGTCGACCTGTACTGCTTGGCCGACCGGCTCCCCGACGCCGTGGCCCTCCTGGCCGAGGCGGTGCGCGAGCCCGCCTTTCCGGCGGACGAGGTCGAGCGAGCCCGGGGGCAGCAGCTCGCGGGCCTCCGTCAGCGTCTCATGGACCCGGGCTCGCTCGCGGACGACGTCGCGCTCACACGGTACTTCGCCGAGGACGTGCCCTACCGGCGGCCGTTGACCGGGAGCGTGGAATCCCTCGCCTCGGTCGGGCCGGCGGAGCTCGTCGGCTATGCGGATGCGTGCTACCGGCCCGGAGGGGGGGGCTTGGTCGTCGCCGGCGACGTGGACGCGGACGAGGTGGCGGCTCTGGCCGAGCGGCACCTCGCGGGCTGGGGCGGGTCGCCCGCGGACGGTCACCCGTTCCGGGTGGCGCCGGACTCGAAGGCGCGCAGGCTGCTCGTCGTGCACCGGCCGGGCGCGGTCCAATCGGAGGTCCGCGTGGGTCATGTCGGTGCGGAGCGCACCACACCGGACTACTTCGCGCTCTCCATCGCCACGATCGTCTTCGGTGGGAGCTTCACGAGCCGTTTGAACCTGAATTTGAGGGAGCGGCACGGGTTCACCTACGGCGTGCGGGCACGGTACAGCTTCCGCAGCCGACCCGGCCCGTTCCAGGTCGCGACGGCGGTCGGCAACGACGTGACGGCGGCGGCCGTCCGCGAGATCCTCGGGGAGCTGTCGACCTTCGCGGCGCACGGGGCCACCGAGGAGGAGGTCGCGGCGGCCCGGGACTACTCGGCGGGTGTGTTCGGGCTGCACCTCGAGACCGCCGGCCAGGTGGCCTCGCGGGTCGCGCAGCTGGTCGTGTTCGGCCTCGACGACGACTACTTTCACGACTACCGGAGGCGCGTCCGGGCGGTGACGGCCGCCGAGGTGGCCGAGGCGGCGGCGCGCCATATGCGCCCGCAGGAGGCCCAGGTCGTCGTGGTCGGCGACGCGGACCAGATCGCGGCGCCGCTCGAGGCCCTCGGGATGGGGCCGGTGGAGGTCCGGCAGGCCGGCGGTGCCGATTAGGCAGCGGGGCCCGCAAGGGTGGCAGCGGGGCGGAGCGGAGGGATGCACCCGAGGCATGTCCCATTCTGGGGCGATCGGACGTCACACAAGTAGGACGAGAGGGCCAGAAGGCCGCGTCCCAGCAAGCATTTCGACCTGGCACGGTGTCTGCATCTTGAGGGGCTCGGCGCCAGGCGCTCCAACACCGATGCGCAGGTGCCGAAACCAGGAGGTGGTGACGTGGCCAGGGCAAGGATGAAAAAGGCTGCAGAGACGAGCGTGAGTACGGGCGAGGCCCGCGCACACCGGCTGCATCTCGGTGAGCTCGGGGACTCGGAGGTCGTGCAGGCCTCCCTCGACGGCGATCCTCGGGCCTTCACCGAGCTCGTTCGCCGCTACGACCAGCGCCTGCTCAACTTCGTCTACCGCACCATCGGCGACCGGGAGCGCTCCCAGGACCTGGTCCAGGAGACCTTCGTGCGGGTGTACCGGCACCTGCACCGCTTCGACCAGTCGAAGAAGTTCTCGACCTGGATCTACACGATCGCGAGCAACCTGGCGAAGAACGAGCTGCGGAACCGGTCACGGAACCCCCTCGTCCTCTTCCAGACACTCAAGAAGAACTGGGACGCCGACCACCGGCCGCTGGAGTGGGAGGACACCCAGTACAAGCCGGACGACCTCTTCCGGAAGCGGCACCTCCGTGAGAAGGTCGAGCAGGCCGTGAGCCAGCTGCCCGAGCACCACCGGATGGTCTTCGTGCTCCGTGAGATGGAGGGGAAGACCTACGAGGAGATCGCAGACATCACCGGGTGCAACCTCGGCACGGTCAAGAGCCGACTGAACCGCGCGCGGAACAACTTCGCGCACATCATCGCGCCTATGATCGACTGACGTCCGAGAGGCAGACGGAGGACGGAACGGAGCCCCGCCGGGATGGTCCCGGCGGGGCTCCTTCGTAGCGGAACCCTCCGGGAAGCGGGCAGTATCACAGCAGCAAAGACCCCCGGGCCATGCACGCCCGAATCCGGTTCGGCGAGCCCCAACCTCTATGAATTGTTCGGACTTCGTAGCGCGCTTCACGGACTACGTGGACGACGCGGCGCCTCCCGCCCTCGTGCAGGCGATGGAGGAGCACCTCGACGACTGTGTGTCCTGTCGTCGGTACCAGGCCGTCGTCGAGCACGGTGCCGAGCTGCTGCGCTCCCTACCGGCGCCGGAGCTCCGCGAGGACTTCGAGCCCCGGCTCCAGCATCGGCTCTACCACGTACAGGAAGAGCTGACCCTCTCGACGCACGCCACCTCGCGCACGCCGGCGCTCACCGTCTTCGCCATCGCCGTCCTCCTGACCGCGGTCGCGTGGTCGCCGCTCCTCCGGGAGGGCGCGCCGGTGGTCGAGCTCGAGCCGATCGTGGTCAACCGTGCGCCCCCCGCGCCCAGGATCCGTCCGGCGGCGCTGCAGGCGCGCGCCATCGAGCCCCGCGTCGCCCCCACGCTGGACGCCGGCCTGTGGGAGGACACCCGGCTCTACGAGTACTCCCCCCTCTCCCGGCGCTACCAAAGCGAGCTCCGGGCGGTTCAGGTGGGACTTGCCCCCGACCGCTGAGGGAGCCGGCCGGTGAGCCGAGAGGCGTTCCCCGGCTTGAAGGGAGCACGCGGCGGCGCCTTCTACCTCCACGGCGACGACCAATTCCGGAAAGAGGAAGCGCTGCGCGCGCTCATCGACGCGCACGTCGACGAGGCGACCCGGGACTTCAACCTGGATCTCATGCGCGGAGGCGAAGTCAGCCCGGAAACGTTGGCCTCCGTCCTCGCGACGCCCCCCATGATGGGCGAGTGGCGCGTGGTGGTGCTGCGTGAGGTCGAGGGGCTCGCGTCGTCCAAGCGCGCACGCGACGAGCTGCTCCGAATCGTGGAGGATGTGCCTCCAGGGCTCGCGCTCCTCATGAGCTGCACTCCGCCGAGGGGCTCCAAGGCGAAGTTCTATACCGACCTCGCCAAGCGGGCCCACTCGGTGGAGTTCAAGGCAATCAGCGACGCCGACGTTCCCGGTTGGCTGATGGAGCGCGCGAAGTCGGCCCACGGGGTCCGAGTCGACGTCGATGCGGCGCGGGCACTGGGCGCAGCCATCGGCACCGACCTCGGCAT
>JBFGFY010000241.1:0-4583 GCA_041579355.1 Longimicrobiales bacterium | reverse complement strand
CGGCAGCGAAGAGGGGTTGGCGTACCAGTCCCCGCCGCCTTCGTACTGAAGGCGCGCGACGCGGATCGTATCGGCAGCCGCGGGGGCCGCCGTCCATCCGAAGGCGGCCCAGGCGGCCAGGATCATCGAAGTCATGGGGTCTTCCCCGGCCCGAGCTCGTGCACGATACGGTACGCGTCGTTGCGCGCCAGGTCGAGGCGGTCCGCCAGCTCCTTCGCCACCTGCGAGGGTTTCCCACCCCGCGCGAGGAGCTCCCGGGCGAGCGAGCGCGCCTCCTCGTGCGCGGCTTCTTGCGTGACCTCCCCGGCCGGGGCGGCTTCCACGACCACCGTCACCTCACCCTTGGGGGGGTGCTCCCGGTAGTAGCGGGCGGCTTCGGCGAGTGTTCCCCGCACGAACTCCTCGTGGATCTTGGTCAGCTCCCTGGCCACGGCGACCCGCCGCTCGGAGCCGCAGGCACCCGCGAGGTCCTCGAGCAGCTCGACGACGCGGTGGGGCGACTCGAGCAGGACGACCGTCTCCTCCGAGCGCGCCACCCTGTCGAGAAGCCGACGGCGATCCTTGCCCTTCCGCTCCGCGAATCCGAGGAATGCGAAGCGGTCGGCGTCGAGGCCGGAGCCGACGAGAGCCGCCAGGAGCGCGCTCGGTCCCGGGATCGGGACCACGGTGTGGCCGGCCTCGAGCACGGAGCGCACGAGCCGAGCGCCCGGATCGGAGACGAGGGGTGTGCCGGCGTCGGACACCAGCGCGATCTGCTCGCCAGCGGCGAGCCACTCCAGCACCCGCTCCGTCCGTTCCCGCTCGTTGTGCGCGTGGAGAGACACCAGGCGCGCACTGGAGCCGACCCGCTCGCTGAGCACACGGCTCCGGCGCGTGTCCTCCGCCAAGATTCGGTCCACGCTGCGCAGCGTATCCGCTGCCCTCGGGGAGAGATCCCCGAGATTGCCGATCGGCGTACTGACGACGTAGAGCGTGGACACCCGTCGTGGGCCGCTCCTACAGATGCTGCTGGATCTTCCCTTCCAGTACGGTCTTCGGAACGGCACCGACCACCGTGTCCACGTGCTGGCCGTCCTTGAAGAAGAGGATGCTCGGGATCGACATCACCTTGAAGCGTGTGGTCGTCTTCTGGTTCGAGTCCACGTCGAGCTTGCCGACCCGCAGCCCCTTCCCGTGATACTCGTCGGCGAGTTGTTCCACGACGGGGGCGACCAGACGGCAGGGACCGCACCAAACCGCCCAAAAATCGATCATGTGCAGCCCTTCGCCCTTCTCCACCTCGTCGGCGAAGTTCGCATCCGTAATTTCGAGAATCGTCTCACTGGCAGCCATTCAGGCTCTCCTTGTCGCTGTATGTAGCCGAATGTAGCATCCGGCGATGAAATCATCCTCCGGGCCGGCGCGTCCCCTCGATCACGTGGGCGTCGCCGTCCACTCCATCGCCGAGAGCAGCCGTGTGTTCGAGCTGCTCTCGGGTGCTTCCTGCTCCCCGCCCGAGACCCTCCCCGAGCAGGGCGTTCGCGTGGCCTTCGTCGGGGACGTGGAGCTCCTCGAGCCCCTCGCGCCCGACACCACGGTCGGCCGCTTTCTCGACCGCCGAGGTCCGGGCCTGCATCACGTGGCGTACCGAACCCACGACCTCGAGGCCGATCTCGCCGAGCTGGACGCCGCCGGACTCCGCCTGATCGACCGCGAGCCCCGCACGGGGGCGAACGGTCACCGGGTCGCCTTCCTGCACCCCTCCTCCACCGGCGGCGTTCTCGTCGAGCTCGTCGAGCGCCCCTCCTGAGCGCACCCGCCTCCAACCACCGAATCCGCGGGAGTTCCCGCCCGGCCGGTGGGACGTCGGCCGGCCCGCCGGGCGCGCGCTAACGCGCCATCAGCTGCTCGAGGGGCACCTGCTCCACGAGCCAGCGGCCCTCTCGCGTCTGCACGACGATGAAGGGGGCCCCCGCCACCCTGCGGCCCTGGAACTGCATGTCCACGACCACGCGTCGGGTCGGGCTCGTGCGCCCGGCGACGGGCTCTTCCCGCACGATGCGGTAATCCTGGTGTCGGACGATGGAGGCGATCGCGTCCATGCGGAGCTCGACCTCGGTTCGCTTCGTGCACGACGTGCCGCCGAACCAGGAGCCGATCTTCTTGAAGAAACAGGTGAACGTGCTCCCGGTCTCCATCGACGAGCCCTGGGCGGTGCCGAAGAGGCGCCCCATCGCTTCGACGTCGCGCTGGTTCGCCGCCTGGAGGAAGCGCTCCACGGACAGCTGGGCCGCCACCGGTGCCACGGTGTTCGACCTCGACTGGGACGAGCAGGCTCCGGCGACGAGGAGCGTGAGCACGACGAGGCCGAGGGGTCGAGAGTGCATCGGGTCTCCTCTGGTAGCGCGAGCGTCGCCCGAATCTCGACAAAACCGGCAGGGCGAGGAAGGTCGGGCAGGCGACGTACCCGAGCGGCTGGCGGGGCGTCATCCGTTGGCCGGAACCGGTTCCTGCGCGAGCTGTGGCCCGGGCTGCGAGCGCAGCTCGAGGCCATCGCCGTCCGGCGCCAGATCGACGCGGATCACGGTGCCATGGGCCACCTCCTCGTCGAGCATGTGCAGCGCCAGGGGGTCCTGGATGTGCCGCTGGATCGCTCGCTTGAGGGGGCGAGCGCCGAACACCGGGTCGTAGCCCTCGCGGGCCAGGAACGCCTTCGCGGGCGGCGCGACCTCGAGCGTCACCCCGAGGTCCGAAGTGAGCCTCTCGACCCGTGCAAGCTGCAGCTCGACGATCTTCTCGAGCTCATCGGTCCCGAGCGGCCGGAAGACGACGACGTCGTCCACCCGATTCAGGAACTCGGGACGGAAGTGCGCGTGCAGCTGCTTGCGCACCACCCCCTCGACGTCCTCCCACGCACCCTCTTGGCCGGACTCGAGGATGTACTGGCTCCCGATGTTCGACGTCATGAGAATCACGACGTTGCGGAAGTCCACGGTCCTCCCCTGCGCGTCGGTCAGCCGCCCGTCGTCGAGGATCTGGAGGAGGACGTTGAAGACCTCCGGGTGCGCCTTCTCGATCTCGTCGAAGAGCACCACCGCGTGCGGACGCCTGCGGACCGCCTCGGTGAGCTGTCCGCCCTCCTCGTAGCCGACGTATCCGGGGGGCGCGCCGATGAGGCGGGCCACCGCGTGCTTCTCCATGTACTCGGACATGTCGATGCGCACCATGGCGCGCTCGTCGTCGAAGATGAACTCGGCCAGCGCCCGCGCCGTCTCGGTCTTCCCCACCCCCGTGGGGCCCAGGAAGATGAACGAGCCCACCGGACGGTCGGGGTCCTGAAGCCCCGCGCGGGCGCGACGCACCGCGTTCGAGACCGCGACCACGGCCTCCCCCTGGCCGATGACACGCGCGCTCAGGTGATCCTCCAGATGCGTCAGGCGCTGCCGCTCCGACTCCATGAGCCGTGAGACCGGGATGCCCGTCCACTCGGCTACCACCGCGGCGATGTCGTCCGGCTCGACCTCCTCCTTGAGGTACTTCTTGTCCTTCTGCATCTCGGCCAGTCGCGCGGTCAGCTCCCCGATCTCCGATTCGGCCCTCGGGATCTCGCCGTAGTTGATCTCGGCCGCCCGCGTCAGGTCGCCGGTCCGCGTCGCGCGGTCGGCTTGCACACGCAGCTCGTCGACCCGCGTCCGGAGCGCCTGGATCTGCTCGATGACGTCCTTTTCGGCCTGCCAGCGGGCCTTCATGCCCTGGCTCTGCTCGCGCAGCTCGGCCAGCTCCGCCTCGATCGTGCTCCGCCGCTCGACCGCGGCTCCGTCCGACTCCTTCTGCAGGGCCTGCCGCTCGATCTCGAGCTGCACGATGCGGCGCTCGACCTCGTCGATCTCCTGGGGTAGCGAGTCGATCTCGATGCGCAGCCGGCTCGCGGCCTCGTCGATGAGGTCGATCGCCTTGTCGGGGAGGAAGCGGCCGCCGATGTAGCGGTCCGAGAGCTTGGCCGCTGCGATCACCGCGTCGTCCGTAATGCGCACGCCGTGGTGCACCTCGTAGCGCTCCTTCAGACCGCGCAGGATCGCGACCGCGTCCTCGACGGACGGGGGTGCGACGTAGACCGGTTGGAAGCGGCGCTCGAGGGCCGGGTCCTTCTCGATGTGCTTCCGGTACTCGTCGAGCGTGGTGGCGCCCACGACGCGGAGCTCGCCGCGAGCGAGCGGCGGCTTGAGCATGTTACCCGCGTCGACGGCGCCCTCGGCGGCACCGGCGCCGACGATCGTGTGCATCTCGTCGATGAAGATCACGTAGCGGCCGTCCGCCTCGGTGATCTCCTTGAGGACGGCCTTCATGCGCTCCTCGAACTCGCCACGGTACTTCGCGCCTGCGAGCATCGCGGAAATGTCGAGCTGGAGGAGCTTCTTGTCCGCGAGCGACGTCGGGATGTCGCCTTCGACCATGCGCTGGGCGAGCCCTTCGACGATGGCCGTCTTTCCTACTCCGGGCTCACCGATCAGCACCGGATTGTTCTTGGTGCGACGAGCCAGGACCTTGATGACGCGACGGATCTCCTCGTCACGCCCGATGACCGGATCGAGCTTGCCGCGTCG
>JBFGFY010000240.1:0-4632 GCA_041579355.1 Longimicrobiales bacterium | reverse complement strand
GACGTCGACTACCGTCCCATTCCGTCCCTCCTGGGTCACACGGCCGGAGCCGGTCCCACGGAATTCGAGCGAACCTTCATCATCGAGGCGATCCGCGATGCACTCCGGTGAAGGCACGCCCGGCGTCGGCCAGGTCTGGCTGGCGCGCCTCGGCCCTTACCTGTACGTGGCGGCGTGTGTGCTGGCCGTGGTGTTCGAGCCCACTAGCTTCCTCGTCGTCTGGGTGACGTTGGCCGTGCTGTACCACGGCGTGCTCTGTCAGGCGGCGTTCTTGGAGGTGATTCCGTCGGCGGGTCGGCCGGGCGTCGGAGACGGACACGCCGTCCTCACCGTCTACAGGAGAATCGCTCCCCTCCTCGTGGGCGCGGGGCTCGTCCTGCAGCTCTTCGACCTCGATGCGTTTGCCCGCATGGTCCCGGGATTCCTGATCGCCACGGGCGCCGCGCTGATCCTCGCGGTCAAGACCATCACGTTCGCGGGGACCGACGGGGCCTGAAGCGTCCATTTGATCGCGTTCGAGGAGCCTCGTACGATCAGGCGTGACCCTTCACTTCCGAGTCAGGAGCCGAACGATGCACAGAAGGGACTTCAGTAAGTTGATGGGCGCCGTCGCGGCCGCGCCCCTGGTGGTGCCCACGGGCGCCCTCGCGCGCACGCAGCGTCCTGATCGGGCCCGGCGATACGAGCTGCGCGCCGACCTGGCCGAGTGCTGCAGCTGCGACATTCCCTGCTCGTGCAACTTCGGCCGACCCGAGCGTGTGTGTCACGGGACGCGGCTCATCCAGATCCGGGAGGGCCAGCTGGACGGCGCGAATCTGGCGGGGCTTCGCTTCGTGGTCACGTTCCACATGAGGAACTGGATGCGGCTCTACATCGACGACTCGCTGAGCGCGACGCAGCTCCAGACTCTCGACAGGCTCCTGCCCGTCGCGTTCGCGGGGTTCGTGAATCAGGCGCGCGTCACCGAGCGCGTGCCTCTCACGGTCGAGGAAGGCTTCGAGATGTTCCGCTTCGAGGTGCCCGAGTCGCGCGTGGAGATGCGCCTCCTCCCCGGCCTCGGTGGCGAGGCGATCCGCATCACCGGCCTACCCAACCCAGCCTATCACGACTACGTGCAGTACGAGTCGGTGGTGCACGAGCACACCGGCCCCGACCTGCAGTGGTCACACTCGGGCACGAACGGCTTCACCTCGGTGATGCTCGCCTCGGGATGACCCTCCGAGGGTGACCCGCACGGATCGATCCGCCGCGTGACGACGCTACGGGGCGCGGCAGCGACGCTGGCCGCCGTCGTCGCCGCGTGCGCGCCTACCGGCACGATCTCGCCCAGTGAGGTGACCTTCGACACCGCGGTCCTGTGGTTGCTCCAGGGCGCGGACTCCGCGCGCCTCCTCGTCGAGATCGCCGAGGCCCGCCCGCAGCACGAAGTCGGGCTGGCAGGCCGCGCCGACCTTCCGCCCGACAACGGGATGCTCTTCCTCTTCTCGACACCCCGATCACCGGACGACGGCTTCTGGATGTGGCGCACGCCGATCCCGCTCGACCTGGCGTTCATCGATGCCTCCGGCACGATCCGCCAGGTCGTGAGCATGGACCCGTGCACGGCGAGGACCCAGGACGAGTGCCCGGGCTATTTCCCCGACGCCGCCTACACGGCGGCGCTCGAGGTCAATCGTGGCTGGTTCGCGCGCCGCGGTCTGGGCGCGGGAGCCAGCGTGCGGCTGGAGCGCTGAGGCCGGGTCTCAGTCGCGCTGCGCGTCCGCTGGCGCCTCGGCGGCGGCGCGGACGGGAGGCGGGGTCTCGGGGAAGGCGGTCACGGCCGCGACGATGCCGCGCGCGGCCCGGGCCGGATCGTCCACGATCAAGCGCCGATCTGCAGCGCTGGTCAAGAACCCCGTCTCGAGGATCACGCCGATCGTGAGGGGATGCAGGGCGTGCTGATAGCGCCGGTAGTTGAAGGCGTAGTAGTTGCTCATACGGCGCGTCACGGTCGGCAGCTTGCTCAAGCCGGTCGCCTGCCCGTAGCTCCGTTCCAGAATCTCCGCCGCCCGCTCCGCACGGCCGGTCACGTCCCTCCTCGGGGAGGCGACGCGGTAGCCCGACGCCCGTGGGTCGGCGCTGCCGTCCGCGTGGATCGAGATGAAGAGATGCGAGCGGTAGCCGGGTGGGACGACGGCGGGGAGGATGTCGACGAGGTAGCCGAGCTCCTCGAGCATGGCCGCCGCGTGGCGTGCGATCTCGAGATTCACCTCCCACTCGGCCTTGCCGGCAGCCCGGGCGCCGTTGTCGCGCAGCCCCGAGAGCTCGGCGGGTGCCTCGTGCGCCCGCCAGTGACCGGCCTGGAGCGCAATCCGCACCGGACCGTGGGGCGGCTCCCAGTTCCCGGGGTGATAGGGCATGTCGAGCCAGTACCGGTCGCGGCGCCGGTAGCGGCGCTCCCAGCCGGGCCGCGGCGCCGGCGGGGCGACGCGCGGTCGCTCGGGGGCGGCGCTCACCGAGGGCGCGGCCGGGGTCGCGACGACGGGTGTGTCGGCCGGGACGTCCGCCACGACTCCCGCGGCAGGAGGCACCATCTGGGGGACGCTCGCCGGAGGTTCGTCGTGCACTCGGAACGCGGCCAGCACGGCCACGACGGACACGAGGCACAAGGACCCCGAAAGCTTGAGTGGCAGCTCCACCTCGATGCGTCTCCTGGGGGGATGCGACGAACCACGATGCTATTCGGGGCGGCAAAGCGGCGCAACGAGGCGCACGCCACCTGTGGAGCCCCTATCTTGGACACCCCAAGGCCCCTCTGTGCTCAACCCCCCACACCATGACCTCTGCCGTCGACGCCCTCACGCGCCTCCGAGAAGGGAACGCCCGCTTCGTTTCCGAGCAGCAGCGCAAGCGCCGCCCCACGGGCTCACGCCGCGCCGAGCTCGTCGAAGGCCAGGCGCCCTTCGCGATCATCCTCGGCTGCTCGGACTCGCGAGTGCCCGCCGAGATCGTGTTCGATCAGGGACTCGGTGACCTGTTCGTCATCCGCGTGGCCGGGAATGTCGTCGCACCCTCGCAGATCGGCTCGGTGGAGTTCGCCGCAGAGGTCTTCGGCACCCGACTGGTCGTGGTCCTCGGGCACTCCCTGTGCGGGGCGGTCGTCGCGACGCTGAACGAGCTCGAGCGCCCGACGGAGCTGCGCTCGCCCAACCTCCGCTCCATCGTCGACCGCATCCGCCCGGCGGTCGAAGGGCTGCTAGAAGCCGGCGTCGGCAAGGACAAGGACGCGCTCCTGCGCCACGCGGTGCGCGCCAACATCCGTGCTTCCGTCGACCACCTCCGCCACGGATCGGCGATCCTGGAACGCTTGATCGAAGGCGACGGCCTCCTCGTGGTCGGGGCCGAGTACTCGCTCGAGACGGGCGTCGTGGATTTCTTCGCCGATGTCCCCGGCACGACAGGTCGAGCGTAGGTCCGCGGAGGCACCCATGCAGCGCGCGGTCACGATCACCTACCTCGAGATGACGAGCCCCGAGGAGGCGGTGCCCTACCGAGGCGAGCGGCGCCTCGAGGTCCGCCGCGCCGAGGTCCCGTGCCCCGAGCTGAACCGTTTCTTCTACGTGGCGGTCGGCTCCGAGTGGTGGTGGCACGAGCGGACCGGCTGGGGGCGCGACCGCTGGCTCGAGTGGGTCGACCGACCGGAGCTCGAGACCTGGATCGGGTATTTCTCGGGAACGCCCGTGGGCTACTTCGAGCTCGAGGTGCAGCCCGGAGACGAGGTCCAGCTCGCGTACTTCGGGCTGCTTCCGTCTTTCATCGGGAAGGGGCTAGGCGCCGAGCTCCTGTACACGGCGGTGGAGCGCGCCTGGCAGGTGGCGAAACGGCGCGTGTGGGTGCACACCTGCACGCTCGACCATCCCGCTGCGTTACCCAACTACGAGGCCAGGGGGTTCAGGATCTACGCGACAGAGGCGAAGGTTGAGGAGCTGCCCGAACGTAAGCCGGGTATGTGGCCGAGCGGCACCGCGACGTAGGAGCGGAGGACGATGACCGAGCGACGATACGACGAGACGGAGGTCCGTGAGATCTTCGAGCGAGCTACGGAGGCCCACGAGGTCGCCGTGCGGACCTCGAGCCCCGCGGAGGGGCTGACGCTGCACGAGCTCCAAGCGATCGGGCGCGACGTCGGCATCGCCCCCGAGCTCGTCGCTCGCGCCGCCGCCTCCCTCGAGGTGTTGACCACCTCGGAAGGGCGCAGGGTCCTTGGCCTCCCGGTGGGCGTCGGGCGGACGGTCGAGCTCTCACGGCCGCTCACGGAGCAGGAGTGGCATCAGGTCGTCGTGGACCTGCGGGACACCTTCGCGGCGCGTGGGAAGCTACGCGACGACGGGGCCTTCAAGCAGTGGACGAACGGCAACCTCGAGGCCCTTCTGGAGCCGACGCCCGCGGGTCAGCGCCTCCGCCTGCGCACCCAGAAGCAGAGCGCGCTTTCCTTGATGGGCGGGGGCGCGGGCATGATCGCGATGGCGGCGGTCGTCGGTGTGGTGAACGTCTTCGCCGGAGGGTTCGCCGATCCCGGAACGCTCTCCGTGATGGGACTCCTGTCGACGATCGGCGCTGGCATGATGGGGTGGGGCGCCCTGCAGGTGCCCG
>JBFGFY010000239.1:0-4637 GCA_041579355.1 Longimicrobiales bacterium | reverse complement strand
GACGCTCCCGAGGTGCTCGGCGCGGCGGCCGGCGCCTGTGCCTCCTCGGCCGCGTCGAGCGCGGCCGAGGAGGTGGGCGACGAACCCACACCAGGGGCCCTGACCTGAACGGGGATGCCGCCTCGCAGAATCCATCCCGTCCCCAGGGCGAGCGCCACGGAAGCGGCCCAGCCGAGCCGGTAGAGCCGCACGGACGCAGCCGTCCTGGCCGGCTCCCGCGCCCGGACGTAGGCGCGCAGCTCCTCGAAGGTCGGCACCTCGACGCGGGGCGCGGCGAGGCCCAGGATCCGGTCCGCCTCCTCACGCAGGCCCCGCTCCTCGTCGAGTCGGGCGCGGCAGTCGGCGCACGACTCGAGGTGCTCGCGCACCCGGCGCGCCTCGGCCACCGGGTACTCGTCCAGAGCCCCGTCCAAGTACGCGTGCAGCGCACCGTCATCGACGTGCCACATCAGCCTGCTCCCTTTCTCTGTATGCCTCGGCGAGGCGTTTGCGGGCCCGAGCGAGCGTCGTGCCCACCGCGCCGACGGCCAGCCCCGTGTGCTTCGCGATCTCCGTATAACTCTGGCCCGCGTCCCACAGCAGCAGCGCCTCGCGGTCCTTCTCCGAGAGGGCGTCGAGCGCCTCTCGCACGCGCGTCCACTGCTCGCGCTCGGCCATCTCGGCTGCCGGATCGTGACCCGTGCGCTCGCGCGCCTCGGCCTCCCCCTTGAGGAGCACGAGGTGCTTCTTCCGCCGGATCACCATGCGTGCCTCGTCGCGTGCCAGGTTCGCGGCGACCTGGAACAGCCAAGCGCGGGGACGCTTCGGCTCGTGTTTGAGCGCCCGCACGAAGGCCTCCTGCGCGAGATCCCTCGCCCGCTCCGCATCCCAGACCTTGCGATGCAGGAAGCGGACGAGGTCCGGAAACGTGCTCCGGTACAGGTCGTTCCAGTCGATGCTCATGGCGAGCTCAGCGGCCCGTCGCTCCCCGGAACCCGGCCACAAGCTCACGGAGCTCCGAGGGTGAGATGTCTTCCATGCCCTGGTCTCCCACGTGCACGCTCACGTCGCTCCCCGCCACCACTACCGACTCGAGCTCGCGCAGCACCGGCTCCAGCTCGGGCAGCTGCTTCAGCAGCGCAAAGTAGGCCGCGCTGAACGCCCGCACCCGGACCACTCTCTGGCGCGTATCGTGCCGGACGTCGGTCCATACCCCGCTGCGCTCCGTGAAGAGCCGTCCGCCGAGCGCACGGGTCTGTCCCGCCTGGTCGGTGTCGAGCATCTGGCGCAGGACCTCGGCCTCCGCCGCCTTGAGGTCGTCGGCGCTGCGCGCCGCGCGGCGCTCGCGTGCGACGTCGGCGGCACGCACGGCCTGGGCGCCACTCGTCGGGGCCGGTGCGTTCCTGGCCATGGGCATCGGCCGCCAGCCGCCGCGGCCGCCGGGACCCTGGGCTACCAGCCCCGGCTCCTCGACGAGGTACGACGTGTACCGGCTCGGCAGACCGTAGCGGAGCGCGACCTGCCGAATCTCCTCCACGAGCCCTGCCGTCTCGCCCTCGGTCCAGATCTGGCGCTCGAGGTGTCCGAGCTTCCGGGAGGCCCACAGGCGCGGGATGTAGTCGTTGCCGTTCGCGCGCTCGGGGAACGCCACCTCGGTCGCGTATTCGACCCGTCGCCCCGACCGCTCACCGCGCACCCTGACGTCGCTTCGCCCGTCCGCCTCGAAGCGGCCGAAGAGCACGAGCTCCTCCCCGGCGAAGACGTCGGGCAGCCGGACAGGATAGATCTCCGTCAGCCGAACCGAGCGACTCGAGAGCTCGAGGTCCGTCAGGACCGGATGCCGGATCTTGGACGCGAGCAGCGAGATCACGCGCTCGACGTTCTCCCCCGGCTGCACGTAGTCCGTGTCGCCACGGCCCGCGTCGCCGAGGCGGTCGAGGAGCAGCGTGTTGACGTCGTGGCCCACACCGAAGGCGAAGACCCGCGCCCGCCCGGCGCCGCGCTCGGCGATCTCGGCGAGCCGCTCGGGCGACTCCTCACCCACCGAGGGCAGACCGTCGGTGAGGAAGAGCACCACGGGAAGTCGTCCCCGCGGGCTTTCGAGGCGGAAGGCCTCGGCAAGCGCGCCGCCGATGTTCGTGCCTCCATCGGCGACCAGGTCGTCGATCCACTCCCGGGCCCGCTCGATCGCCGCGCCTCGCGACGGGCTCCAGCCCTCGCTCTGCACGCGCACGGTGCTCGAGAAGGCGATCAGGCGGAAGCGGTCCTCGGCGGACAGCGTACCCAGGAGGTGATGCAGGGCCTGACGAGCCTGCTCGATCTTTTCACCCGACATGGAGCCGGAGACGTCGAGCACGACCGTCACGTCGCGCGGCTCGCTCGCCTCGGCGTTGCGGTCGGGCGAGAGCGTGAGCATGAAGTATCCCGGCTCGCCGACCGGGCGATGGGTGGCGACCGAGACACCCACGGCCTCACCCGCCAGCGGCAGGAAGATCGACAACCGACCCTGGATCTCTTCGTCGATCGAGATGGTCAGTCGCTCGCCCCGGCGGTCGACGTCGAGCGTGTGCGTCGGCGAGAACGGGTCGAGGAAGCGCCGTCCGTCGGCGACGTCGACGCGGAACGTCGAGCGCACCGTGGCCGCGCGCACCTGCTCCCTCGGATCGGGTGCATGGAGCGGGATCGGGCCGGGACCCGGGCGCGGTCCGGGGCGCGATCCCCGCACGGCACCCGCGTATTGGAGCTGGAGTGCGCTGCCCGCCCGTTCGAGCACCTGGGTGTAGCGCAGCCGCACACGGCGCTCCTCACCGGGCTGGATCGGGAAGATCCGGGCACGCAGCAGCCCCTGCCCCGCGAGCTCGATGAGCGCCGGGTCCGCGTGCCGGCGCACGATCTCCTCGTAGATCGCACGCGCGCGCTCGGCGTCCATGATCTCGCCCCGCAGCTCCGTCTCACCCTGATAGAGCGAGAAGCCCTGGAAGACGGCCTCCCCGGGCAAGGGATAGAGGTACTCCCCCTCGGCGAGCCGTCGCCCTCGGTTCACGAACCACTCGGAGACCTCGATCTCTGCGACGCGGCCGTCGACGCGGACGCGGATCTCGCTGCGTGTCTTGTCGACCGAAAAGCCGCCTCGGTCCACGCCGGGCTCGATCCATCCCTGCGCCGCCAGCGGCGCTGTACCTGCCATCAACGCCCCGGCCGCCACCGCCGTCGCCAGGACCCGTCTCATGCCAGAAACCGGAAGCACTGTCCCCTCCTGTAGAACCGTCGTGTACCGACCATGTGACGGCCCAGGCGGGCCCCCTTGCACACCCTTTCGATTCTGGACTGATTTTCGGTCCGTCCCGTGACCCGCAGGAGCGGAGGACCCCCTGAGAATCGTCGTGCTGGGCGGCGGCCGCGTCGGTGGCGCGATCGTCCGCGACCTCGCCGCAGAAGAGGACTATTCGGTCCTCGTCGTCGACGTGGACCCGGTCCGCGTGGAGCGCCTCACGGAATTCGGAGCCGACGGGGTCATCGCCGACCTCTCCACTCCCAAGAACGTCACCAAGGCCGTGGCCGACGCCGACCTCGTCGTGGGTGCCGTGCCCGGCTTCCTCGGCTACCGCACGGTCCAGCGGGTGCTCGAGGCGGGGCGGCCCGTCGTCGACATCTCGTTCTTCCCCGAGGACGCCTTCGGCCTCGAGGAGGTCGCGAACGGAGCCGGGGTGCCGTGCTTCTTCGACTGCGGCGTCGCACCGGGTCTCGGCAACCTGGTGCTCGGCCGGCTGGAGGAGGCTCTCGACGAGGTCACGGCGTTCTACAGCTTCGTGGGCGGGCTCCCGGTCGAACGGACGTGGCCGTGGGAATACAAGGCGCTCTTCTCACCCGGTGACGTCATCGAGGAGTACATGCGCCCCGCCCGCATGCGTCGTGGCGGCGTGGAGATCAAGAAGCCCGCCCTGACGGACGTCGAGTTCGTGCACTTCCCGGGGCTCGGCTCGCTCGAGGCGTTCAACACCGACGGGCTTCGATCCCTCCTCAGGACCTCGAAGACGCCGAACATGGTCGAAAAGACCCTGCGCTATCCCGGGCACGCGGTCCGCATGCGCGTGCTGAAGGAGGCGGGCTTCTTCTCCACGCGGGAGGTGCAGGCCGCGTCCGGTACGGTGCGACCGAGGGACGTGACCGAGGCGCTGCTGTTCAACGCCTGGCACTACGAGGAAGGGGAGCCCGACCTGACGGTCATGCGGATCGTCGTCGAGGGTGTGCGCGACGGGAAGCCGGTCCGCTACACGTACAACCTTCTCGACTACTACAACACCGAGACCGAGACGTCGTCGCTCGCGCGCACCACGGGGTACACCTGCACCGCGATGGTGAAGCTGCTCGCCAAGGGCCTCTGGAAGGACCCCGGCCTCGTGCCTCCGGAGTACGTCGGCCGCAACGAGGCCTGCTACAAGGCAGTGCTCGAGCACCTCGAGGAGCGCGAGGTGCACCTCTTCGAGAGGGTGGACGAGCTCTAGGGGGGCGGCAGCCGCCGCACCGGCAGCCCACCTCCCTCGATCGCGGCGTCGAGGAACCCCCACGCGACGAACCCGTCGTCCGAGCGGGCCTCGAGCAGCGTGAAGGCGAGTCGGCCGAGCGGCTGACTCATGGGCACACGCACCGTCCCCGCG
>JBFGFY010000238.1:0-4666 GCA_041579355.1 Longimicrobiales bacterium | reverse complement strand
GGCGGTCGAGGAGATCCAGGTCCGGGGGCCGCTCACGAGCGAGGTGACGATCCGCGTGGCGGCGTGCGGTGTGTGTCACAGCGACCTGTCCGCGACGAACGGGACCATCCAGATCCCGCCGCCCCTGGTGCTGGGACACGAAGGTGCGGGGGTCGTGCTCGAAGTCGGCGAAGGGGTGAGTGACTTGAAGGCGGGTGACCACGTCGTCTCTGTCTTCGTGAGCATGTGCGGCCACTGCCGCTACTGCACGACGGGCCGGCCGCAGCTCTGCGACCAGGCGGCGAAGGCGGCGGCCACCCTGCCGGACGGATCCGTGCCCACCACGGACGCGAACGGTGACCCGCTGAACGTCTTCTCGGGGTGCGGAGTGATGTCGGAGTACGCGACGCTGCACGTGGACAGCGTCGTGAAGGTCGACGACGACGTGCCCCTCGACCGCGTGGCGCTCCTCGGCTGCGGAGTGATGACAGGTGTGGGCGCGGTCTTCAACACGGCGAAGGTCGAGCCGGGCTCGACCGCGGTCGTCTTCGGGGCCGGCGGCGTGGGGCTGAACGCGATCCAAGCGTGCGCGCTCGCCGGTGCGGCGATGATCGTCGCCGTCGATCCCGCGGCGCCGAAGCGCGAGCTCGCGACCGCCTTCGGCGCCACACACACCGTGGACCCGACCGCGGAAGGCAACGTCGTGCGCACGCTGCGCAAGCTCACCGGAGGCGGTGCCGACTACACCTTCGAGTGCGTCGGCCGAGGCGAGGTGGTCGCGCAGGCGTACGGCGCGCTCGGCAAGGGCGGCAAGGCCGTCGTCGTCGGGGTGGCTCCACCGAAGGACCAGACCTCGATCACGACGGCGAGCCTGACGTTCGGAGAGAAGACGCTCACCGGGAGCTACTTCGGGTCGGCGCGCCCCCGGCAGGACTTCCCGCGCCTCCTGGCGCTCTACCGTTCGGGACGGCTCAAGCTCGACGAGCTGGTCACGACCGAGTACTCGATCGACGACGCTCCCCGCGCCTTCGCGGACCTGGCCGAGGGACGCAACGCGCGCGGGGTGATCGTATTCTCATGACCGGAGCGCAGAGCCTCGTCCGCACGCTCATCGCGAGCGGCGTGGACCTCTGCCTGACGAACCCCGGCACGTCGGAGATCCACTTCGTCGCCGCGCTCGACGCCGAGCCGGAGATGCGCGCCGTGCTGGGCCTCTTCGAGGGGGTCGTGACCGGGGCGGCCGACGGCTACGCGCGCATGACCGGCCGTCCCGCTTGTACGCTCCTGCACCTGGGGCCGGGCCTCGGCAACGGCCTCGCCAACCTCCACAACGCGCGGCGGGCGCGTGTGCCGGTCGTGAACATCGTCGGTGAGCACGCCACGTACCATCGAGCGCTGGACGCGCCGCTCACCTCGGACATCGAGACCGTGGCGCGCAACGTCTCCTCCTGGGTCCGCACGTCACGTGACGCTGCCTCGGTTTCACGGGACGGCGCTGAGACGGTGGCCGCGAGCTACGGCCCGCCCGGCCAGGTGGCGACCCTCGTGCTCCCGGCGGATGTCGCCTGGAGCACCGGTGGCGAGCCCGCCGAGCCCGTGCCGCCGAAGAAGCCGGCAGCCCCCGACGTGAGTCGGGTGGAGGACGTGGCACGCGCGCTCCGCGGAGTTGGCGAGGACGGCGCGCTCCTCCTGAACGGAGCGGCGCTCACCGCGGAGGGCCTCACGCTCGCGGGGCAGGTTGCTGCCGCGACGGGCGCGCGTCTCTTCAGCGACACCTTCGTGACCCGCGCCGCTCGGGGGGCGGGGCGAGTGGTCGCACCCGCGCTGCCGTACCTGGGGGAGATGGCGCTCGGCGTCCTCCGAGAAACACGACAGCTCGTGCTCGTGGGCACACAGGCGCCGGTCTCCTTCTTCGCGTATCCGGACAAACCGGGGGCGCTCACGCCCCCAGGGTGCACTGCCCGCGCGCTCGCTGGCCCCGCCGAGGACGCGCTCGCCGCGCTCCGGATGCTCGTGGAGGCGCTCGAAGCGACGGGGGTGAGCCCCCAGGTGGCGCCGCTCGAGCGGCCTCCCCTACCGGGCGGGTCGATCACACCCGAGACGCTCGCGCAGGTGCTCGCGCACCTGCTTCCCGAGAATGCGATCGTGATGAACGAGGGCGCCACCGCAGCCCGGGCGGTACCCCAGCTGCTCGCCCGCGCGGCCCCGCACGACTGGCTGGACCTGATGGGGGGCGCGATCGGGCAGGGTATGCCCGCCGCCACGGGGGCGGCGCTCGCCTGCCCCGGCCGCAAGGTGATCAACTTGGAGGCGGACGGGAGCGGTATGTACACGCTCCAGGCCCTGTGGACGCAGGCGAGGGAGGCGCTGGACGTCACGACGGTTATCTTGTCGAATCGCCGGTACGCGATCCTCGAGATGGAGTATCGGCGCGTCGGAGCGGGCGACCCCTCACCGGCCACGCGCGGGCTTTTCGATCTCTCTAGGCCCGATCTGGATTGGGTTGGGCTCGCCCGAGGGATGGGGGTCGACGGAGTGCGTGCCTCGACCGCCGAGGAGCTCGCGCGCGGGCTCCGGCGGGGTCTCGAAGAGGCCGGGCCGTTTCTCGTCGAAGCCGTGCTCTGACCGAAGGCACGTGACCCGGGAGGTCCATCATGAGCAGCTCCACCGAAACCGTCGTCACCCCGCCGCGCGCAGCTCCGGCTCCGCGCGAGATCAGCGAGCGCGAGGCGCGACAGGTCGCCGAAGCGGCCCGTGAGAAGGAGTGGAAGCTCCCGAGCTTCGTGCGCGAGCTTTACCTCGGGCGCCTCCGCATGGACCTCATCGACCCGTTTCCGACTTCGAAGAAGGATGACGGCGAGCGCGGCGAGGCATTTCTGCGCGACTTCGAGGCGTACCTGAAGACGCTCGACGCGGAAGCCATCGACCGGGTGCCGGGCATGCCGGCCGAGGTGCACGCGAAGCTCGTGGAGCTCGGTGCGTACGGCATGAAGATCCCCCAGGAGTATGGGGGGCTCGGCTTCTCGCAGCGCACGTACACGCGGGCGCTCGCGCTCGCCGGCACGCACTGCTCGACGATCTCGTCCACGCTCTCGGCGCACCAATCGATCGGCGTGCCGCAGCCGCTCGTGATCTTCGGCACGCCCGAGCAGAAGCAGAAGTACCTGCCCAGGCTCGCCAAAGGCGCCATCTCGGGCTTCGCGCTCACCGAGACCGACGTCGGCAGTGACCCGGCTCGCATGCGCTGCGAGGCCGTGTTGAGCGAAGACGGTAAGACGTACGTCCTGAACGGGACGAAGCTCTGGTGCACGAACGCGCCGCTCGCGGAGCTCCTCGTGGTGATGGCGCGCACGCCGGCGAAGGAGGGCAAGCGCGGCGGCATCACCGCATTCATCGTCGAGATGGACGCCGAGGGCGTGGAGGTCACGCACAGGTGCTCGTTCATGGGCCTTCCGGGCATCGAGAACGGCGTCGTGCGCTTCACGAACGTGCGGATTCCGGTCGAGAACCGGCTCCTCGACGAGGGGCGCGGGCTGAAGCTCGCGCTCGTGACGCTCAACACGGGCCGTCTCGGCATCCCCGTCACCTGCGCCGCTGCCGGGAAGTGGTGCCTGCAGGTCGCGCGCGAGTGGGCCTCCGTGCGGACGCAGTGGGGTGCGCCGATCGGCAAGCACGAGGCGGTCGCGCACAAGATCTCCGGGATCGCCGCGGACACCTTCGCGATGGAGGCGGTCGCCGACCTCGGCGTCGCGCTCGCCGACTCGGGCAAGTTCGACATCCGGCTCGAGGCCGCGATGGGCAAGCTCTTCAACTCGGAGCGCGGCTGGAAGGTCGTCGACGACACCGTGCAGATCCGCGGCGGCCGCGGCTACGAGACCGCAGAGTCGCTCGCGGCCCGGGGTGAAGCGCCCATACCGGTCGAGCGCGCGCTCCGGTCGATGCGCATCAACCGGATCTTCGAGGGCTCCTCGGAGATCATGCGGCTCTTCATCGCACGCGAGGCCGTCGATCCGCACCTCAAGAAGGCTGGTGCCGTGGCGGATCCCGAAGCGCCGCTCGGCGCCAAGGCGAAGGACGCCGTCGGTCTCGGCCTGCACATGGCCGGCTGGGTGGGCCAGAACCTCGTCGGCTGGAGCCGGAAGCCTTCGTACTCGCGCTACGGCAAGCTGTCGGGGCACGTCGCCTTCGCCGACCGCTCCGCGCGTCGCCTGGCGCGTGCGATCGCGCAGGCCATGGCGCGCTACGGCCCGAAGCTCGAGCGCCGTCAGGCCGTGCTCTTCCGCCTCGTCGACATCGGCGCGGAGCTGTACGCCATGTGTGCTTCGTGTGTGAAGGCGACCGCGATGGTGAAGGAGCGCCCGGGTGACCCGAGCCCGGTGGACCTGGCCGACCTCTTCTGCCGCCAGTCGCGCCAGCGCGTCGATGACCTCTTCGACGGGCTCTTCGATGCCAACGACGGCCCCGCCTACGACGTCGCGCAGGACGTCCTCGAAGGCGCGTACCGCTGGCTCGAGCAGGGCATCCTCCCGCCGCCGGCCCCGGAGGGGTTCGAGCGTTAGTGTAGCGCGGGGTGGGCCCGCGGGGACGGATCTGGTGGACATCGAGATAGAGCTGCTGGCGGACCATCCCGAGCGGCTCGACGAGCTGGAAGAGTGGTTCCTGCGAGAGTGGGAGCCCTGGTACGGGC
>JBFGFY010000237.1:0-4737 GCA_041579355.1 Longimicrobiales bacterium | reverse complement strand
CGGCGGTTGCGCGCACCGTCGCGCTCGGGTCCGGGAGAAGCCCGGCGATCCGGGGTAACAGCTCCGGCCGCTCCAGCCGGCCGAGGGCGCGGACCGCGGCGCTACGGAGGATCGGCTGCCGGCGGGTCGTGGCGGTCACGAGTAGCGAGAGCTGCGGCCCGTCCGCGGGTCGCGCGTCCTCGGCGGCCAGGATGCGCAGGTAGTCGCCGGCGGTGCGGTCGGCGCGGCCGGCGTCCGGAACACAGGCGGTGCCCGTGAGCCAGGCGGCCGTGAGGCAGACGAGGCCTCTCGCGAGGATGCGTGCCGGGGCGCTCCGGCGTGTCACCGGTCCGCCCCGCGCCAGGCCCCTAGAAGGTTTCCAGCTTGTGGAAGACCTCGGTCCCGTTCTTGAACCAGTGCTCGCGGAACGGATAGGGCGACACCTCCGTCGGCAGGAGGTCCTGCGTGATCGGGTGCGGGAAGAGCTTCATGTCACCCTGCTCGTTCTCGTGCACCGTGTAGTCGCCGCTGATCTGCAGGATCGTCCGCAGCCGCTCGGAGCCGTTCATCATGAAGCCCTGGAGCAGGTGCGTGGTGGTCTCCCACGCGCCCGGCGTCACGCTCAGGTCGAGGATCGGAGATCCGCCTCCGAAGACCCGGATGCGCAGGCGCTCGTCGGTTTCGATGAACTGAGCGTCGATGCTCTGCTCGTGGTAGGGGAAGTGGAAGCGCTCCGCCTTGATGCGTCGGGCCTCGGCCGAGCTGGTCGCCGCCAAGAACGGGAAGAGGCCCGCCTTGGCGTGCTCGCCCCAAGCCGCAACGAGGGGCGGCACGATCACCGCGAACATGATCTCGGTGTAGGGTCCCACCACCGAGTCGTCGAAGAGGAAGACGTTGACGGCCATCACCGACCGGTCGTGGCGCACCTCGATCGGCTCGAGGTGGGACGGCAGCACCGCGCGCGCGTCCGCCGTCGACATCTCGAAGAACGCGCTGACTCCGGTGTGGAAGCGATAGCACCCGACTACGGACATATTCCGTACCTACGCAGGACCCTCGTGATGGTCGCCGCGCCCTCCTCCAGGTCTTGCTGGGTGTGCGCCGCCGAGATCGACATCCGGAAGCGAGACTTGTGCTTGCCCACGGCCGGGTACCGCACCGGGTTGATGAACACGCCTTCCCTTAGTAGCTCCTCACCGATCATGAAGATCCGCGCGTCGTCGCGGACCATGATGGGGATCACGTGTGAGTTCGAGTCCTCCGTCGGGACCTGCCCGTCCTTCAGGAGCTGCTGCATGGTGGCGACGTTCTGCCACAGCTGCGAGCGGAGCTCGGGCTCGGCGCGCGCGATCTCGAGCGCCCTGCGTAGGCCGGCGACCACGACCGGCGACAGCGCACACGAGAAGAAACGGGAGCGCGAGAAGCCACGCAGGTAGTTGATGAGCTTGTGGGAGCCCACCACGTACCCGCCCTGGCCGCCGAGGCTCTTCGAGAAGGTGCCGAGGTGGATGTCGATCTCATCCTCCACGCCCTGGTCCTCGGCGACGCCCTTCCCGGTCGGCCCGAAGACGAACGCCGAGTGCGCCTCGTCGATCATGAGTCGGGCGCCGTGTTTACGGCACACGTCGATGATCTCGCGGAGCGGCGGCACGTCTCCGTCCATGGAGTAGACGCCTTCGACGATGACCAGCTTCTTGCCGTTGAATCCCGAGAGCTTGCGGTCGAGGTCGTCCGCCCGATTGTGGCGGAAGAAGCGCGACTTCGCCTTCGAGAGGATCATCCCGTCGACGATGCTCGCGTGGGAGTACTGATCGGCGACGATCAGGTCACCGGAGCGCATGAGCCCGGCGATCGTCCCCACGTTCGCGCTGTAGCCCGTCGGGAACAGGAGCGCGGACTCCTGGCCTTTGAAGGCCGCCATCTCTTGGGTGAACTGCCGGTGTAGCTGCGTCGTGCCCGAGAGGATGGGCGAGCCCGAGGAGCCGCCCCCGAAGACGTCGGCGGCCTCCTTGATGGCCTGTTTCACCTCGGGCCGGTAGGAGAGCCCGAGGTAGTTGTACGAGGCGAAGTTGACGAGGCCCTTACGGAGCTCGCCGGTCTTCGTATCCTGCACGTCGACCCGGGTACCGGGCGCCGTGTTGAGCGGAAGCTCGTAGAGGTAGTATCCGGCCGGCTTGACCTGGTCCCACCACTCGGCGAAGGGGTCGAGGAGCGCGAAGGCGTCCTCTCCGGCGCCGAAGTAGAAGTTCGTGTAGTCGTACTCCATGGCAGCCGGGACGGCCGGCCTCGCCTGCACGTCGGCGTCGTCCATGCCGATGCGACTGGTGGGCGCCTTCGACTCCAGCTCCGGCGTCGATGCGGAGGTCTCGCGTGTATCGGACATGGCTCGATCCGGTATGAGCTTCGTGGCTGGGGGGCGGCCAAGCGCACAATTTCCCGAAAAGCGGGCCGCCCATCAAGGATAGGGTCCTTTTCGGCCCGCCCTGCCGGCCTGCCCGGGGCCTCGGATCACGGGTGCCCCCCCCGCGCGGCGCACGTATGTTTGGGCTCGACGGAGGCGCGAGACCGGAGGAAGGGGAGGATGGGGATGGAGACGTGGGTGAAGGATTTCCGTTACGCGGTGCGGGCGCTCGTGCGGAACCCGAGCTTCGCCGCCGTGGCCGTGGTGACCCTCGCGCTCGGTATCGGCGCCAACACCGCCATGTTCAGCGTGGTGCGCGCGGTCCTGCTCGAGCCCCTCCCGTACGAAGACCCGCAGGAGCTCGTGCTCCTCTGGGGTGAGATGCGCACCCGCGGCGTCACCCACTTCCCCTCGTCGCCTCCCGACTTCCGGGACTACCGCGAGGGCTCGGAGCTGCTCGAGGACCTGGCGGGGGTCTGGACGTTCCCGGTCTCGATCACCGGGGAAGGGGACCCGATCCAGGTCCAGGCGGCCGGCGTCACCTGGAGCTTCTTCTCCCTCCTCGGCGTCGAGCCGCTGCTCGGGCGCACCTTCGTGGCCGAGGACGCCGCACCCGACCCGAACGCGCTCGTGCCGGGCGCCCCGGGCGCGCTCCCGGGCATGGCGGTCCTCAGCCACGCGCTCTGGCAGCAGCGCTACGGCGGGGATCCAACCGTCGTGGGGAGGACCATCGAGATCGGAGGAGCCCCGAACGTGATCGTCGGCGTGCTGCCCGCCGGCTTCGAGCTCCTCCTGCCGCCCACCGCGGCCGTGGACCCGGACCCGCAGCTCTGGTTCGCCGCGCGCATCGACTTCGACAACGCCCCCCGCAACAACGTCTTCCTGCGGCCGATCGGACGGCTGCGCGACGGGGCGACCCCGTCCCAGCTCCAGTCCGAGGTGGACGTGATCTCGGCCGACCTCGCCGCGAACGACCAGGTCAAGGCGACGGCCGGGTACGCCGTGCGCGTGGAGCCGCTGCACGCCGATCTCACCGCCGCGGTCCGCCCGGTCCTCGCGGCGCTCTTCGGGGCCGTGGTCTTCGTGCTCCTGATCGCGTGCGCGAACGTCTCGAACCTCCTCCTCGTGCGTGCGTCGGGTCGCGGCAGGGAGCTCGCCGTGCGCGCCGCTCTTGGGGGAGGTCGCGATCGCCTCGTGCGGCAGATGCTCATTGAGAGCGGCCTGCTCGCGCTCCTGGGTGGTGCGGTGGGAGTGCTCCTCGCGAGCGTGGGCATCGACCTCCTGCTCGCGCTGCAGCCCGATGGGCTGCCACGCATCGGCAACGTGGGGGTGGACGGGCCCGTGCTCGTCTTCACCCTCGGGGTCGCGGCGGTGACGACACTGGTGTTCGGCGTCGTGCCGGCGGTCCAGGCATCCCGGGTGGACCTCGCGGAGTCACTGCGCGACCGGGGCCAGACGTCCGCCGGGCGCCGCCAGGCGGTCGCCAGGAACCTGCTCGTGGTGGGCGAGGCCGCCCTGTCGCTCGTGCTGCTCGTCGGGACGGGGCTCATGCTCCGGAGCTTCGTCGAGCTGACGCGTATGGAGCCGGGCTTCGAGCCGGACGGCGTGCTCACCTTCGCCACGGCGCTTCCGTTCGCGCGTTATCCCGACGCGGTTCAGCGCGCCGACTTCCACATCAGGCTGCAGGAGCGGCTTTCGGCCCTGCCCGGGGTCCGCACGGTGAGCCTGGCCCAGCCGCTCCCGCTCTCCGGCACGATCTTCAACGGCCGCTACGGCACGGAGGAGGCGCTCATTGATCCGGAGGCTTTCGGCCAGGCCCTCTATCGAGGCGTGCTGCCCGGGTACTTCGAGGCCATGGGCACGACGCTCCTCGCCGGCCGGACCTTCACGGCCGCGGACTACGCGGACAGCTCGGCGGTCGTGTTGGTCGACGTCAAGCTGGCCGAGATCCTCTGGCCGGGCGCCTCTCCGATCGGGGAGCGTCTCTACATTCGGGCGACGACGCCCGAGCCCGTTCCCGTCGAGATCATCGGTGTGGTCCAGCACCAGCGCTCGGAGTCGCTGGCCGCGGACGGCATGGAGACGGTGTACTTCACCGACCGGTACCTCGGTTCGTTCGGAGGGAGCTGGGTCGTGAAAGCCGGGGCGGAGCCTCTCTCGCTTCTCCCGGCGATCCGCGAGGAGGTCAACGCGCTCGACCCGGACGTGCCCGTGGCCGACGTGCGCCTCCTATCCGACTACGTGGGCGAGGCGCGCGCCCAGACCCGCTTCACGCTCGTGCTGATCTCCGTCTTCGGCCTCACCGCTCTGCTGCTCGCCGCCGTGGGGCTGTACGGGGTGCTCGCCGTCACCGTGCG
>JBFGFY010000236.1:0-4796 GCA_041579355.1 Longimicrobiales bacterium | reverse complement strand
GGATGGGCGGCGCCGGCCTGCTCATTCGCCCTTGAGCGACGCGACCGGATCGATCGAGGCGGCCCGCCAGGCAGGCAACGCCGTCGCGGCAATGGCCACTAGGGTGAGCGTGCCCGCGACGAGCAGGTAGCTCCACGCGTCCGTGGGGCTCACGCCGTAGAGCAGCCCACGCAACGTACCAGCCGTGCCGACCGCCACGGCCACCCCGAGCGCGACGCCCACCAACGTCATCTGCACGCCTTGGCCGACCACGAGCCGGACCACGTCCCGTCGCGTCGCACCGAGCGCCATGCGGATCCCTACCTCGTGACCCCGCTGTGCGACCAGGTACGCGAGCACGCCGTGTACGCCGAGGATAGCCAGCAGCACCGCCACGGCCCCGAAGAGCGCGAGCACAGTGGAGGCGAAGCGTTCCCGGGCCACCGCATCGGCGAGCGTGTCTTCCATCGTCGCCACGTTGTAGACGGGGATCGTTGGGTCGACCCCCCGGAACGCCTCCCGGACCCCCTCCACCACGCCGAGTGGAGGCACGTCGGCGCGCACGAGCATCGTGATGCGGCCGCCCCGGGGCGGTGCTTGGTACATGCTGACGTACATCGCGGGAGGCGCCTCGGCACGCAGGCCGTGGATGCGCTCGTTCTCGACGATGCCCACGACCTCCCGGTAGCCCGGACCCCAGAAGCCTATGCGCTGCCCGATCGGGCTCTCCCCGGGGAAGTATCGCCTCGCTGCCTCGCGGTTGAGGACGATGACCTCCGGCGCTCCGACGCGGTCGGTGTCCGCGAGCCGGCGCCCCTCGACCAGCGTCAGCCCGGCCGTCTCGAAGTAGCTCGGTGTCACGAGCCGGGTCGACATCTCTCCCTGCGTGGGGTCGTAGGGCCGCCCCTCGATGCGGAAGGAGTTGGTGAAGCCCGCCTCGAGCGGATGGGCGAGCACCGTTGCCACGGACCGGACGCCCGGCACGGCCCCGGCCCCGGCCTCCAGGCTCCCGAGGAGCCCGTGGATCTCGGGCCAATCGGGATAGGTCGCCATCGAGGGATAGCGTGTGTGCGGCAGGGCGAAGTCGAGGCGGACCGTGCCCTCGGCCCGGAAGCCGGGATCCACCTCCTGGAGGCTCCGGACCGTCTCGATCAAGAGCGTCGCTCCGAGCAGGAGAACCACGGCGAGCGCGAGCTGGCCGGCCACCAGTGCCCTGCGCAGCCCGAGCCGGACGGCCCCGCCGTCGCTCGTACGTCCTTCCTTCAGCTCGCGCTGCAGGTCGAGCCGCCGCACCTGCGCCACGGGGAGAAGGCCGAGCCCGACGCAGATGAGCAGACTCACGCCGAGCGCGAAGCCGAGAACCGGCCCGTTCACCGTAGGATCCGCCAGGGACAAGAGCTCTGCGGGGGCCACCGACGTGAGCGCCCGCACCCCCAGGGCGGCGAGCGCCACACCTCCCAGCCCCGCCGCGGCCGCCAGGACGAGCGCTTCGGCAAAGAGGCGCCGCACGATCTGGCCACGCCCAGCTCCGACGGCCGCGAGCACGGCCAGCTCCCGGTGTCGGCCCGCACCGCGTGCGAGCAGGAGGTTGGCCACGTTCACGCAGGCGATGGCCAGAACCAGGAGCACCGCACCCAGAAGGACCCAGAGCGTCAGCCTCAGGTCCCCGCGGCCGACGTCCGCGAGGGCTTCGACGAAGGCACCCCGGTTCGTGTTGTCTCCTGGGTATTCGGCTTCGAGATCCGCCATGATGCCGCGCATCTCGGCGTCGGCGGCGGGGACCGAGAGCCCCGGTGCGAGGCGCCCCACCACGTGCACCCAGTGCTGCGAGCGATCGGCCGTCGTGGGCGTCTCGAGGATCGGGGCCCAGATGTCGGTCGCGCGGTCGGGATATTCGATGCCGGCCGGAAGGACGCCGATGACCTCGTAGGGGAGCTCGTCGATCGTGAGGTTGCGCCCGACGATCGCGGGGTCGGCGCCGAAGAGATCCTTCCACAGGCGATCGGTGAGCATGACCGTGCCCGAGCCGTCGCGCACGTTGTCGGCATCGGTGAAGCCCCGCCCGAGCTGGGGCTCGACGCCCAGCACGACGAGCAGGTTCGGGCTGACGACCGCGGTCCTGAGCTGTAGAGCATCCCCGCTGGGCCGGGTCAGCACCGCGGTGCCCGTCCCATACATCGCGAGCTCCGCGAAGGTGCGGCTGCGCTCCACGTAGTCGAAGAAGTCGGCCGTGGACGCGCGCTCCCTCACGGTGCCCGTGGCCCGGTCGTTCTGCCAAACCACCGCCAGTCGCTCGGCCTCCGGGAACGGCAGCGGCCGCAGCAGCACGCTCTCGACCACGGTGAAGACCGCCGTGCTCGCCCCCACGCCCACGGCCAGCATGAGCACGACCACGCTCGTGAATCCGTAGCTGCGACCGAGCGATCGCAGGGCGAGACCCATGTCCCTCCACCACCCCTCCATCATCATCCTCCAGCTCCGGCGCTCCACCCGTTGCGCGTCGTACGCGCGACACGCCTCCTCGATCGAGCCCACGTCGCCGAATCGCTCCAGCACGTGCGCCCGGGCCTCCTCCTCCGACCACCCCCGCCGGACCAGGTCGCGGACACGCTCCTCGAGGTGGAAGCGGATTTCCTCACGCACGTCCCCCGCGATCATCCCCTTCGGGAACAGCGTCCTCCAGACGTCCCGCCACTCCACGGGCCGCGCCCTCTACTCCGTCGTGCCCGGCTGGCCGAGCAGCCCGGCCACGGCCTCGGCGTGCCGCGTCCACCGCGCGCTCTCCCGCCCCAGCTGTCGGCGGCCCTTCGCAGTGAGGCTGTAGAACTTCGCGCGCCGGTTCTCCTCCGTCCGGCCCCACTCGCCCTCGACCATCCCATCCCGCTCCAAGCGGTGGAGCGCGGGATAGAGGGCGCCTTCCTCTACGCGGAGGGCGCCGCGTGTGGCACCGGCGATGCGGCGGCTCACCGCGAGACCATGTAGCGGGCCATCCCTCAGCGCCCGTAGTACGAGCAGGTTCAGAGTGCCGTACAGTGTGTCCGACTCGATTCCCATGGGTGCCCTTCCCGACGCCGTGTACCCGAGCGGCCGGGTATCCTAAGCCGCTTATGATACTACTCCCTACGGTGGCGAGCGCGC
Source organism: Longimicrobiales bacterium (assembly GCA_041579355.1). GTDB lineage: Bacteria > Gemmatimonadota > Gemmatimonadetes > Longimicrobiales > Gaopeijiaceae > UBA2982. Next base: position 1,679 of record JBFGFY010000236.1, on the reverse strand, counting down.
CAGGGTGTCAGGGCGGCGGGAGTCGGTGCCTCCGTGCGATCGCTCAGGCGAGCGGCTCGAAGACCCCCGTGTCGCGGTTCTTCTCGACGTTGTCCCATTCGAAGACGCGCCCGTTCATGGCGATGTAGACGCCGGGGGGGAGCACCTGCACGACGGAGAGGGCGCCGCCGAGGTTGAAGAGCCCGTCCGAGCTGCCGAACGCGATGGGGATCATGGCCCCGGTGAGCACGATCGTCTTACCCGGCACGGCGTCGGCGAGCACGCGTGCGGTGTCGACCATCGTGTCCGTTCCGTGTGTGATCACGATGTTCGCCTCGGGCGCGTCCCGGCAGTTGCTCCCGATCAGCTCCCGGTCGGCTTCGGTCATATCGAGCGAGTCGACCATCATGAGCGTGCGGATCCGCACGTCGAGCTTCGAGCGCGCCATCGTGAGCATCTCCGGGAGATGCGTGTCGCGGAACTCGAGCGTTCCGTGGATCTCGTCGTACTCCTTGTCGAAGGTCCCCCCGGTCACGAAGAGCCGGATGGGACCACCTCTGACTGCCGGCACCGACGGCACCTTCCTCTCGGGGTTGAGCGTCGCGAACTGGCCCGGAAGGTCTCCGAGTACCCGAACGGCCGCCAGCCCCGGCGGGCTGGCGTGGGCGACGCCGACGGCGCACCGTTCCCGGGCCGAGTACCGTCCGGCCACCGGCGGCCGGCGACCCCGAACCGAGCGAGGACCTGCCAATGAGACGCACGACGCTGCTCGCGCTCACGTTGACCTGGGCCGCCGTTTCCGCGGCTCCAGCTGCCGCGCAGAGCCAGGTACGCATCTTCAACACCGTCAAGGAGAAGCTCGCGCGCGGCGAGCAGGTCGTCGGCGGCACCATCGACACGGCCGATCCGGACATCTACTGCGCCGTGGCCAACGCGGGCTTCGATTTCACCTGGATCGAGATGCAGCACAGCGCGCTCACGTACAGCGAGGTGGCCCGAATGATCTGGGCGTGCCGGGGCGCGCCGGCGATTCCGTTCATCCGGATCCCCACACCGACCGAAGGTGACATCCAAAAGGCGACCGACATCGGCGCGCTCGGCATCATCGTGCCCATGGTCGACAGCATGGACGAGATCCGCGACGCGGTGACGTACGCGCATTACCCACCGATGGGGAAGCGCAGCCAGGGAGGCGGTCAGTACGGCGCGCTCTGGGGGCGTGACTACAGAGCCGCCGCGAACGAGAACATCATGATCGTAGCGATGATCGAGCAGCCGGAGGGAGTCGACATCATCGAGCAGGTCGCCAACCTCGAGGGGGTCGACGTCGTCTTCGTCGCGAGCTCGGACCTGAGCAGCTTCACGGGCCGCAGCCAGGGCGACCCCGAGTACGAGCGACTCGTCACGCGCGTGAAGGACGTCACGACGGCCGCCGGCCGCGTCGTCGGCGGCCCGCTCGCGTGGATGGGGACGCGCGACGGGTACGGCTTCTTCCAGGGGCCGAGCGCGGGAGCGCTCATCCGGACCGGCACGCGCGTCACGCTGGACGAAGTGGACCCGTGCCGGTTCCTCCCGCCGGGCACTGCACCGGTACCGGGCGAGGATCCGTGTCCGCCTAGATAGGACCTGAACCCGGGACGGTCCCGGGCGACGACGCCTTACTGGAAGTCGCCCGGGACCGCCTCGTACATCTCGGCCGC
>JBFGFY010000235.1:0-4831 GCA_041579355.1 Longimicrobiales bacterium | reverse complement strand
TCATCCCGTAGGGGTTCAGGATGAAGTTCGTGCCCTGCGTGATCTGCGCGTCGAACACCGGCGCGCCCGCCTGTCCCTTCTTGGTGATGATCTGGATCACACCCGCCGAGGCCTCCGTGCCGTACAGCGTCGCGGCCGCAGGCCCCTTGATGATCTCGATGCTCTCGATGTCGTTCGGGTTGAGGTCGTCGAACGCGCTCGCAGCCCGGTCACCCGAGCCGGTGTTCGGCAGGTTCGGCCCCAGGTTCGTCTTGTTGTCCATCCGCACGCCGTCGATGTAGATGAGCGGCTGTGAGCCGAGGCCGAAGCTGTTGACGCCACGGATGCGGATGACCGAGCCCTCACCGATCTGGCCGCCGGTCCGCATGAAGTTGACGCCCGGGGTCCGACTCTGGATGAGGTCCTGCATGTTCCGAATGGGCCGGGCCTGGGCGAGCGCCTCGGCGTCTACGCGGGCCACCGCGTTGCCGATCGCGCGCCGCTGGGTGCCGCCCGGCGTGCCCGTGACGATGATCTCGTCGAGCTGGAGCGCGTCCTCGGACACTGTGAAGTCCTGTTGCGCCGTTCCGCCGGCCGTGACCGCCACGTCGGCCGTCATGGCGCGGTAGCCGATGCGCTCGAAGCGCACCGTCTGCGTGCCCACCGGGACGTTCAGCAGCAGGTACCGCCCGTTCTGCTGCGTCAACACACCGATGTCCAACGCCGGGATGTAGATCTGGGCTGAAGAGATCGGCAGTCCTGACTGACTGTCGACCACGCGACCGGAGATGTTCCCGGTCTGTTGTGCCGCGACGTCGACGACCGCCAGCAAGGTCGCCGCGACAACGGCGACGACGACCCGGAGCGCCGCCGTGCGGGATGAGTACCGTCGCCGAGAAACCATCGAGTGCCTCCATGAAAGGTGGACACGACCTGTCGGCCGAACGGGACGGGCGCGCAGGCCCGATCCCGGTGACCGCCAACACACAGCTCGAACTGTTTATGTCGATCTGCAATCGGCTCGGCTCTCAGCCGGCTCGAAGCAGCAGCGTATATCGCCGTTGGCGGTCCTCTCGACCGCCCTTGGCGCCCTCAACCTCGTCCACCCCGACGCCGGATGTTCCCCCCGGGCGTCGCCGGATCCCCGGCACTCTGGCGCAGAATGGGATTCCCGCTCGCCTGCCGTCAAGAAGCCCCCCCCGGGGACGGCCCGGGCGGGGAGTGGCCGAAGCGCCCCCGAGGGCGTATGTCACAGCGTTGGAGAGAGTCACGCTCTCACGCAGGAGGAGAGATGAAGCTCGGTCGATGCGCGGCGCTCGCCCTGAGCGCCTTGGCCTTCCCGCTCCTCGTCACCGCGCAGCCGCAAACGCCGTTCGTGTCGGAAGCGCAGTTCGAGCGGTGGCAGTCGGAGCTCTCGAACTGGGGGCGCTGGGGACCGGACGACGAGCTCGGCGCGCTGAATCTCATCACGCCGGCGAAGCGCCGGGCTGCGGCCGCCCTGGTCCGATCTGGCCACTCCGTGTCGCTCGCCTCCACCGTCGACTTGGTGCAGTCGATCGACAACCCTTGTCCCCCCGAGTGGGAGATGGTGAACGCGAGCCGCGGGGGCGCCAGCGACCGCATCGCCTATCCCTGCATCCACGGTGCGGGCACGACCCACATCGACGGCTTCGCGCACCGTTTCTTCGGCGGCAAGATGTGGAACGGCTACGATGTCGACGGCCTCGTTTCGATGGAGCGGGGCGCCGCACGCAACGACGTCCTGACGATGAAGGACGGAATCGTCACGCGCGGCGTGCTCTACGACATCCCCAGGCTCAAGGGGAGGCCGTACCTCGACGCGGGCGAGCGCATCACCGTGCAGGACCTCGAGGCGTGGGAGGCGCGCACCGGCGTGCGCGTCGGGCCGGGGGATGCGATGCTGCTCCGCTGGGGGCGCTGGGCCAGGCGTGATGCCCTCGGTCCCTTCGACACGTGGGCCGAGGCTGCCGGGCTCGACAACACGGTCATCCCGTGGCTCAAGGCGAGGGACATCGCGATCCTGGGCTGGGAGGCGCCGGGATACGCGCCGAGGCCCGACGGTGATCTGCCCACGCTCGCCCTACACGACTTCGCGCTCACGATGCTCGGGATCCACCTCATCGACCGTGCCGACCTGGACGCGCTCGCCGAGGCGGCGGCTCGAGAAGGGCGCTGGGAGTTCATGCTCATGATCGCGCCGCTCCCGATCCCGAACGGGACGGGCTCCCCGGTCAATCCGCTCGCAGTGTTCTGAGCTCGTCCGCCGCGCTCCGTATCACGTCGCTCCAGGCGCCGCTCGCGGACCCGTTCTGCCGCGCGCTCGCCAGATACGTGGGAGAACGGCTCGAGCGTCCCGTCGAGTTCTTCGCCGAGGAGCCGTGGCAGGCCAGGGAGCGCGCGTTCGATGACGGTGAGGTCGATCTGGCTTGGCTCTGCGGGCTCCCCTACGTGCGGCGCAGGGACGCCGGAAAGGGGCCCAGACTCCTCGCGGCGCCCGTGATGAGCGACCTCCGGTATGCGGACCGCCCGGTCTACTTCTCCGACGTGATCGTGCGCTGGTCCTCCCCGTGGAGGTCGCTGGGGGACCTCCGCGGCAAGCGCTGGGCGTACAGCGAGCCGGGCTCGCACTCCGGTTACAACGTGACCCGCTGTGAGCTGCGACGCGCTGGGTTTGCAGACGGCTTCTTCGGCGAGGTGATCGGGGCCGGATCACACCAGGCGGCCGTGACCATGCTCCTGCGCGGTGAGATCGACGCCACCGCGCTCGACAGCACCGTGCTCGAGGGCCTCTGCTGGCAGAGCCCCGAGCTGAGAGAGCAGCTTCGGGTCGTCGTCACCTGGGGCCCGAGCCCAATGCCGCCCTGGGTGTGCGCTCAGCACGTGGACACGGTGACGCATGCCCGCCTCCGTGAGGTGCTCACCTGCGCGCACGCCGATGCGTCGGGCATGGGCGTGCTCTCACGGGCGGGTGTGGCACGGTTCGCACGGGTCGAGGATGCCGACTACGACCCCGTGCGCGCGATGGACCGGGAGGCCCGCGAGGTCCGCTGGTGAGGGTCCGTCGGTTGGTTGCCGGGGCCCCGCGGGCCCGGCATTGTGTCGCTCGGCACCGCGCGCGTCTCGGTCTCGGAGGACCCATGGACAAGAAGCTCTTCGCCTGCGGGTGGGCGCTCCTCTGCACGGCGCTCGCCCTCCCCGTTCTGGCACAGGGAACACCGGAGCAGCGCGCCGCCGTTCGCATGGCCGCTGACTACCGGGTCGTCCCGAACGTCGTGTACGGCGTCGCGGACAACTTCGAGACCAGCCTCGACCTCTACCTCCCCCGCGCCCAGGGGCCGGCGCCCACGCTGATCCAGATCCACGGCGGCGGCTGGGTGAGGGGTTCCAAGGAGGCGAACGTGCTGCGCTTCCTGCCCTACCTCGAGATGGGTTGGGCCGTCGTGAACGTTCAGTATCGACTCGGTCCTGTAGCCCTAGCTCCCGCGGCGGTCGAAGACGGCTTGTGCGCGCTGCGCTGGGTCATTCGCAACGCCGCGCAGTACGGCCTCGACGCGAACCGGCTCGTGCTCACCGGCTATTCAGCGGGTGGGCATCTAGCGCTCACGACCGGCATTCTACCTCCGTCGGCCGGTCTCGACGGCCGCTGTCCCGGCAGCGAGCCGCTCCGCGTCGCGGCGATCATCAACTGGTACGGCATCACGGACGTGGGCGACCTGCTCGACGGACCCAACCGGCAGGACTACGCGGTGGAGTGGATGGGGAGCATGCCGAACCGGTACGAGATCGCCGAGCGAGTCTCTCCGCTCACCTACGTCCGCGCCGGCATCCCCCCCGTCCTCACCATCCACGGAGACGCCGACCGCACCGTACCGTATTCGCATGCCACGCGACTGCGTGACGCCTTGAGCCGCGAGGGCGTTCCGAACCGACTGCATACGGTTCGCGGCGGCGGCCACGGCAACTTCTCGGTGCGAGAGTACGACGAGATCTACGAGGTCGTGCGGCAATTCCTGCGCGCGCACGTCACGGAGTGAGACGTCACGGAGTGAGCGCCGGGCCCCTGGCCGGGGCTACTACCGTCCCGCGAGCTCTCTCAGCTCCCTGACGGTGATCGTGCGTCTGCCCTTCGTCCTCAAGGCGCGCAGCCAACGGACGGAGGCGACGATCACCACGACGAGCGCCACGTACGGCGCGGCAACCAAGGCTCCGGAGAGATCGACGCCCGCGATCCGGGCACGGGGAGCCGCCACGAGATACTCGGCCGACACCGTCGCCGCACACGCCACGACGGCGACGATCCACACGACGAAACGTCGCCGAACACTGTGGGCTACCGAGTGGGCCATCAGTCGCCCCCTTGTGCGACCGAAGAGATGCCTGCCACAGACCATACCCCCGAGGTCCCGGAACGGCACGCGACGAAGCTAGATTCGTTGCCTCGGCGACAGTTCTCCTGGAGGAGCGATGCAGATTCCCGAAGCGACCTATCGCGCGATCGAGAGGGAGATCGCGAGCGACGAGAGCCCCGTTGGCATCGACGCGAAGAAGACCCACGTCATGATCCTCCACCAGCTCCGCGTCATCGAGGCGCGCCTCGAGCGCATCGAGGCGTCGTTGCGGGGCCGTTGATGCGGGTGTCGAGGGAGCGTAACGAAACGTTGCGGCCCAGCTGCGCGCGTGGGTCTGGCACCCCCGGCGCGCCGAGCGCAACTTTGAAGGAAGCCCCCCCAGGCCCACTCAGAGGCCGTGTGTGCCCGGAGGGAGTGAAGTGGCGCCCCGTTCGCCGACGTTGCTCGTCATCGAGGATGCCCGCGACCAGGCTTTGCTCGTC
>JBFGFY010000234.1:0-4834 GCA_041579355.1 Longimicrobiales bacterium | reverse complement strand
CGAGGCCGACGGGGCCTCGGTGGTCTACGTATGCGATCATGAGCCGCATGCGCCCGAGATCGCGGCCGGTCGAGGTCCGCTCGTGGGTCAGGACCGGGCGCACGCCGATTTCCTGAGCGAAGCGGATCTGGTGATCCACGATGCGCAGTACACCGCACAGGAATACGCTTCCAAGGTGGGCTGGGGGCACAGCACGCTGGAGTACGCCGTGCGCGTCTGCCGCGAGGCGAATGTGCGCCGGTTGGCTCTGACGCACCACGATCCGCTCCGCACGGACGACGCTCTCGACGACCTCATGGAAGACCTGCTGGCGGAGCACGGCGCCGACTTCGAGTTCTTCGCCGCCCGGGAGGGGCAGGTGATCGAGGTCGAAGGTGTCATCGCGCCGGAGCGGCGGGCGTCGGCGGGCACGCTCACGTCGCCGCCGGCGGAGCGGTCCGTGACCCCCGTCCACGCCACCGCGCTGCTCGCGCTATCCGACTCCCCGGAGGCTCGGCTGCTCGCCGAGGCCCTCGAGGCCGACGGGATCGGCCGGGTGACGTGTGAGGGCGCCCACCCTCCGGTGTGTTACGAGGCGGAGGAGCCCGGGCTCGTGATCCTCGGCGGCGGCGAGGCAGGGCTCGAAGCCTGTCGTGAGATCCGTGCGCTCGGGGGCGCGGCCGCCGAGGTGCCGGTGCTCCTGATCGGGCGGACGACAGGAGAGGTGCCGGGCCCGGGCGAGTGGCTGCGGCCGCCCTTCACCGCGGAGTACGCACGGAGCCGCATCCGCGCCTGGCTGCTCCGCGTCGAGTCGCGCTGGACGCGAGCGGCGGAGCCACCGGGAGAGAGAGAGCGCCTCGCCGCCCTGCGGCGGTTGGCGGTGCTCGACACCGAGCCTGACGAGCGCTTCGACAGGCTCGCACGTCTCGCGGCCGGCCTCCTCGGTGCACCCATCTCCCTCGTCAGCCTCGTCGACCACGACCGTCAGTGGTTCAAGTCGCGCGTCGGGCTCGGGGTGGAAGAGACGTCTCGCGACGAGTCCTTCTGCGCCCACGTGATCCTCGGTCAGGACGCCATGGTCGTGCCCGACGCCCTCGAAGACGACCGGTTCGCGCACAACCCGCTCGTCGTGGGACCTCCCCACGTACGCTTCTACGCGGGGTGTCCCCTCACGCTTCCCGACGGAAACACGCTCGGAACGCTGTGCGTCCTGGACACCCGGCCCCGGCAGCTTTCCGCCGAGCAGCGTGGGCTGCTCAGGGACCTCGCAGACCTCGTAGAGGAGGAGCTCGCCCGCTCATGAGTTACGTGAAGCTATACCTGCTGACGGCCGCGGCGTTCTTCGCCATCGACTTCGTGTGGCTCACGCGTATCGCAGCGCGCTTCTACGAGCGCCACATCGGGGAGCTGCTGCGAGCCGAGCCCGTGGTGACCGCGGCCGTCGCCTTCTATGCGCTCTACCTCGCCGGCATTGTCGTCTTTGCCGTGCTACCGGGGCTCGAGCAGGGATCCCTGGCGCGTAGCGCGGTGCTCGGCGCCTTCTTCGGGCTCGTGGCATACGCGACTTTCGACCTCACGTGTATGGCGCTGTTCGAAGGCTTCCCATGGATCGTGGTTGCGGTCGACCTGACGTGGGGCACGGTGCTCACGGGAACCGTCGCGAGCGTCGGTTACGGGATGGGGCGGTGGCTCGGACTCGGTTGAAGCCCTAGCGCTCCGGCAGCTCACCCGCGTACCCGGTGAGCTCCACATAGCCACGACCACGCACCGGTCGGCCGCCCTCGCCGCTACCGGTCACGGCGACGGCCCCCTCCCAGTAGCGGAAGGACACGTCGAGCTCCTGGTCTGGGATGCGCGGCTCGACGCCGAGGTCCCAGCCCCGGGAAGGCACCCGGATTCGCCATCCGGAGGGGTACCGTGCGCCGTCCACCGGCGACGCCCACGTGCGCACGCTCTCCAGCTCGACGTCCTCGCCCCAGGCGAGTGGTACCTTGGTCCCCGAGGGGTCGATGAGCACCCCCGCGCTCTCGGGTGTCGCGCTGCCGTCCGCCCGGCGGAGCCTGTAGATCATCAGGTCCCAGCCGTCGGAGAGTTGGAGCGCGAACCAGTCCCACCCCACCACGCCGGGCGAGAGGGCCGAGGTGCTCCACTCGCGGTCGAGCCAGGCGGTTCCGCGCACGGCCATCGTGTCGCCCCCGAGCGACAGGCGACCTTCGGCGAGCAGTCGGCTGAACGTGTAATAGTACGAGGCGTTTCCGGGCTCCGGCCCCTTGCGGCTCAAGCCCTCCTCCCCCTGGAGGACGACGGGCTTCCCGGCGACCAGCCCGAGCGAGAGCTCTACGCCTTCCCCCACACCTCGGAGGCGCAGGGGGAAAGTCGAGTCCGTGGTGGACTCGATCACCCAATCCTCGAGCCAGACCCGGAGAGGGTCCGGTCGGGCCCCGGCGAGTCCCGCCGCCCCCCGTGCGAAACGCTCGTGCACGAGGAAGCGACCTCCCTCGACGTCGGTCACCGTGAAGTGGCCCATGTACGCCTGGTTGGTCGCCCACGCCGATTCGCTCACGGGAGCGGTAGGAGACAGCGCGCCGCGGAAGATCGTGAGCTGGAAGCCGAAGTCGCGGCCGGTCGCGTCGCTGAGGTTGCCCGTCACGTACCACCACTCGGAGCGGTAGCCGGCGTGCGGTCCGTGATCCGTCGGGAAGTCGAAGAGCCGGGGAGCGAGGGCCCGCGCGTAGCCCGCCGTATCGTCACCGGCCAGCGTCTCTGCGAGTGTGAGCCTCGCTGTCCGTCCCGGGTCGTCGCCGCCGGCGCAACCGAGGACGAGTGTTACCCAAGTCGTGGCCGCGACACGACATGGCCGACCCGAGCGCTCCCGCGCGGCAAAGGACAGCCTCATTCCCCTCGGAGCGCGAGCGCGGGCGCCGTGCGGGACATTCGCCACGCGGGATAGACGCCGGCCAGAAGGGCGCCGACGAGCGCCAGAGCGACAGCCTGCACGAGCACCTCGGGTCCGAGCTGCATCTCGAGTGTCCAGCCGAACGAGCGGCGGTTCACGAAGTGGATCATCACGACGGAGAGCACCACTCCGACCGGCACCGCGAGAACGCCGGAGACGAGCCCCAGGAGCCCGGTCTGGGTGAGAACGAGCCGACGCAGCTCGCCTGGTGTGAGGCCCCACGCGCGCATCACACCCAGCTCGCGACTGCGCTCGAGCTCGAGGGCCATCAGCGCGCTGAGCACTCCCACGAAAGCCACGATGAACGCCAGCATGCGCAGCACCACCGTCACCTCGAAGGTGCGGTCGAAGACCTCGAGGGAGGCTTCGCGAAGCGTGTCGTTGGAGCGCGCTATCACGGTCCGGCCGGCCGGAACGAGCGCGAGCAGCTCGTCCACGACGACCTCGGATTGCGAACCCGGCGAGAGGAAGAGCGCGAGGGAAGTGATCTCCGGGTCCTCGAAGTATCGGTCGTAGAGCCGTCGGCTCATCATGACCGTGCCCTGGTCGGATCCGTAGTCGCGGAAGACGCCGAGGATCGGCACGCTCGTGGGGCCGGCAGGCGTGGGAACCGTGAGTTCGTCGCCCGGCGCGAGCTCTCGCCGAAAGGCGAAGGGCTCGGAGGCGAGAATGCCCTCGCCGGCCTGGAAGCGGGCCATGATCTCGTCGGCGTCACCCCCCTGGAAGTCGAACGCGGACTCTCCACGCGGGTCCAGCTGGAGCGCGACGAGGCGGTAGCCGCCGACAGCCTCGAGAAGATCGACCGCACGGTACGTCGAGTGGGCCACGACTCCGCTGTGCGCCACGAACGACGCTACGATCTCGGGGTCGAGGGTGCCCGTCGCGAGGGAAGTGCGCGGGCCGGGCAGCGACACGTAGATGTCGGCGCGCAGCGTCCCGTCCAGCCACCGCACGACGGAGCCGCGGAAGCTCTGGATCATCACTCCGAGCCCGACGGTCACCGAGACGGCGACGACCAGGGCCGCCACCGCGGGAGCCGTGCGCCCGAGGGACGTCAGGATGCCGCGTCCGGCCATCACGCCCACGAGGCCTCCGCCGGACCGGAGGAGGGGGCGTGACGCCCGCACGAGCAGGACCGTGCCCGCGGGGGTGAGCAGAGCGAGGCCCGAGACCACGAAGAAGAGGGCGGTGAAGCTGGCTGGCAGGCTCCGAGACGAAAAACCGAGGAACGCGCCGCCCACGACCATGAAGACGATACCGACGAGCGCCGCGCGGGGGACGAGTCGGCGCGCGCTCTCCTCGAAGACGGAGCGCAGCGTGGTGAGCCGCGGCTCTGCCCTCGCCGCCTCGAGCGCCGGGGGGAGCGCCGCGAGCAGCGTGGCTCCCAAGCCCAACGCGCCCGCCTTGGCCAGAAGGACCGGGTCGAGCGCAACGCCCTCGACCGCGACCGTGAAGTACAGGTCGTTGATCGTGCGCGTGACGAGGCGCACGAGCCCTCGCGCCAGGACGACGCCCAGCCCCAGGCCGATCGCGGCTCCCGCCAGACCGATCCACGCGGCTTCGCGGAGCACGAGGCCGAGCAGCTCGCTGCGGCTCACGCCCATCGTCCTGAGTCGGCCGAAGAGGTCTCTCCTCTGCACGACGGAGAACGTGACGGCATTGTAGATGAGGAACGTCCCGAAGATCAGCGCGAGCAGGCTGAGCGCAGTCAGGTTCAGCTCGAAGGCGTCGATCATGCCGGCCATCGCCTCGGCGCGCGTCCCGACCGGGGCCACCGATGCACCGGGCGGGAGCGCCGCCTCGATGAGCCGAAGCCGCTCCGTGCCCGCTCCGCTCTCGGGTAGGAGCAGGTCGATATGGCTCAGGCGCCCGCTCGCGCCGAGCAGCTCTTGGGCCCCT
>JBFGFY010000233.1:0-4850 GCA_041579355.1 Longimicrobiales bacterium | reverse complement strand
CGGGGCACCGAGCGCGCGTTCGAGTGGATCGGCGCGCCCTGGCTCGACGCGGAGCGGGTCGCCGCCGCGCTCGAGTCGTACGGATTCGACGGGGTCGGCTTCGAGGCCACGAGCTTCACGCCCGAGGCACCGAGCGACGGGAAGTACGCCGGCCAGCCCGTCCGCGCTCTGCGGCTCGTCGGCGAGACGACGAGCTACGACGCGCCCCGGGTCGCGGTGGCGATGCTGGTCGAAGTGCGGCGCGCGCATCCCGGGGAGTGGCGGTGGCTCGGGACCTTCGACCGGCTCGCGGGGACCGACCGTCTGCGCCTGGGGATCGACGCGGGCCGGACCGCGGCGGAGCTCACCGCCGAGTGGGCCGCGGCCGCACAGGCCTTCGAGACACGGCGCCGCCCCTATCTCCTCTACGAATAGCTCGACTCGCCCCGGCGCCCGGTACGACATTGGAGATCATCCCCCGGCTCCGAGGAGTTCGTCCCATGTCGTCCGTGCGTCTGTCCGTGGCCCCGCTGCTCGCGCTCGCGCTGTCCATCTCCGCCGTCCTGCCGGCGAGGGCTTCGGCCCAGAGTATCTCGGACGCGATCGACGACGTCCTCGAGTGGCTCGACGAGGGGTACGAGCTGATTCCGGAGGACGGTCAGTGGGGTCTCGTCTTCGGCTGGTTCGCCGAGGGTGAGGAGAAGGAGATCCGCTTCAACGTGACATCGGGCGAGACGTACATGATCGCCGGCGGCGGGGACGCGAACTCCGAGGACCTCGACATCTGCGTGTACGACCAGTTCGGTGACGAGGTCGAGTGCGACGTGCTCACGGACAACTTCCCGCTCGTCACCTTCACGGCGGCCTCCGCGGGCACCTATCGGGCCGTGCTCACCGCCTACGCCCTCAGCGGAAGCACCTCCTACGCCGGCATGGCGGTGCTACGGGAGCGCTGAGAGCTCACGGCGCCGGGAAGTAGAACTCGGTCCAGCGGTCGGGCCGCCACCACTGCCCCCCGAAGACGCGGTCGAGGCGGCCCTCGAAGTGCCCGAGGTCGCTGAGGCGGATCGAGCGCGAGGGCTCGTCCATCGGCGTCCAGAAGTCCTCCCAGTGGCCCAGGAGCACCCACCGGGGATCTAGGTTCTCGACGAAGGCCTCGGGATACCAGTCCACTTGGTCGAAGGTCGCGGGCACGAAGATCGCCACGTCGACCCTGCGGTCTTCGATGAGCTCCGAAGGGGCGAACCCCGCGGGGGGCGCGACGACCGCGTCCTGGTAGTAGACGCGGAAGGCCACCGAATCGGCGTCCGCCATGAAGTCGAACAGGAACGCGTACGTGCGACCATCGAGCCATTCGGTCGCCCACTCGGGCTCCGTGTCCCGTGGCGTGTCCTGCGTGCCCTGGTAGAGCGTGTATCCCACGACGTGGGGACCATGGTGGGAGCGGAGCGCCATCACACGCACGCCCCGACCATACCGGAGCCAGCGTCCCGGAGTGCGCGCGTCGCCGGCCGAGTCGTCCACCACGTCGACGCGGTCGGCGACCCCCGACCACGTGCCGAGCGTGTTGGCCCCCGTCCGGTTCGTGACGATTCGAGCACGCGTCGCATGCCGGGCGGCCACCCGCGGCACGTCCATGAGGTGATCGTAGTGCGCGTGTCCGACCAGGATCGCGACGGCCCGCGACACGTCGTAGCGCGACATGTACCGGTCGATCTCGACCGTGTCCGCGCGGATGGTGAGGAGGCCCGTGCGCACGAAGCTCGGGTTCGAGAACAGGGGCCCCGTGAGCACCTGCTCCCCACCCCACTCGAAGATCCAGCCGCCGGACCCGAGATAGACGGCGCGGGGACCGCCCGCGCCCGCTCCGTCCACCTCCACGCGACCCGCGACTCCGGGCCCCAGCGCGCGCAGACAACCGGCCAGCGCGAGCGCGGCGGCCAGCACGGCCGCGAGCGCGGCGCCGCGCGTCATCGGGTGAGGGCGGACGCCGCCTCCTTGATCTCGGCCATGTGGGCGAGGAAGGCGTCGGAGAGCGCACGAGTCACAGGCCCCACTTTCCCGTCGCCGACCGCCTTCCCGTCGACTCGGACACACGGCCTCACCTCGCCGGTGGTGCCGGTGAAGAAGAGCTCCTCGGCGGCGGTGAGCTCCTCGACCATGATCGGCCGCTCTTCACAGGGGATCCCCCGCGCGCGGGCCAGCTCGAGCACCACACGCCGCGTGATGCCGGGGAGGATCAGGTTGGTCTCCGGGTGCGTGACGGCCGTGCCGTCGAACACGCCCCAGAAGTTCTGGTGTGCGCCCTCGATCGCGACGCCGTCCCGCACGAAGATCACGTCGTCGGCACCGGCGTCCCGGGCCGCCTGGAACGCGAGCGCGTTCGGCAGGAGCCCGATCGCCTTGATGTCGACGCGGAGCCAGCGCTGGTCCGGTGCCGTGATCGCCGTGAACCCCCGGCTCCAGTCCGTGTCCGGGGGCCGGCTCCACTCGCGGGCGAACGCGTACACCGTCGGCTCGACCGGAGCCTCCGGGAAGTAGTGCGTCCGAGGTGCCACACCGCGCGTGACCTGCAGGTACACCATCACCCGTTGGGCCCGCTCGAGCCCGTTGTCGGTGACCAGGCGGTGCAGCACGTCCGGCAGCTTGGAGGTGTCATAGCCGATGCGCACCGCCTCGAGGCTCCGGTCCAGCCTGGCGAGATGGCGATCGAGGTAGAACGGGACGCCCTCGTAGTAGGGGATCACCTCGTAGACGCCGTCCGAGAGCAGGAACCCCCGGTCGTCGACCGAGACGAACGCCTCCGCCTTGGGCACGAACGCCCCGTTCAGATAGACCGTGCTCATGGTCCCCCGGACTCCGGTGTGCTGTCCCGGACGCCGACGCGTGTCAGGACTCGGCCTGCTTCCCCTCGAGCCTGTCGAACTCCGAGATCAGCTCGGCCTCCGGTATGTGATCCGCCTCTTCCTCGGAGACCTCCTCCACCTCGGCGTCCTGCACGCCGTCGGCGCCCGCGCCGAGTTGCTTGGCGGCCTCCTCCTTCTGCGGCGGAGCGATCAACCCCATCTCGGCCTTGAGGGCCAGGAGCTGCTCCTCGACGTCGGTCGATCCCTTCCCGGCCTCGAGCCGGAGGAACTCCGACTCGACCGTGTCGCCGGCGAGCGCCTCGGTAACCTCGGCTTCCGCGAGGCTGCGCCGCTCCTCCTCCTCGATCTTGTCGGCCATCCGGTTGAAGGCCTCGAAGGCCGACGTGTCGGAGAGCCCCGACATCGTCTCGTGGATCCTGCGCTGCGCCTGCGCGCGCTTCTGCTTGGCGATGAGCAGGTTCCGCTTGCGCTTGGCCTCCTCGATCTTGTCGTTCAGCTGCCGCAGCGACTGCTTGAGCTTCTCGGTCTCGGCGGCCTGCGACTCCCACGTGCTCTGGAGCATCTGGGCCCGCTCGGTGTGCTCCTTCTGACGGATCAGCGCCTGCTTGGCCAGGTCGTCACGGTCCTCCTTGACCGCGAGCATGGCGCGATGCTGCCAGTCCCTCGCCTGCTTGACCTCCGACTCGAGCTGTGACTTCAGCTTGCGCTCGTCGGCGATGGCGGCGGCCACCTCGCGCTTGGCCTTCGCCAGCTGGTCCCGCATGTCGAGGATGATCTGGTTCAACATCTTCTCGGGATTCTCGGCCCGAGAGATCAAGTCGTTGATGTTCGACTTGATGAGCGTCGACAGCTTGGAAAAGATGCCCATGTCAGCTCTCCGCTCCGGCGCCGGAGACCTCGCCTTCGGCCCCCGCGAGCGCACGGATGCGCTCCATGTGCCCGGTCGCGGCCAGCTCGATCGATTCCATCGATGCCTGTAGCTCGTGGAAATCGAGGGTCTCGAGCTCGAGGGTGTCGCTGATGATCAGCTCGTTCTCCTCGATGCCGTACGCCCCGTGCACGACGTCGCTCGCATTGAGCTCGAGCAGCGTCCTGTAGAGGTCGAGACTGCGGTGGTCCACCTGCGGCATGTCCATGAGCTTCATGCGGATGAGCAGCAGCGAGTCGGCATGATGGACGACCATCGGGAGCCCGCTGTTGCGGCCCCGGACGAGGTACATCCCCGGCTCGAGCTCCTCGTATTCGAGATCCATGCGGATCAGGAAGCTCTCGAGATCCTCTCGGGTTACCATGACGTCTCCGTATTCAGTGGCCCCGCGGGGCCGCGAGATATCGCCGTTTCGTGCGTCCCCCTACGATCGGGCTCGCGGCCCGGTTTCTCACGGGACCCTAAGGTAATTCGTCGCGGGAGGCGCTGCACGGCGCGCCACCCGGCAGGTTGTTCGCCTCCGTCGCCGGCTCGCGGCGGCACAGCGATCAGCGTCCCTGGAGCAGCTCGGCGAGGTGGCGACCCGTGTAGGACCGGCGGACTTTCGCGACCTGTTCGGGCGTACCCTCCACCACGACCTCCCCACCCTCGGCGCCCCCTTCGGGCCCCAGGTCGATGATCCAGTCGGCCGTCTTCACGACATGCAGGTTGTGCTCGATCACCACGACCGTGTTCCCCCGGTCGACGAGCTCGTGCAGGACCTCGAGGAGGACCCGCACGTCCTCGAAGTGCAGGCCCGTGGTCGGCTCGTCCAGGATGTACATGGTGTTGCCGGTCGCGCGCTTGGAGAGCTCCGTGGCGAGCTTGACACGCTGCGCCTCGCCACCGGACAGCGTGGTGGCCGACTGGCCCAGATGGATGTACCCGAGCCCGACGTCGTGGAGGGTCTGAAGCTTACGCTTGATCGACGGGACCGCGTCGAAGAAGTCGAGCGCGTCGTCGACGGTCATGTCGAGCACGTCGGCGATGTTCTGGCCCTTGTAGTAGACGTCGAGCGTCTCGCGGTTGTAGCGCCG
>JBFGFY010000232.1:0-4907 GCA_041579355.1 Longimicrobiales bacterium | reverse complement strand
GTCCGCGCAGCGGCTGTCGAGTCGGAGTCCACGCCCGCCCCGAGCCCGGTGGGGGATTTTTCTCTGCCCCGTGCTCCTCGGTGTGCCCGGCTGCTCCGCCGAGGTCGAGGCCGAGCGGACGGCGGCCGACCCGCGCGTCGAGGCCCCCTCCCCGGGTGATGGCCTGTACCGGACCTCCTGTAGCCCCTGCCCCGGCGAGACGGGCCTGGGCGACGGAGCGGTCGCGTCCACGCTGCCGGTCCGGCCCGCCAACATCATCGAGCACCTCGGCGACCACTCGTACGAGGAGATCGTCCGCAGGGTGAGCGAGGGTATTCCACCGGCGATGCCGCCGGCCCAGATGACGCAGGATCAGGTCCGCCAGGTGATGAGCTACATCTGGGGGATGGTGCCCGACTCGACACGGGCGCGACTGAGAGCGCTCCAGATCACGATGGAGGAGGACCACTAGAGCGGAGCGCCGGTAGCGTGGACCATCCGACGCTAGCTTTGTGGATGCTCAGCGATCTCCGAAGGCTCACCCTCGCCGCATGGGTCGGCGTCGGGGGCTGCACGTACGGAACGCCCGAGACGGTCGTGACGGTCGAGCAGGTCGTGCGCTTGGGAGACTCCTACCGCGCCCTGGTCCTGGTCCGTCTCGACACGTACGAGCGCCCCACGGGGCTGAACACGTTCCCCGACGGCGGCCGCTGGAGATATGTCGCCCGCGGCGCGACGCAGCACCTGATCGACGCCGCGTCGGGTGAGGTGACCGCGCTCGCTCGACAGTCGGCCCCCGACGAGGTATGGGAATCGTTCGGCGCTCGGATCGCCGGAATCGAAGGCGACTCGGTCGCGTACGTGCGCCTCACGGGCTGCCCGCGCGGTGGGGAGTGTCATCCGACGCTGTCCCGGTCGCTCGCGTACCGACTGACGACCCGGGGAGACTTCACCCCCGTGGAGATCGTGCCCGCAGGCGCAGGGCTGCCGGGAGAGATGCTCGCTCGACGGCCCGGCGAGGAGAGCTACGTCCGCTTCAGCCCGCAGGAAGACGCCGTTACTGCCCGCTTCGAAGAGGACGGTTCGCCCCTCGCGCTCTTCGTCGCCGGACCCGACGGAGCGCTCCATCCCGTCGGGCGCTGACACGTCGCGCCTCCGGTCGCCGGCGTGTACTATCCCACCCCTTGCCCTCTTCCGCCTGAGAAAGGAGACCACCGCATGAGCAACGTCACCTTCCTGAAGGGCCTCCTCGAGCAGGAGCGATCGATCTTCACGCGCGTGGTCGGCGCGGCACACGATGACGGTCTCGACTACCGGCCGGACCCCAAGGCCCGCTGCTCCCGGGAGATCATCGAGCACCTGATCGGTCACAACCTCGACCTCGTAGAGCTGATCGACGACGGGGTCATCAACCACCGCATGCAGGTCCCGTTCGGCTCGGTGGACGACGCCGTGAAAAAGCTCGACGAGTCGTTCGGCACGATCCTCGCGAAGCTCGAGTCCGTGAGCGACGAAGATTGGATGAAGCCCGCCAAGTTCATGTTTGGAGAACACGAGGTGATGCAGGCCCCGAAGCAGCAGCTCGCCTGGCTGCTCTTCCTCGACGCCGTGCACCACCGCGGCCAGCTCTCGACGCACCTTCGGCCCATGGGTGGGAAGGTGCCGGCGATGTACGGCCCCTCGGCCGACGAGCAGATGTCCTAACCGCGGGGTTCCGAGGGCCGTCGGGCCCTGGCGCCGTTCCGTACGGTCACGGTCTCGCCGTGGCGTGGGAGGCGGAGCCGCTCCCCGGCGAGCCCTCGGCCCTCCCAGGCGGAGCGGAGCCGAACGGGCGGCTCCAGGGGATCCTCGAAGGTGAGCCGGAAGGTCCCCCAATGGCTCGGCACGAAGATGCCGGCCGCACCCAGGTCCTCCCAGACCTGCACGGCCTCCTCCGGGCTCATGTGTGACGCGCTCATGAACCATCGCGGATCGTAGGCGCCGATTGGGAGAATCGAGGCGTCGAACGGTCCGAGTCGGTTGCCGATCTCCTTGAAGACCGAGGCGTACCCCGAGTCTCCCCCGAAGTAGAGACGGAAGTCAGCGCCGCCCGTGGAGTGGGCCGGCAGGACCGCCCAGGAGCACCAGAGGCGGCGGTTGGTGCTCCAGGGAGTGCGTCGCGTCCAGTGCCGCACGGGCGCGGCAACCGCGCGGTAGGCGCCGCCCGGAAGGTCGGACCCCTCCCACCAGTCGAGCTCGATCACGTTCCGCATCCCCAGGCCGGCGAACCAATCGCGATACCCCAACGGGACGTACCACGGGAGGTCGGGGCCCCAGCGCCGCCTCAGGGCGAGCACGGTGGGCCGGTCGAGGTGGTCGTAGTGGTCGTGCGAGAGGAGTACCGCGTGGAGCGGGGGAAGCGCCCCCAGGTCGGGAACGGCCGGCACGAAGCGCCGCATTCCGAGCCACGGGACCGGTGAGGCGCGAGCCGACCACATCGGATCGGTGAGGAGGTTGAGCCCGGGGAGCTGGATCAGGTGCGTCGCGTGCCCGATCCAAGTGATCCGCAGCTCACCGTCGGGTGTGGAGGGGTGCGCAAGGTCCGGGCTCGCGACGGGCAGCTGCTCGGGAGCCGGATCGGGCGGATGTTTCCCCGTGAACCACTCCCGCGCCACCCTGCGGATGTGGCGCCGCAGCCGGTCGTCGCCCGCGGCCTCGGGCCACGGGTTGTGGAAGCGACCGTCGGGAAGGTGGTGTGGCGGCCTCGACAACTACGAGACGGGACGCCCAGCCATCAGGGCCTCGACCTCGTCGATCTGGCGCGGGACGCCGTGCGACAGGAGGACCGGGCCGTCCTCCGTGATCAAGATGTCGTCCTCGATCCGCACCCCGATGTTCCACCACCTGGGATCGATGTCCGCCGCAGCTGCGATGTAGAGCCCGGGCTCGACGGTGATGACCGTCCCCGGCACCATCGGCCCACCGGAGCCGACGTCGTGCACATCGAGGCCGAGGTAGTGGCTGGTGCCGTGCATGAAGAAGCGGCGCAGCCCGGCCGTATCGTTCGGCCCCTGGATCAGCCCCAGCTCCGCCATGCCGCGAGCGAGTACGCGTTGCGCGGCAAGGTGGGGAGCGGAGAAAGCGTTCCCGGCGAGGGAGGCCTCGATGCCCGCCTCCTGCGCCGCGTAGACGAGCTCGTAGATCGCACGTTGCTCCGGGGAGTAACGTCCGTTCACGGGAATCGTGCGCGTGATGTCCGCAGTGTATCCGTGATACTCGGCCCCGATGTCGATCACGACCACGTCGCCGGGCTGGGTCGTGCGCCGGTTCGTCTCGTAGTGGAGGATGACCGAGTTTTCGGCGCTCCCCACGATGCTCGGAAACCCCGGGTACTCCGCACCGAGGCGCTTGAACGTGTACTCCACGAGCGCCTCGATCTCGTACTCCGCCCACCCCGGCCGCACCTGCGTCATCACCTCGCGGTGCGCTTCGGCCGTGATGTCGATGGCCTTTTGCAGCACCCGCATTTCCTCTTCCGACTTGACGGTGCGGAGCTCGTCCAGGACGAAGCGGAGCATGTTGCCCTCCGAGCGGCCCCGCAGGAGCTCGGTCCGCCGGGCCGCCCAGGTGCGGTAGTCCGGCGCCGCCACGAAGGCGTCGGCCAGTGCCCGGTGCTGTCCGTCGAACGCCGAGGGCCGCATCCCGGCCTGCTTGAGCCCGTTGAAGACCTCGGCGGAGCCCGTGGCGAGCGCCTGAACGAGCACCGCCGCGTCGCGGCTGTTCGCGCGCAGCTCGAGCGGCTGCACCGAAGCCAAGAAGCTCGAGACCTGCTGTGCCAGCGGCGTGCCCGGTGCGATCGCGCTCGGGATCTCGAGATGGAAGATCTGGTGGCCAGGGCTCCGCAGGAGCGGCGCGACGATCTGGTCGAAGCGCGTCGCCTCCACGGCGAGCTGGACACCGAGCTCCTCCATCGCGCGCTGCGTGCCCCAGCGCCGACCGGTCCACACCTCCTCGGCCGGATTCCGCGGCGGCACGAAGAGGATCTCCCGGGTGCGGCGACCGTCGACCTCGACCCCTCCGGGCGCGAGCAGCAACACGGTCGCGGGCTCCTCGCTCCCGGTCAGGTAGAGCAGATCACTCGACTGACGGTACTCGTAGCTGACGTCGTTCTGCCGATTCCGCGTGGGCGCGCTGAAGAAGAGCGCGACCGCGTTGGATGGGAGCACCCCCATGACCGCTTCGCGCCGGTTGCGGTGGAAATCTGCGCTGAGGTAGTCGTCCTCGTAGCGAACCGGCGCGTCGTGCTGCTGGGCAGGAAGCGCGGGCGCGGCGAGGAGGGCGGCGAGGAGGCACCAGGCTACGGCGGTTCGTCGCATCGGTCGCGTCCGGGGTCACGTGGTGGGCAATGCGCTCCCTCCTACCGCTGGGGCACTCCTTTCGGTCCACCCCCGCCCCTACCACATTGCGCGGCCCGAAAGCCACGGTGCACGGAGCTCTCGAGCGAAACCGAGGAGCACAGCTTGGACAAGCAGACACTGGAGCGGCGCTGGGACGTGCTCAGGCAGCACTACGGCATCTACGTACGGGTCCTCGAGGCGATCCCCGAGAATCGGCTGCAGGAGGCGATCGTCCCGGGCATGCGGTCCGTGGCCGCGCTGGTCACCCACACCTCGGGTGGCGTCGTGCGGGACATCGCGAAGGGCATCGCCTCGGGAGCGATCGAGCACGGCGACAAGGAGGCGGAAGTCGCGCCGGCTCTGTCGTCGACGAAGAAGGCCCTCGACTATGCCCGCGAGTGCTGGCAGGCGGCCGACGCCGCGATCGACTCGGTGGGAGACGAGGAGCTCCGTGCGCAGGTCAAGACCCCGTGGAACATGACCTTCTCGGGCTCGACCGCGTTCAACCTGATGAGCGACGAGTTCCTGCATCACCGTGGCCAGCTCTACGTG
>JBFGFY010000231.1:0-4932 GCA_041579355.1 Longimicrobiales bacterium | reverse complement strand
GGCGTGGGCATGAGGCCACGGGGGCCGAGCACGCGCCCGAGCGGACCCACCTTGCCCATCAGGTCGGGCGTGGCGACGCAGACGTCGAAGTCGAGCCAGCCCTCCTGGATCTTCTGCACGTAGTCGACACCGACGTAGTCGGCACCCGCGGCCTCGGCCTCGGCGACCTTCTCCCCCTGCGCGATGACGAGCACTCGGGTTGTCTTCCCGGTTCCGTGAGGGAGCACGACGGTGCCGCGCACGAGCTGATCGGCCTTCCTCGGGTCCACGCCGAGACGCGTAGCGACGTCGACGGTCTCGTCGAACTTCGCCGACGCGAGGTCCTTCACCAGCTTCACAGCCTCTTCTGGGGCGAACTTCGCGCCTGTCGGCACGCTCTCGCGTGCCGTCGCGTACCGCTTACCTGTCTTGGGCATTCTGTCTAGAGCCGATTCGTTCACCCTCCCACCGCTGACGGCTCTCAGTCGGTGGTACGGGCCGGGGAAGCCTTCCCCCGCAACTGCCTCTCCGATGCATTCCTGCCGACGATCCGATACTTACGCCTCGCGCGGGGCCTCACCGGCCACCATGACACCCATCGAGCGGGCCGTGCCCGCGATCATCTTCACGGCCGCGTCGAGGTCGGTCGCGTTCAGGTCGGGCATCTTCATCTTGGCGATCTCCTCGAGCTGCGCCCGAGTGATCTGCCCGACCTTCTCACGGTTCGGCTCGCCGGAGCCCTTGGGGATGCCGATGGCTCGCTTGATGAGCACCGACGCCGGCGGCGTCTTCGTGATGAACGAGAACGAGCGGTCCGCGTAGACCGTGATCTCGACGGGGATCGTGATCCCCTGCTTGTCCTGCGTCTTCGCGTTGAACTGCTTGCAGAACTCCATGATGTTGACGCCGTGCTGTCCGAGCGCGGGACCCACCGGGGGCGCAGGGTTCGCCTGCCCACCGGGCACATGGAGCTTGATGAAGCCGACGGCTTTCCGAGCCATTCGCCGCTATCCTCTTTCCGCCTAGTAGCCTTTGAGGTCCGTGTAGTCGAGCTCGACCGACGTGGGCCGGCCGAAGAGCGAGACCTCGACCTTGACCTTGCCCTTGTCGGGGTAGACCTCCTGCACGGTCCCGCTGAAGTCGGTGAAGGGTCCCTTCGTGACCTCGACCACCTGGTCGATGTGGAACGGGATCTCCTCGTGCGACTCGTCCTCCGTCTCGACCTCGACGCCCAGAATCTTGTTGATCTCGTCCTCTCGCAGCGGCTGCGGCGCCTTGCCGGAGCCCACGAACTTGATCACTCCCTGGATGTTGTTGATCACGTGCTGTGTGCGCTCGTTGAGGACCATGTGGACGAGCACGTAGCCCGGATAGAGCCGCTTGGTCACGGTGACCCGCTTGCCGTTGCGGATCTCCAAGACCTCCTGGGTCGGCACCAGCACTTCGAGGATCTGGCGCCCCTCCCCGCCCGGCTCTTCTTCGATACGGCGCTGGATCAGCTTCTGGACCTTGTTCTCGTGCCCCGAGTAGGTCTGGATCGCGTACCAGCGGGTATCTGTCCTCGTCTCGGTCATCAAGCCCCGAACACTCCCATGATGCTGCGGATCAGCCAGCTGGAGAGGAGGTCCATCACCCAGATGATCGCCGAGATGATGATCGTGAAGATGATGACCACGATCGTCGCGCTCCGTAGCTGGTCCATATCCGGCCACGTGACCTTCTGGAGCTCGACCCAGCACTCCTCCAGGAACGTCTGCGTCGCCCGGACCTTCTCCATCACCGCCATAGGACTACTTCGATTCCTTATGCATCGTGTGCGTCCTGCACCGCGGGCAGTACTTCTTGAACTCCACCCGCTCGGGGTGTAGGCGCTTGTTCTTCGTCTTGTTGTAGTTGCGCTCCTCGCACTGCGAGCAGGCGAGCGTGATCTTCTCGCGCATCCTCTACTCCTACTCCAGGATCTCGGTGACGACGCCGGAGCCGACCGTGCGTCCGCCTTCGCGGATCGCGAACCGCAGCTGCGGATCCATCGCGATCGGCGTGATCAGCTCCACTTCCATCTGCACGTTGTCGCCCGGCATCACCATCTCCACTCCCTCCGGGAGGTGCGCCGCGCCCGTCACGTCCGTCGTCCGGAAGTAGAACTGCGGACGATAGCCGTCGAAGAACGGCGTGTGACGCCCGCCCTCCTCCTTCGTCAGCACGTACACCTCCGCCTTGAACTTCGTGTGCGGCGTGATCGTGCCCGGCTTCGCCAGCACCTGGCCCCGCTCGATCTCGTCCTTGCCCACCCCACGAAGCAGCAGGCCCGCGTTGTCTCCCGCGCGCCCCTCGTCCAGCATCTTCCGGAACATCTCCACACCCGTCACCACCGTCTTCCGGCTCGCTCCCATCCCTACGATCTCCACCTCGTCGCTCACCTTCACGATCCCTCGCTCGATACGTCCCGTCGCCACCGTCCCACGACCCGTGATGCTGAACACGTCCTCCACCGGCATCAGGAACGGCTTCTCCACGTCACGTACCGGCTCCGGGATGTAGGAGTCGATCGCGTCCATCAGCTCCTGGATGCACTCCGCGTCCGGTCCGTCCCCCTGCGCCTCCAGCGCCTTCAGCGCCGAGCCCTTGATCACCGGCGTGTCGTCGCCAGGGAAGTCGTACTCCGACAGCAGCTCCCGTACCTCCAGCTCCACCAGCTCCAGGAGCTCCGGGTCGTCCACCATGTCCACCTTGTTCAGGAACACCACGATGTGCGGCACGTTCACCTGCCGTGCCAGCAGAATGTGCTCCCGCGTCTGCGGCATCGGGCCGTCCGCAGCGCTCACCACCAGGATCGCTCCGTCCATCTGAGCCGCCCCGGTGATCATGTTCTTCACGTAGTCCGCGTGCCCGGGGCAGTCCACGTGCGCGTAGTGTCGCTTCTCCGACTCGTACTCCACGTGAGACGTCGCAATCGTAATCCCACGCTCCCGCTCTTCCGGCGCCTTGTCGATGTTGTCGAACGAGATCGCCTCGCCACCGTACTTCTTCGCCTGCGTGTACGTGATCGCAGCCGTCAAAGTCGTCTTCCCGTGGTCCACGTGCCCGATCGTTCCCACGTTCACGTGCGGCTTCGTTCGCTCGAACTTCCCCTTGGCCATCTCTCGTCCTCTCGGATGATCCTAAGTTCGCCACTCTCGACCCGCTCCGGCTCGAGAGCTCTGGGCGGGGATTGAACCCGCGACCTCGTCCTTACCAAGGACGCGCTCTACCACTGAGCTACCAGAGCGCATCTGTTCCGGCCCGTGCCGCCTCCGGCACGAGCCGGCCCTCAGAGCGGGAGACGGGACTCGAACCCGCGACCCTCAGCTTGGAAGGCTGATGCTCTAGCCAACTGAGCTACTCCCGCAGTGCCCTTTCTCCGTTCGCCCTTCGGGCGTCCAACCGATGGTGGGGGGAGGATTCGAACCTCCGAAGGCTATGCCAGCAGATTTACAGTCTGCCCCGTTTGACCGCTTCGGTACCCCACCGCGTCGCGCTCCCGAAACCGTCTTCACATGGGGGGCGCTCGTCACTTCTCTCCGGCTCCCGGATTGGAAAGAAGCCGCTCCAGGCCCCTGGAGCGGCGTTTTGCGGACGAGCATTGGAACGTAACTCGGGTCCCCGGGAGCGTAAAGCCCCGGGAATGCCCGGGTTTTTCGGGCCCAGCCCGGGGCGGCCCCCCGGCGCCTTCCGGGCCGCGCGGGCGGCCCGCCGCGGGGCAAAACCCCATCCATGGGCGCGGAATTCCCCCGACAGCCGGCTCTCCCCTGTCGAGGCACTCTTTCTGTGTGTGAAGCGATACCCGGGGCCGAGCCTCGGGCTGATCCCGCCCGGCGAGGAGGAGTCGTATGTTCGAGCATGTCGTGGTGCCGCTGGACGGCACGCCGTTGGCCGAGCGAGCCCTCGGCCTCGCCGTTTCGCTCGGGCGAGGGGGCTCCCATCTCCACCTGGTGACGGTCGTGAGGCCGCCGCTGGCGGAGTTTTCCGAGCTCACCCCGGGCTTGGCGACCGCGTCGGGCGACATCGAGGAGGGTTATCTCGAAGGCGTCGAGCAGCGGGTGCGCGAGGCAGGGGTGGCCGAGGTGACGACGGCACGCCTGCGGGGTGAGCGGGTCGTCGACACTCTGGAAGGCTACCGCACCGAAGTCGGGGCGGGCCTGACCGTCATGTGCACGCACGGCCGCGGCGCGGTGAAGCGGGCCTGGCTCGGGAGCGTCGCCGACGGGCTGATCCGCACCAGCGAGGCCCCCGTGCTCCTGGTGCGGGCCGGAGAGGAAGAGGAGTCCGGTGACGCGGAGCTCGGAGCGGACCTTCGGCTGAAGCGCCTGCTCGTCGCGCTGGACGGATCCCACTTCAGCCGGCAGGCGCTCGGTGCGGCGAGGAAGCTCGCCGGGAGCCTGGAGCCGCAGTACCTGCTGGCCCGTGTGATCGAGGCCCCCTCGGGGCTCGCGTTCCGTGCCTTCACGCAAGTCACGGACGAGAGGCTACAGAAGGCCCGCACCCTCGCCGAAGCCAAGCTCAAGCTGGAGGTGCAGTCGTTCGCCTCCAACGGCGACGACGTGGAAGCGGTCACCGAGTTCGCTCCGTCGGTGGCTCAGGGAATCCTCGATCTCGCGGGCAAGCGCGAAGCCGACGTGATCGTCATCGCGACGCACGGCCGCACGGGGGTCCCACGGCTGGTGCTCGGAAGCGTGGCGGACAAGGTCGTTCGGGGCGCGGACCGCCCGGTCCTGGTGGTGCGTCCCTCCGCGTCGTGAGGACGCCGGGCGGGGCGCGGATCCCCTCCGCGCCCCGCCGTCGTGGGCCGCACAAGCTGGCGAAGGGACTCGAACCCCCAACCTGCTGATTACAAATCAGCTGCTCTACCAGTTGAGCTACGCCAGCGCTCGCGGTCGAAGCTAACGGCCGCGTTTTTCGATGGTCAACGAACGT
>JBFGFY010000230.1:0-4949 GCA_041579355.1 Longimicrobiales bacterium | reverse complement strand
GTACCCGGGCACGGGCCGCGGGGCGCCTCGTCGAGCGAGGCGCCCCGTTCCTGCCTACGTGACTGCGGCCTCTTCGACGCGTTCCTTCTTCTTAGCGGTCTTCTTCTTCGGGTCCCGCGGCGCGGCCGGCATCGGCTTCCATCCTGCCGCCTTCACCGCCGCCTGAGCGGCCGCGAAGCGCGCAACGGGAACGCGGAACGGCGAGCAGCTCACGTAGTTCAGCCCGATCTCGTGGCAGAACTCCACGGAGCGGGGGTCGCCCCCGTGCTCGCCGCAGATGCCGATCTCCAGCCCGGGGCGAGTCCGGCGCCCGAACTCGACCGCGTGACGCATGATCCTCCCCACGCCGTCCTGATCGAGCGTGGCGAACGGGTTGTCCGGGAGCACCCCGTCCTCGAGATAACGGATCAGAAAGCCCGACTCCGCGTCGTCCCTCGAAATGCCGTAGACGGTCTGAGTCAGGTCGTTGGTTCCGAACGAAAAGAACTCGGCCTCCCCCGCGATCACGTCGGCCATCAAGGCAGCCCTCGGAATCTCGATCATCGTCCCGAGCTGGTAGGGGATCTCGCACTCCTCCTCGTCCATCACCTGCCGGGCCTCGGCCTCGACCAGCGCACGCTGTGTCTTGAGCTCGTTCACGTGTGACACGAGCGGGATCATGACCTCGACCTTCACGTCCACACCCTCGCGCGTGCACTGCGCGGCGGCCTGGAAGAGCGCCCGCGCCTGCATGCGAGTCAGCTCGGGCAGCAGCATGGCGAGGCGTACGCCGCGCGTGCCGAGCATCGGGTTCGTCTCGAGCAGCTCTTCCGTGCGAGCGAGGAAGTCCTGCTTGGCACGGATCTCCTCGAGCGTGTTGTCGATCTCACGGAGCGTGTCGAGGTGCTGGAGCTTCAGCTTGAGCTCCGACAGCTCACGCAGCAGCTCCTGGTGGTCGGGCAGGAACTCGTGCAGCGGCGGATCGAGCAGGCGTACCACGACGGGCAGCCCGTCCATGGCGCGGTAGAGACCCTCGAAGTCCGACTGCTGGAGGGGCAGCAGCTTGTCGAGGGCGTCCTGCCGCTCCCAGTCCGAGCGCGCCATGATCATCTCGCGCATGATCGGGAGCCTGTCCTCCTCGAAGAACATGTGCTCCGTGCGGCAGAGCCCGATCCCTTGCGCGCCGAGGTGGCGCGCGCGGCGGGCATCGTCCGGGTAATCGGCGTTGGCCCACACCTCCAGCGTGCGAAACTCGTCGGCCCATTCCATGAGCCGGCCGAGCCACGCGTCCTCGAGGTCGGGAATGACCTTCGGGAGAACCCCGAGGTAGACCTCTCCCCGCGCTCCGTCGATGGAGATCTCCGTGCCCTCCCGGATCGTCAGGTCACCGACGCGGGCCTCGCGGTCCTGGAGGTCGATCTCGAGCGTTTCGATGCCCACGACCGCCGGCTTGCCGAACTGGCGTGCCACGAGCGCCGCATGGCTCGTGCGCCCGCCGCGGCTCGTCACGATGCCCTCGGCCGCGAGCATGCCGTGCACGTCGTCGGGTTTGGTCTCAGGGCGCACCATGATGACCTGGCGACCCTCCTCGCGCGCCCACCGCTCGGCGGTGTCGGCGTCGAAAGCGATCACACCGACCGCCGCACCCGGCGAGACGTTGAGGCCGGTCGCGATGAGCTGAGCCTCACCGCGGGCCACCTCGTCGAACTGAGGATGCAAGTAGAAGTCGACTTGATCGGGGCTCACGCGCAGCACCGCTTCCTCACGCTTGAGGAGGCCCTCGTCGACCATGTCGACCGCGATGCGGACCTCGGCCTGCGCAGTGCGCTTTCCGTTCCGGGTTTGGAGAAGCCAGAGGTGATCGTTCTCGATCGTGAACTCGAGGTCCTGCA
Organism: Longimicrobiales bacterium; assembly: GCA_041579355.1. Taxonomy (GTDB): domain Bacteria; phylum Gemmatimonadota; class Gemmatimonadetes; order Longimicrobiales; family Gaopeijiaceae; genus UBA2982. The sequence continues at coordinate 3,078 of JBFGFY010000230.1, read as the reverse complement.
TGTTGCGGTAGTGCTTCTCGAGCGTGCCCGCGATCTCCAGGAGCTGCTCGTACGCGACGGGGAAGCGGTCGGCCATCGCGCTGATGTCGAGGGTCTTCCGGGTGCCGGCGACCACGTCCTCACCCTGGGCGTTCACGAGGAAGTCGCCGTGCAGCCCGGGCTCGCCGGTCGACGGGTTGCGGCTCATCACGACGCCGGTGCCGGACCGCTCGCCCATGTTGCCGAAGACCATGGTGACGATGTTGACGGCGGTGCCGAGGTCGTGGGGAATGTCGGATGCGTTGCGATAGTCGACCGCACGCTTCGTGTTCCACGAGTCGAAGACGGCTTCGGTGGCTGCCTTGAGCTGCTCGATCGGGTCCTGCGGGAACGGAGCGTGGCTATGGATCTTCACCAGCTCCTTGAAGCGCTGGGCGATGGCCATCCAGTCGTCCGCCTTGAGCTCGGAGTCGGTCGCGACTCCGGCCTGCGCCCGCCTCTGCGCGAGGACCTCCTCGAAGACTTCGTCCTCGATCTCGCGTACGACCGTGCCGAACATCTGGATCAGGCGGCGATACGCATCGTATACGAAGCGCGCGTCACCGGTGAGCGAGACCATACCCTCGGCCACGTCGTCGTTCAGCCCGAGATTCAGGATCGTGTCCATCATGCCGGGCATGGAGAACTTGGCGCCCGAGCGGCACGACACGAGGAGGGGCTTCTTCGGATTCCCGAAGTCCTTCCCGGTCTCCTTCTCGATCTCCTTCAGGGCCTCGAGCTCCTGCTCCCAGATGTCGGACGGGAAGCGACCCTCCTCCGCCAGATACGCGATGCACGCCTCGGTGGTCACGGTGAAGCCGGGGGGGACGGGCACGCCGATGCGCGCCATTTCGGCCAGATTCGCGCCCTTTCCGCCCAAGAGCGCGCGCACGCCCTCCCAGTCGTCCACTCTGTCCTCGACGGTCTCGAGCTCCGAGAAGAGGTACACCCACTTCCGATCCATGAATCTCCGGTCCTATGCGAGAAGGCTGTTGGGCGAGAGCAGGCGGGAGACTTCCAATGTATGGCCGCCGGCCCGTGCGGCGTAACCTCGGGGTTCGAGGCACCGCGCTGGCTGCCGCCGGCTGCCACGCGCATCGAGTTCGCCGGGCGGGGTCAGGCGCGCCGTGTTATTGCAAAGTACACACGCACCTTTACCCTCACTTTCTGAAGCTAATCGTTCTCGGCGCCTAATCTACGTCGGTGCCAGCGTCCCCATCGAACAAACTGGCGCTTCAGGGGTTCCAGTAAGACTCGAGCATCGCCCCCGAGCGCCAAAGCCGGAGGTACGAGACGCCATGCCGACGAAGGCGAAGAAGTCCAAGAAGCAGACGAAGGCGACGAAGTCGAGGGCCGGAAAGTCCAGGGCCCAAAAGTCCAAGACCGTGAAATCCAAGGCCAAGAAGTCGAAGGCCGTCCGCGCCAAAGGCGTCGGGAAGCGAGGGAAGCGGGTGGCAACGAAGTCCAAGGGTACGAAGTCCAAGGCAGCGAAGTCGAAGGCTACGAAGTCGAAGGCCAAGACCTCGAAGTCCAAGAACGCGCCGAGGCCCACCGCCAAGGCGGCCTCGAAGCGTGCTCCCTCCGTCGAGAGGGCTCCCCGACCCGCGGCGAAGGTTGCGAAGGCCTCGCCCAACGGGTCGAAGGCGCCGCCCCCGAAGGACAAACGTCAGCTCGTGCAGGAGCGGAAGATCCTGCGCAGCCAGTCCCGCTGGCTACAGAAGGCGCTCTTCGCCCTCTCCAAGGCCGAGGACGACCAGGCCAAGCTCGCCGAGGTTCGCGGGTCGCGTCATCAGCCGATGGGGGTGACCATCAACGGCACGACCCACGCGGTCAACGCCGTGACCGACTCCCTTCGGGACTCCGTCATGGACCGGCTCGAGGGACTCAGGGTCAGCCTCCGCAACGAGCACGCGCTGCTCGGCTGACGAGCTTCGCCGGTCACCGGCGGGTTCCCACCAGCGCGAGGGCCTGGGAAGCGTCGGGCTCCAGCGTCGGCGCCTGCAGCCATCCACCCAACCGAAGCCCTAGGTCGAGCGACCCGCCGGCCGCCCGTAGGCGGTCGAGCACACTCTGTGCGATCCCGGTCCGCCTCAGCGAGACTCCGGCGAGGCGCTGTGGTGGGATCGACACTCCCATCGAGAGGTCGCTGGACCCGTCGAGTCGTATCGGGCCAGTGAACGCCACTCGGCCCTCGCTCCCGCTCAGGTGAGCCTCACGAAACTCGAGTGTGCGCTCGCGGAGGCGGATGTCCATCACCCAGCTGGTATATGGCAGGCTGGTCCATGATTCGGCGCCGAGGAAGTCCGCCAGCGCGAGGTTGACTCCCGTGCCGCCGACTTCGCCGTCCTCGAGTCTCAGAGCGACCCGGCCGGAGAGGTCACGGCCCAGGGGCAGGAGACTGGCGTCCGTGGCCCCCTCGATCTCGAGCTCGAGATCCAGTGTACCGGTCACCGCTTCCCCGACGGGGCTGGTGGCCGCCAGGAACGCCGCGGCGTCCGCACCGGCCAGCGCCATGCGGAGGGCGAACGGGGCGTCCGGCCGCGAGCCGGTCCCGAGACTCAGCGAGGCCGTGACGTCCCCAGCCCAGGCTTCGAAGGTGGCCTCGGGCACGGCGAGCGACGAGTCGTGGAGCTCGACCAGACCCGAGAGCGCGGTGAGCACGTGAGGGCCGTACGTGAGCGTGTCGAGCCTCAGTTGGACGCTTCCCCGAGCCCAGAGCCGTTCCGGACGCCGCAGCCCCCGCTGCGCCGCCACCACCGAGGCCGTGCGACCATCCACGAGGCGCCCGCCGAGATGGGCCAACGCCAGCTGCGGGTAGGTCACGCTCGACGAGCTGTCGGAGGGGGGCAGCACGCGATCCAAGTCGAGGCGTGGCCCCTCCACGATGATCTCGACCGTGGGGGCGCTCCCCGAGCTGCGCATCACATCGAAGAGATCGTCGATGCGGCCCGAGGTGACGAGCCGGTCTCGACCCACGAGCACGGGCAGCGCGGACCATCGGGCCTCGCGGCCGAGGAGTGAGACCTTGCCCGCGGGGACGTACAAAGGCGCGCCGAGCCG
>JBFGFY010000229.1:0-4988 GCA_041579355.1 Longimicrobiales bacterium | reverse complement strand
CTTCGAGAAGCTCGGGATCCCCGAGGCGGAGCGTAAGATCCTCGCGGGCGTCGGCGCGCAGTACGAGTCCGAGATGGTCTACCACTCGCTGAAGAAGGAGTGGGAGGATCAGGGCGTCATCTTCGATTCGATCGAAGACGGCCTCAAGAACCACCCCGCGCTCTTCCGCGAACACTTCGGCACGGTCATTCCCACGCACGACAACAAGTTCGCCGCCATGAACTCGGCGGTGTGGTCGGGCGGGTCGTTCGTCTACATACCGAAGGGCGTGTCGCTGAGCACCCCGCTCCAGGCCTACTTCCGTGTGAACCAGGAGCGGATGGGTCAGTTCGAGCGCACGCTGATCATCGTCGACGAGGGCGCTCAGGCTCACTACATCGAGGGGTGCACGGCGCCGGTCTACTCGACCGAGTCCTTCCACTCGGGTGTGATCGAGATCGTCGTCAAGAAGAACGCGCGCTTCCGCTATACGACGATCCAGAACTGGTCGAACAACATGTACAACCTCGTCACCCAGCGTGCGATGGTCGCCGCGGGCGGACACATGGAGTGGCTCGACGGTAATCTCGGGTCCAAGCTGACCATGAAATACCCGTCCTGCTTCCTCATGGGCGAGGGAGCCCACGGCGAGATCCTGTCGATTGCCTACGCAGGCGACGGCCAGCACCAGGACACGGGTGGCAAGGTCGTCCACGTGGCCCCGCACACGACGTCGTCCATCGTCTCCAAGTCGATCTCGAAGGGAACGGGGCGCGCGACGTACCGCGGGCTCTGCAAGGTCTACGAGGGGGCGCACCATGCGCGCTCGAACGTGGAGTGCGACGCGCTCCTCATCAACGACACGTCTCGTACCGACACCTACCCCTACATCGAAATCGACGAGAGCGACGCGAGCGTCGGGCACGAAGCCTCCGTGACGAAGATCGGCGAGGAGCAGCTCTTCTACCTCACGAGTCGCGGCATCGCCGAGGACGAGGCGATGGCGATGATCGTGCGTGGGTTCATCGAGCCGATCGCAAAGGAGCTGCCGCTCGAGTACGCCGTCGAGCTGAATCGGCTGATCGAGCTCGAGATGGAGGGCTCCGTTGGCTGACACGACCACGGCAGCGGTCCTCGCGCCCGAAGGGGTGACCGGTGCACTCAACGTGGAGGCCGTCGAGGCGCTTTCCGCGACTGAGCCCCGGTGGCTACGCGAGCGACGCGCTCACGCGTGGGACGTCTACGAGCGCACGCCGATGCCCACGACCAAGCTGGAGGAGTGGCGTTATACGGATCTGAGGAAGAAGCTCGACCTCGACGCGCTGCATCTGCCCGAAGCGTCCCGAGCTCCCGACGACCCCGTGGCGTGGCCCGAGCGGCTACGCAGCGCGATGGAAGCGGACCACGAGGCGTCCGGGCACATCGTGATCATCGACGGGCATGTCGTGCACGCGGACCTCTTGCCCGAGCTCGTCGACAAGGGCGTCATCCTCTGCTCGCTACACGACGCGGTCGAAGCGCACGGTGACCTCGTCGCGAAGCACCTCGCCGTCGACGCTGTCCCGGCCGAGGAGGGCAAGTTCGCCGCGCTCAACGCCGCACTCTGGGCCGACGGCATCTTCCTGCACGTCCCTCGTGGGGTTCGTCTCGAGCTGCCGGTGCGTGTGACCCGTTGGCTCAGCGAGACAGGTGCGGCGTACTTCAGCCGCGTACTGATCGTCGCCGCCAGCGGGAGCCAGGTCTCCTATGTGGACGAGGTCCTCTCCGACGACTTCGAGGCGCAGACCTTCACCTCGACGGCCGTCGAGGTGATCGCGGACGACGGGGCGCAGGTCCAGTACGTGGCCGTGCAGCGGCTCGGGGTGGGGGCGTTCTACCAATCGGTGCAGCGTACGCTCGCCGGCCGCGACGCCACCCTGGACACCTTGAACGTCGGTCTCGGCGCGTCGGTGACCCGCGTGGACCTCAACGCGCGACTGCTCGGGCCCGGAGCCAACTCCGACATGCTCGGGCTCTACTTCGGAGACGGCACGCAGCACTTCGACTTCAACACGAGCCAGGACCACGTAGTCCAGAACACCTCGAGCGACCTGCTGTACAAGGGCGCGCTCGACGGCGCGAGCCGGGCGGTCTTCCGCGGGATCATTCGGGTGCATCCGGGTGCGCAGCGGACGGATGCCTACCAGACCAACCGTAACCTGCTCCTCTCCCCGAGGGCGCGCGCCGACTCGCTGCCGAACCTGGAGATCCAAGCGGACGACGTGAAGTGCTCTCACGGCGCGACCGTCGGTGAGCTCGACGCGGAGGCCAAGTTCTACCTCATGTCGCGCGGGCTCAGCCGCGTCCAGGCGGAGCGCCTCGTGGTGCTCGGCTTCCTCGGCGAGGTGCTGTCGCGGCTGCCGTTGGGCGGAGTATCCGAAAAGGTCACGCGCGTGATCGAGCAGAAGCTCCAGAGCCATGCCTAGTTGGGTTCGCGTGGCGTCGGCGGCAGAGTGCCCCGTCGGCCAGCTCAAAGGGGTGATGGCCGCTGACCGGCCGGTCGTGCTGGCCAACGTCGACGGGAAGATCTGCGCGCTCGAGGACCAGTGCTCGCACGAGGAGTTCCCCCTCTCGGATGGGGATCTCGAAGGCGGCGACATCGTGTGCACCTACCACGGGGCGCGCTTCGACGCCTGCACGGGTGCACGGAAGGCGCTCCCGGCCGTGCTCCCCGTGAAGTCTTTTCCGGTGGAGGTGAGGGATGGCGACGTCTACGTCGACATCGGCTGAGCCCAAGGCGGACGCCGGCCGGAAGCCCTTCGACCCGCGCGAGATCCGCAAGCAGTTCCCGGCGCTCGACCAGGAGGTCAACGGGAAGCCCCTCGTCTACCTCGACAGCGCGGCGACCTCGCAGAAGCCGCAGGCCGTGCTCGACGCGCTCGACACGTACTACGAGCGGGACAACGCGAACGTCCACCGGGGCATCCACGAGCTCTCGCGCCGCTCGACGATCGCGTTCGAGGAGGCCCGCGGGAAAGTCGCCCGTTGGATCGGGGCGGCCGAGGCGGCCGAGATCGTGTGGACCCGAGGCACGACCGAAGCAATCAATCTCGTGTCCGCGGCCTGGGGACTCGACAACGTCGGCGAGGGCGACGAGATCCTCATCACGGTGCTCGAGCACCACTCGAACATCATTCCGTGGCAGCTCCTCGCGCGCCGTACGGGTGCGAGGCTCCGCTACATCGAGCTCGACGAGCAGGGTCGGCTGATCCTCGACGACCTACCATCGCTCCTTTCCGACAGGACGAAGGTGGTAGCGCTCTCGCACGTCTCGAACGCGCTCGGCACGGTGAACCCCGTGAAGCGGATCGCGGCCGCGGCGCACGAGGTGGGGGCGCTCGTCGTCGTGGACGGCGCGCAGGGAGCCGTGCACACGAAGGTCGACGTGCAGGATCTGGGCGTCGACTGTTACGCGTTCAGCGGTCACAAGATGTGCGGGCCGACCGGGATCGGAGCGCTCTGGGCGCGGCGGGACCTGCTCGAGTCGATGTCGCCCTATCAGGGCGGCGGCGAGATGATCCACTTCGTGGGGCGGGACGAGAGCACTTGGGCCGAGGTGCCGCACAAGTTCGAAGCGGGCACACCGAACATCGCCGGTGCGATCGGCATGGGTGCGGCCGTCGACTACCTCGCCGACATCGGCATGGAGGCCATCGAAGCGCACGAGCGCAAGCTGATGGAGTATGCGCTCGAGAGGGTCGGCGAGGTCGAGGGGATTCGTATCTACGGACCCGAGTCAGTCGACGAGCACTCTGCCGTCGTGTCGTTCACCCTCGGCGACGCGCACCCGCATGACATCTCCACGATCGTGGATGCCGAGGGTGTGGCCGTGCGCGCGGGGCACCACTGCGCCCAGCTGGTCATGAAGCACTTCGGCGTCGCCGCGACCGCGCGTGCTTCCTTCTACCTCTACAACACGGAGGAGGACGTCGACCGGCTGGTCGAGGCGCTCTCCGTGGTGGGCGGGATCTTCGGGTCGTAGCTCGCGTCCGTCGAGGATTCCGGCGGCCAGCAGCGGCTCACCTCGCGTAACTGATCCTGTAGATCACCCCCGCCAGATCGTCGCTCACCAGGAGCGCCCCGTCCGGCATTTCGAGCACATCGACCGGCCGGCCCCACGCCACGTTGTCCTCCTGCAGCCAGCCGACGACGAAGGGTTGGTAGTCGACGACGCGGTTCCCCTGCAGCGTCAGCATGGTCAGCCGGTGTCCCGTATGCCCGGCCTCGGAAGATCGGTTCCAGGATCCGTGCTCGGCGATGATGATCCGCCCCCGATACTCGGCGGGGAACAGATCGCCCTGGTAGAACTTCATGCCGAGAGCGGCGACGTGTGGGCCGAGGTTGTGTGCGGGGGGCGTGAAGTCGCCGCAGGGCCGCGCCGACCCGAACTCGGGGTCGGCCATGTCACCGCCATGGCAGTACGGGAACCCGAAGTGCAGCCCCGCACGGGGCGCGCGGTGGATCGTGTCCGGCGGGCGATCGTCGCCCCAACCGTCCCGTCCGTTGTTGGTGAACCAGAGCTCACCCGTCTGCGGATGCCAATCGAACCCGACCGTGTTGCGGATCCCGCTCGCGAAGATCTCCAGGTTACGCCCGTCCGGGTCCATACGCGTGATCGTCGAGTAGATCGGAGCGTCCTCGCTGCGGTCGCACACGTTGCACGGCGCCCCCACCGGCACGTACAGCTTCCCGTCCGGCCCGAACGCGATGTACTTCCAGCCGTGTAGCCAGTCGCCGGGATAGGCGTCACTGACCACCACGGGCGCCGGCGGGTTGCCCAAGCGGGACTCGATGTCATCGAAGCGCAGAATGCGGTTGATCTCGGCCACATAGAGATCGCCGTCCCGGAGCGCGACGCCGTTCGGAACGTTGAGACCGCGGGCGATCTCGATCACTTCGTCGGCGCGCTCGTCTCCATTTCGGTCCCGGATCGCATATACGACCCCTCCACCGGGTGCGCCCGCGGCGAT
>JBFGFY010000228.1:0-5017 GCA_041579355.1 Longimicrobiales bacterium | reverse complement strand
GGCACCCACTCGAAGAAGAGTAGGTTGGAGACCGCCATCGCGAGAGCCGTGCCGTACACCCACGCCTCCGGAATGGCTTCACCGCGACCTTCGCGGACCTCCTGGCGCCAGGCGAGCAGGCTCCCGAAGAGGAAGAGGGAGAGGAAGACGCGTTCCGCGGTCCAGGTCCACGCGTCCAAGTCGCCGGGCCGCAGCCGAGGATCGATCTCCACCCGCGCGGACATGATCCAGTCGCTCGTGGTCAGCGCATGGTTCAGGTCGAGCAGCGCCGCCCCCAGGAAGCCACACCCGATGAGGAGGAAGGTGATCTGTTTGCGGCTGTAGTACCGGACGAGCGCCAGGCCACCGATGATGAACGCGAGCACGGTGGCGATGGATTCCATCACCGTGTGCACGGTGGAGCCCGTGGACCAGGCGAGGTTCTGCCGCAGCAGGAACGAGCCCGCGGCCAACAGCACGAAGAGGGTGACGTAGAGAATCGCGTGCTCTCGGCCGCGATCGGGACCGGTCGACTCGGCCTCGGCGGGATCGCGGCGGGAGCGCGAGCCGGTTACAGCAGACGTTTCGGCTGTCGCTTCGGAATGCGGCCTCAGCCGGTCGCGCTCAGGCAACGCTCGATCGCTTCGATGAGGACGTCTTCATCGATGATTGGCTTCGTCACGTAGTCGTCGAAGCCCGCGGCCAGGTACTTGTCGCGGTCCCCCGCCATGGCGTGCGCGGTGAGCGCGATGACGGGCAAATCCTTGAGGGCATCCTGCTCGCGAATCCAGGCCAGCACTTCCGTGCCGTCCATCTCCGGCAGGGATATGTCCAGGAGGACGAGGTCGGGGATGTCGTTGCCGAGACCCTCGACGGCCTCCACACCGGTCTCGTACTCCGAGAGCTCGTAGCGATCTTCCAGGAGGGCCTGGACCAGCATGCGGTTGTCGGGATTGTCCTCGACCACGGCGATCTTGGGGCTCACTCGGCGATCCCCCTCTCGATGACTGCGAGCTCTTTCATGGCTTCGGCGTAAGCGGACTCGAGCTCCGGAAGGAGTGACCGGGCGCTCTCGAGATTCGCTTCGAGCGCGGCGCTCTCCATCCGTGTCGCGAAGGTCCGCAAGGCCTCCGCCCCGATGTTCGCCGCGCTCGACTTGAGAGAGTGCGCACCCTTCTCCGCCTCGTCCAAGTCCCCGCTCGCAACGCCGGTGCGAATCTGGTCCATTCGGTTGCCCGTGTTCTTCAAGAAAAGCCGAACCATCTGCCCGGCGAGCTTATCCCCACCCCACTCCTTCAGCCGCTCGAGCGCCTGCGGGTCGATGATCTGAGATTCGGTCATGCTGTGCAGTGTCCCGGGGGGGTTCGACCTAGGTGCAGTGTAGCTACGGCCGCGGTCGGTCGCCAACCTTTCGAAGCCGCGTTTCGGGGCGTATCCACTGGGCTCTAGGCCCGCGCGGGCTCGAGGGCTCGGCGGATCGCACGCACGCCTTCTGCGGCCCCGCCGGGGTGGCCGTACACCGCCGAGCCGGCCACGAGGACCGTCGCACCCGCGGCGGCCACTTCGTGAGCGTTGCGCGCATCCACCCCACCGTCGACCTCGAGGTCGGCTGGCGAGCCCAACTCGTCCAAGAGCCCGCGCGCGCGTCGCACCTTCTCCGTGCTCCCTTCGATGTAGCTCTGACCTCCGAAGCCGGGATTCACCGACATGACGACCAGCACGTCGAGCTGGAGAAGGACGTCGCGAACCCGCGCGAGCGGCGTCGCGGGGTTGATGGCGACGCCGGCGCGGACGCCGAGGTCCCGAATCCTTCCCACGGCCGCCGCGAGGTCCTCACAGGTCTCCTGATGGATGGTGACGCTGTCGGCACCCGCCCCGACGAAGGCGTCTAGGTACCTGAGCGGCTCGGCGATCATCAGGTGGACGTCGAGCGGCAGCTCGGTGGACCGACGGGCGGCGGCGGTGATCACGGGCCCGATCGTGATGTTCGGCACGAAGTGCCCGTCCATCACGTCGACGTGGATCCAGTCCGCGCCGCCCTCCTCGGCCGCCCGGATCTCCTCCTCGAGGCGGGCGAAGTCACACGAGAGGATCGAAGGAGCGATCTTCGTCATCGCGGGCGCTCGAGCCGTTCGACTCCGCCCGCCGTGGCGATGAGGGCCGCGTCCGCCAGGCCGAGGAAGAGCCCGCTCTCCACGATTCCGGCACGCGCGGACAGGGCCTCGTCCAGGCCCCGAGGATCTTCGATGCCGCCGTCGAACCGGCAGTCGAGGAAGAGCTGGCCGTTGTCACTACGAACGGGCTCGCCCGCATCGTCCACGCGTAGCGACGCGACTCCGCCCCACTCCCGCAGGAACGCCACGTGAGATTGCCACCCCCAACCGACGACCTCCACGGGGAGCGCGGCAAGAGCGCCCAGGCGCGGCACGAGCTTCCGCTCGTCCGCGATGATCACGAGGCGGTCGGACGCCTGTGCGACCATCTTCTCACGAAGGAGGGCACCGCCTGCTCCCTTGACGAGGTCGAGCTCGGGCGAGACCTCGTCCGCGCCGTCGATCGTAACGTCGATGGTCGCGAGGTCGCCCAAGCCCACCAGGGGGATGCCCAAGGCCTCGGCCTTCTCTTGCGTTCGCACGGACGTCGGGACTCCTACGATGTCGCGTAGCTCCCCCCGCGCGAGGGCCTCGCCGAGCAGGTCCAGGAGGTGCGAGACGGTGCTCCCCGTGCCGAGTCCCACCGCCATCCCGCTCCGCACGTGGTCGAGAGCCGCCTGGGCAGCGCGTCGCTTCAGCGCTTCGGCATCGGGTGCCTTCAAAGGGATCGGCCGCGCTCGTGCTCTCGGGGGACGGATCGCACGCGGCCCTGCACCGCGTGACGAAAGCGCCCGAATGTACCCGCTAGCACCCCTCGGTTCCAGGCGCGGTTGACACGCCGCCGCGCCCCCCGTCATCCTTCCGGCCATGACGACGCGCGGCGGCTTCGCTTATCGATATCGGGGCTTTCCGATCCGGGGAGCTCCAGGCCGTCTCGTGCGCCGCTAGATCCCAAACGGCACGGGCCGAGCCGAGAGCTCCCGACCTGCGTCGGGGGCTTTTTTCATGCCCTGCGCCGTACGCGACCAGGACAGGAAGGAGTGCAGGATGATCATCGTCACGAAACGGGGTGTGACCCAGGAGGAGCTGGATCACATCCGGGAGCGGGTCGAAGCGCTCGGCCTCCGAACGCACGTCTCGCAGGGCGAGCACCGCACGGTGATCGGGTGCGTCGGCGACGAGACTCGGCTCCAGCACATCTCGCTGCTTTCGATACCGGGCGTCGAGGCTGTGCATCCCGTGATGAAGCCGTACAAGCTCGCCTCACGCGAGTTCGCCGCCGAGCCCACGAAGATCCCACTCGGCTCGGCGGAGATCGGCGGAGACGAGATCGTCGTGATCGCCGGGCCCTGCTCGGTCGAGGGCCGTACGATGCTGGAGGCCACGGCCCGGGAAGTGCGCTCCCACGGTGCGCGCGCACTGCGCGGGGGGGCGTTCAAGCCCCGCACCTCGCCGTATTCGTTCCGGGGCCTGGGCGAGGAGGGCCTCCAGATCTTGGCGGACGTGCGGGCCCAGACGGGCCTGCCGATCGTCACGGAGGTGATGGACACTCGCCAGGTCGACCTGGTCGCTTCGTACGCCGACATGCTCCAGATCGGCGCGCGTAACATGCAGAACTACAACCTGCTCACCGAGGTCGGACGCCTTCGCCGCCCCGTCCTGCTCAAGCGCGGCATGTCCGCCACGGTCGAGGACCTGCTTCTGGCCGCGGAGTACGTGATGAGCCAGGGCAACCCGAACGTGGTCCTGTGCGAGCGTGGCATCCGCACCTTCGGCACAGCTACCCGGAACACGTTCGACCTGGCGGCGATCCCCGTTCTCAAGCACGAGACCCACCTCCCCGTCATCGCAGACCCGTCACACGCGGGCGGTCGCCGCGATCTCGTCGCGCCCCTCTCGTACGCGGCCGTGGCGGCGGGTGCCGACGGCCTCATCGTCGAGGTGCACCCGGAGCCGGAGAACGCCACCTCGGACGGGGATCAGTCGCTCGACTTCGGGGAGTTCGCCGCGCTCATGGGCCAGCTACGAGCCTTCGTCGCCGCGAGCAACCGCACGCTGCCGAACTAGACGACTCCGACGAGAGCGTCCAGACGGGACGCGGCCTCCGCGAGCTGCCGCACCACCGAGGCGCGCGACGTACCGCCGGGGGCGTTACGGGCGTCGGTCGAGGCCCGCCAGTCGAAGACCCCCTCTACGTCGGCCTCGAAGGCCGTGTGCTCGGCACGCAGCTCGTCCAACGAGAGGTCCGAAAGCGGTACTCGTCGCTCCTCGGCCCGTCGCACGAGCCGGCCGATCACCTCGTGGCTCGTGCGGAACGGCACCCCCCGGCGCACGAGGTAGTCGGCGAGATCGGTCGCGAGCAGCTGAGCGTCCATGACCGCTTCCGCGCGCTCGGGCCGGAGCTCTCCCGTGCGCACTGCGCCCGCCACCGCGGGCAGCGTCACCAGGAGGGTGTCCACGGTGTCGAAGAGCGCCTCCTTGTCCTCCTGGAGGTCGCGGTTGTACCCGGTGGGCAGGCCCTTCAGGAGGGTCAGCGTCGCGGCGAGGTTGCCCACGAGCCGACCCGACTTGCCCCGCGCGAGCTCCGCCACGTCCGGATTACGCTTCTGCGGCATGAGGCTCGAGCCGGTGCTGTAGCCGTCGGAGAGGCGAACGAAGCCGAACTCGAGGCTCGAGAAGAGCACCAGGTCTTCCCCGAGCCGGGAGAGGTGCGCGCCGATCATCGCGCCCGCATACGTCAGGTCGCAAATCCAGTCGCGGTCCGAGACGGCGTCGAGGGAGTTCTCGCTCACACGCGCGAAGCCGAGCTCAGCCCGCAGCGCCTCGCGGTCGACCGGGAACGGACACCCCGCGATCGCACCCGAGCCGAGTGGGAGGACCGCGGCGGCCCGGCGTGCCTGTTGCACCCGCTCGACGTCGCGCAGGATCGCGAACAGGTGGCTGAG
>JBFGFY010000227.1:0-5173 GCA_041579355.1 Longimicrobiales bacterium | reverse complement strand
CGCCGGCCGACGCGTTGAAGCCGATCGAGTCCTCGGAGAGCGCGAGCGTCGCGGGCACCCGGACCGTGACGATCGTGGTGTCGGCGAGAGCGCCGATTTGCGCGACGATCGCGGTGGTGCCCTCGGCGACGCCGGTGACCAACCCCACGTCGTCCACCGTCGCGATGGAAGTGGCCCCGCTTCGCCACGAAACCGGCTGCCTCACGAGCAGCGCACCTGTCGCGTCGAGGGGATAGGCCCGCAGCTGCACCGTGGCCCCGATCCCCACCAGGGCCGAGTCCGCCGAGACACGCAGCTCGACGACGTCGCTCTCACTCACCTGGGTCAGCGTCTCCCCGCACGCGGCGAAGGCGGCCGCGCCCAGCGCGAGCCCAAGGGCACTGGCGCCGGCGCGCCGGAGGAGAGGCTGGGGGGGGTGGTGGAGAGGGGGCACGATTCGGTCCGGGCGGGCTGGGGGAGGCCGGCGGGGTCACGCTACGCGGCGTCCCCCCGTTCGAGCAAGCAGCGGACGACCCCGAGCTCGATGCAAACGCCGCGCAGGCACGCGGCGTGATTGCTACGGCCCGAGCCCCTCCGTAAGCTATCGGCCGTTGCCACCCACCCGCCCCATCGGAGGCTCGATGCGCCGTCGGCCGCTCTGCTCCGGCTTCCTCGTCGCCCTGTTCGCGATCCTACCCGGAGGCGGCGTGGCCCAATCCGAGCCGGGGCTCCGGACTCAGCTCGCTACCGAGCTGTTCACCTTCGGTGACTGCGGCGAGCCGCTCTGCCTCGACCTCACCAACCTCCACGGCGACCACTTCATTCCGGCGCTCGCCGTGGGGAACGATGCGGTGATCGCCTTCCTGACGGACGCGATCGGGGATGCCACCGCGAGCGTCCCGCTCAGCGCCACCTCGAGCGGCGCCACGTTCTCGGTCGTGGGGGGTGTGCCGGTGCGGACGTCGATCTCGGCGGGCCCGATCTTCTCGGAGCGCACGCAGACGCTCGGCCGGGGTCGTTTCTTCGTTGGAGCGAGCGTCACGGGAATCGACTTCACGTCGCTCAACGGCGTTCCGCTCAGCGGCCTCGCGCTCAACTTCAAGCACGAGGACGGGGCACCTCTCGACACACTCGGAAACCCGGTGTTCGAGAACGACTACATGGCGCTCGATCTGGCGCTGAGTCTGAACATCCTCGTGGGGACCGTGGCCGTGACGGCGGGCCTGACCGACTTCATCGACGTGGGGCTCGCGGTCCCGTTGGTCCGAACCCAGGTGAGCGGCCGCACCCAGGCGCAGATCGTGCCGTTCGGCAATACGGCGATCCACCGGTTCGGCGGTGACGCCACCAATCCGGTCCTGCGCGCCACCGCGACCACGGAGGGCTCAGCGACCGGCATCGGCGACATCGCCGCGCGCGTGAAGTTCAACCTCGGCCAGAGCTCTCGCATGGGCGCCGCGGTGCTGGCCGAGGTCCGCTTTCCGACCGGGGACGAGGAGAACCTGCTCGGCGCCGGCTCCACGCAGTTCCGTGCCCTCGGGCTCTACTCGGCACAGTTCGGCACCTTCTCGCCCCACGTGAACGTGGGGTACCTCGGTCGCGGAGACAGCCGGACGCAGAACGATGCGATCGTGCTCGGCCTGGCGGTCGACAACCTGCTATCCGACTGGGCGACGCTCGCCGCGGGGATCGAGTCGGAGCTCCAGGTGGGCGAGAACAAGTTCGCGCTGCCGGGTCAGATCCAGTACGACGCGCCGTTCCGGCGGTCGCTCTCCGCCACCAACGTGCCGAACAAGGACGGCGACCTGCTGCGCGCGTCGCTCGGCGGGAAGTTCACGGTGCGCGGGGGAACGGTGATCGTCACGAACCTGCTCGTGCCGCTGCGTGACGTGGGGCTCCAGCCCGACTTCATCTGGACGCTGGGGCTGGACTTCCCCTTCTAAGAACCGGGAGGGCGCTGCCCTCTCCTATTGCGTCCGCGTCATCTGCCACGCTGCGCCGACGCGCTCGAACGTGGCGCGGAAGCTCACGGGCGTGGACGTCCGCCGTCCGTCCGTGACGAAGTCATACGTTCCCTCGACCTGAGCGGTGGCAGTGTCGCCTCCATCCTGGAGCGAGGTGATGCGCAGGTTCGCCCGTTCGATGAAGCGGATGGATTGGCTCAGCTGCTGTTCTTGCTGCGGTGTCATGCCCGGGTAGGAGCGGCGCACGGCGTTGATGTCGCCGGATTCGAGCGCCCGCGCGTATGCGGCGACCAGCTCCTCGATCGCCGCGCGTGTGCTCACGACGGGCGCGGTCACGGTCACGCCGACGGCGGTGCTCGCGCCGCCGGCGGCCGCGGTGATCGTGGCGCTACCCGGCGTGACGCCCTGGACCTCGCCCCCGGCGCTGACCGTCGCGACGCCCGGGGCGTCCGACCGCCACGTGACGGCGGAGGAGAGCGGCTCCCCTCTTCCCGTTCGCGCTTGCGCCACGAGCGTGGCCCTCTCGCCGGGCGCGAGCGACACGCTCGTCGGCATCACGTCGAGCGTCGCCACGCCGGCCTGGGCCACCGTGACGGAGGTGCTCCCCCGCACGCCGTCGATGGTGGCCGTCACCGTCACCGTGCCCGGGGCCACGGCCGTGAAGGTGCCGTCCGCCGTGACCGTGCCGACCGCAGGATCGCTCGACGACCACCGGGGTGCTCCTGCGCGGAGGACCGTTCCGCCCGCCCCGAGCGCGGTGGCATCCAACGCGATCGCGTCGCCTGGCTCGAGACTTCCCGCGACGCCGCCCACGCGGACGGAAGTCACCGCTACCGGCTGCGGCTGCCCAGCGGGACGACCCGCCCCACCGTCGGGGTTTGCCTGCGGAACGCCCCCTGGGGCGCCCGCGGCCGGGAGGCCCGCTCCATCGGCCCCGCCGGCGGGGCCCGTGGGGTTACCGGTGCTCGCCCCGCCGTCGCCGGTTGCCGCCTGGTCGGGAGACGTCGCCGCGGGGATGGGTGCGGCGCGCGGGTCGACGCCCCCGTTGGTGCCCCCGGCCTCCCACGGGCGCAGCACGGCGAGCGCGCTGCCCCCGATGACGACTACGGCGGCAGCGGCGACCACGACCCCCCTGCGTCGCGGGGCGGCCGGCGCCGCCGTGGTCACGGCTGCGTCCGGGTCGGTGCGTGCCCTCGTCACCCCCGGCATCGGGCTCCGTGGAGTGGAGAGTTGCGCCACCAGCTCGCGGGGATCCGTGTCACGCGCCAGCTCGAGCAGCTCCCGGCGGATCGGGTCGAGCTGGTCTTGTGTGGAGGAGCCGAGCTTCCGAATCGCCGCCTCGAGAGAGGGCCACCGCGCGGCGGGGTCCTTGGCCAACATCCGGGTCACGGTCTCGAGGATCTCCGGCGGGCCGTCCGGCCGGAAGTCCTCGAGGGGCGGGAGGGCTTCGTGGCAGTGCTTGTACATCGTGGTCACGGCCGAGTCACCGGCGAAGGGCGTCCTGCCCGTCAGCATCTCCCAAGCGACCACGCCTAGCGAGTACTGGTCGGAGGCACCGGTGACCGGCTTGGCCTCACACTGCTCGGGGCTCATGTACGCCGGCGTGCCGATCGTGGTGCCGGTCATCGTGAGGCCCTTCGTTTCGGCGACCTTCGCGATGCCGAAGTCGGTCACGATCGGCGTGCCCTCCTCGTCGATCATGATGTTGCCCGGCTTCACGTCCCGGTGCACCACACCCCTGCGATGCGCGTACCCGAGGGCCGACCCCACCTTCGTGAGGATGTCCTTCACCATGGGGATGGGGAGCTGTCCCATCTTCTTGATGATCTCGTCGAGCGGCTTCCCCTCGACGTACTTCATCACGAAGAAGAGCGTCGAAGCCGTTTCCTTCACGGCGTAGATGGGGATGATGTGCGGGTGCGAGAGCTGCGCCGCCGTGCGGGCCTCGAGCTTGAAGCGCTCGGCCATCCCCTCGCCTTCCAGCAGGTGCGGCGCCATGACCTTGATCGCCACCCGTCGGTCGAGCGAGATGTCGTGCCCCAGGAACACCGTCGCCATGCCGCCCCGGCCGAGCTCGCTCAAGATCTCGTACTCGCCCGTGGTCGCTTCGCGCAGCATCTGCCGCATCGTCGACTGGAGCGGGGGAGCAGGCCCGCCGACCGCGGTCACCTCGAGCGTGGCGGCGTCCGTCGGGTGTACCCCGGACACATCGACCCCGCACCGGGAGCAGAAGAGCTGCCCCGCTTGGACGGGCGCGCCGCACTGTCCGCAGCGGACGTCGGTGTCGCTCACGGCTCGTACCTCGACCGCGACTGCTTCATCGGGTCTCCAGGAGGGTCGGGCGCCAAGCTAGACGGGGGGTTGGGGCGGAGCAACACGATTTCAATGAGCGCTCGACGGCCATTCCCGCGCGCCGAGCGCCTCGGTCGCGCCCGCCCGGTCGAGGCCGTCTCCTTCGAGGCGGGCCACGAGCACGGTCACGTTGTCGGGCCCCCCGCGGTCGTTGGCGAGTCCCACGAGTCGGTCGCACGCCGAAAGGCAGTCGGGCGATTGCGCCAGCGCCTCCAGGATTTCGGTGTCGGCGACCACGTGGGAGAGGCCGTCGGAGCAAAGCAGAATCACATCGTCCTGCCGGAGGTCGTGATACGTGACGACCGGATCGACGGATGCCGCCACACCGAGGGCCTGGAGGATCATGTTTCTTCGCACGGATCGTGAGTCCTGCTCGCCGAGCACACCCGAGTCGATCATGTGCTGGGCGAGCGACTGGTCGCGGGTGAGGCGTACGAGGTGGTCACCACGGAACAGGTAAGCGCGCGAGTCGCCCACGTGTGCCAGGTAAACCGTCTCGCCCAGGATGCCGGCGAGCGTCGCCGTGGTGCCCATTCCACGCAGCCGGTCGTCGCCCTCCGCATGCTCACGGATGTCCTGGTGGGCGTGCTCCAGCGCGCTCCGGAGACCTCGCACGAAGCCGTCCCCTCCATGGCTCGGGTCGACACCGTCCGCGTCCGCGACGAGCGAGCGCCGGACGGCGTCGACGGCCAGCGTGCTCGCCCGTGCGCCGCCGGCACGCCCGCCCATCCCGTCGGCGACGAGCAGGAACACCCCTCGGTCGCTCAGCCGGAGGCGCAGAGGCCCTACCGTCGACGCGCGTCCCGACTCCTCTGCCACGTACGCTCGGAGCGCTCCGTCGCCGAGGTCCGCGACCAGGAGCCGGTCCTGGTTCTCGG
>JBFGFY010000226.1:0-5223 GCA_041579355.1 Longimicrobiales bacterium | reverse complement strand
TCGTCCCTGACCTGCGCGACCTGCTCCGACACCAGGCCGAAGCCTACGAGCAGGAAACCGAGCGTCTCGAGCAGCATCACGAGATAGAGGAGGGGCCGGTACCCCATGGGCGGGATGTACGGGTCGAAGCCCAGGATGGGGTGGAGGAACCGCAGGTAGACCGTGATCATCGCAACGAGGAAGCCGAGGAGCGCGAGCCCGATGCCGGTTCCCCCGAAAAGCAGGAGCGGCTTGCGCGAGAAGAGGAGCAGGAACCACACGGAGATCAGGTCGACGAGCCCGACGACGATGCGGAAAGGCCCCCGGTACTTCGACTCCCCGGCCCGGCGAGGGAAAAGCACGATGTCGATCTCGGTGACCGAAGCACCCCGCGCGTGGGCGAGCACGACGAAGAAGCGATGCCAATCGTGACGCAGCAGGAGCCCGTCGAGGACTTCGCGGCGGAATGCCTTCATCGAGTTCAGGTCCGACACGGGCACGTCGAAGATCCGCCGCGAAAGACCGTTGTAGAGCCAGGAGACGGGTTGCTTCTCGTAGCTCCCCACCTTGCGGCCGGTCACGATGTCCCACCCCTCGTCGAGCTTGTCGAGGAAGCGCGGGATCTCGTCGGGCGAATGCTGGAGGTCCGCGTCGAAGAGAACGAGGTAGGCGCCGCGGCTCACGCCCGCAGCCGTGACGAGAGCCTCCGTCTTGCCGAGGTTCCGCTCATGACGAAGCACGCGGAACTGGCTCCAACCTCGAGCCTCCTTCTCGGCCACGTCCGCGGTGCCATCCGTCGAGCCATCGTCCACGAGCAGGACCTCACCGTCGAGGCCGTGCTTCTCGAACGCGGAGCGTAGCTCTCGGACCAGGTCCGGAACGACGGGCGCCTCGTTGAACGCCGGAACGATGACCGTAAAGTCGCGCCGACCCGAGGGCATCGCGGCCTAGACGCGCTTGCGCATGCGTGCGGGAAGGATGCCCATCTGGTCGCGATACTTCGCCACGGTCCGTCGGGCGATCTTGATGCCATCCTCCTTGAGTCGGGTGACGATCGCCTGGTCGGTGAGCGGCTTCTTGGGGTTCTCGTCGGCGACCATCGACTTGATCTTGTCGCGCACCGCCCGGGCCGAGAGGTCCTCTCCCCCGACGGTGGAGAGCCCGCTGGAGAAGAAGTACTTGAGCGAGTACACCCCTCTCGGGGTTTGTACGTACTTCTTGTTCGTCACCCGGGAGACGGTCGACTCGTGCATCTCGATGTGATCGGCCACTTCACGTAGGGTGAGCGGCTTCAGGTACTGGACGCCGCGCTCGAAGAAGTCGCGCTGCCGGTCCACGATGAAGTGCATCACCTTGAGCATCGTCTGCCGGCGCTGCTCGATCGCCTGGATCATCCAGTTCGCCGAGTTCAGCTTGCTCGCGATGAATTCCTTGTTCTCCCCGGTGAACTTGCTCTTGTCCTTCGCCACCTCCCGGTACGACTGGGAGATCCGGAGCCTCGGCAGGCTGGTGTCGTTGGCGAAGACCATGTACTCGCCGTCGATCTTCTCGACGATCAGGTCTGGAATGACGTAACCCTCGGGCTCTACCGAGTAGGCGAGGCCCGGCTTGGGGTCGAGATGGCTGATGGCGTCGGCGGCGTCCTGGACTTCCTTCGGTGTGATGCTCAGGTCCCGCGCGATGTCCGTCCAGCGATGGTTGATCAACGCGTCGAAGTGGTCGCGCACCACCTTGAACGTGATCCCGTCGGTCTCGTCCCGCTGCTCGAGCTGAATGAGGATGGACTCGCGCACGTCGCGTGCCCCCACCCCGGGCGGGTCGAAGGTCTGGATCACCTTCAGCGTCCGCTCGGCCTCGGCCAGGGTGTAGGGCCGGAACATCTCTTCGATCTCGGCCAGCTCTTCAGCCCGCTCCTTCTCGTCTTCGATGGCCTCGGCCTGCTTCACCGCGGTGGGGCGGACCTCGTCGAGCCAGTCGTTGACGCCGCGCACGGCCTCTTCCAGGTCGCAGGCGAGCATGCCCGTGTCCTCGATGTCCCCGATGATCTCCTCGCCTAGCCTGAGCTCCCGCTCGGAGAGCGGGAGAAGCCGAAGCTGCTCATAGAGGTGGTCGTGCAGGTCCTTCGAGTCCACCGGGGTCGGCTCGAAGTATTCCTTGTGCTCATACTGCTGTCGACGGCCGCCGACGTCGAAGCCATCGAGGATGATCTCCTCCCAGTCGACGTCGTCGCCCAGCGGCTCGTCCGGCGTATCCTCCTTGAGCTCGACCTCCTGCGCCACGTCGGCTTCGGTCATCTCGAGGAAGGGGTTCTCGGCGAGCTCCTGCTTCAAGTGCTGCTCGAGGTCCAGCAGGGGCATGTAGAGCAACTCCATCGCCTGATACAGGCGTGGGTTGATCCGCATCTCCTGCCGGAGCTGCGCGCTCTGATAGAGCTTGGTGTTGAAGGAGGTCATCTCGCCTCGCCTACGCGGATCCCGAGGCCACCGTCAAACCGCGGACAAGCCAGGACCCGCCACGTCCTGGACGACGGTCGGGGGCTCGTCGAAGCGCTTGCGCATGCGCGCCGTGAGCGTGGGTCCCAGATAAATTTCAGCCACCTCGTCGCTCCATACGAGCTGCGAGACGGTCCCGCTCACCTTGATCCTGCCTTCGTACATGATATAGGCCCGATCCACGATCTCCAGCGTTTGCTCGACGCTGTGATCCGTGATGATCACACCGATCCCGCGCCCGCGCAGCCCCTGCACGATCTCCTGAATGTCGTTGACGGCGATGGGATCGATGCCGGCGAAGGGCTCGTCGAGGAGCATGAACTTGGGGCGCTGCACGAGCGCCCGAGTGATCTCGAGCCGGCGACGCTCGCCGCCCGACAAGGAGTACGCCTTGTTGTCCCGTAGGGAGGTGAGGCCGAGCTCCCCCAGCAGCTCCTCGAGGCGCTCGCTCTGCTCGCGCTTCGAGAGCCCGAGGGTCTCGAGGATCGCGAGCACGTTCTCCTCCACGGTCAGCTTCCTGAAGACCGAGGGCTCCTGGGCCAAGTAGCCGATCCCCATGCGGGCGCGCTTGTACATGGGCACCCGCGTGATGTCCCCGCCGTCCAGGTGGACGGTCCCGGCGCCGGGCGGGATGAGCCCGACCATCATGTAGAAGGTCGTGGTCTTGCCCGCGCCGTTCGGCCCAAGGAGACCGACGATCTCCCCCTGCCGAACCTCGATGTCGACCTCGTTGACGACCTTGCGGCCGCGGTAGGACTTGGTGAGGCCCTTCGCCCAGAAGCGGCTCGACTCGCCGTTCATGGCCGCCTCCGGACCGGAGGGTCGAGGCCCGGGTCGCCGGTGCCCCGCGGGGGAATCGTGTCCGGGGGTCCACCCGGCGGGCTGCCCGCGGGCAAGGAAGGCGTGAGGATGCCCGGGGCGGCGGGAGCGCCCGCGCCGGTCGTGTCGCGCGCCGCGGCCCGGCTGAGCGGCTCCAGGTGCACGCCCCGCGTCTGTCCGACGACCACCATCGCCTCGACCTCCCCCTCTAACATGTGGATCGTGATCTCGTCCCCCACCACGTAGTGTACCGCCGGAGGGTCGAGGCCCGCGCGTGCCGTCGAGTCCTGGGCGGGCAGGCGGTAGAGGCTGCGCGCCCCTACCCGTGCCACGATGCGCTCGATACGGTACTCCCGTTCCTCGCCCTGCGCGGGAGCCGCTGCGGGCGCGACGGAGTCGGCCCGGGGCGGCAGGAGGAAGACGAGGATCGTGTCCCCCTCCAGCCAGTCCTGCCGCGCGAGCGCGGGTAGCGCTTCGACGTTCAGCGAGTCGCGGGCCTCGGACACGCTCCGGGCCCGTCCGGCGGCGAAGATGCGGTCCACGACCGATGCGGGGGCAGTGAGCTCCAGCGAGTCGGCCGTCAGTTGGAAGCGCTCCGCGACGGCGACGGGACGCGCGAGGTCCGCCGAGTCCGGCGCGGCGGCGTCCGCCGGTGAACGCGGCACGGACGCCTGCTCCTCCCCCGGGCCCTCCCCCTCCTCGCGCAGGGGTACGGCAACGAGGCGCTCCATGGTGCCCTCGGCCAGATAGAGGCGGATCTGCGGAGCGGTCACGGTGAGGTCCTCGCCGGTGAGGAGCGCCTCCTTGAGCGCGTGGATCTCGCTCGCGCCGGCCGGGTCCGTCCCGATCGTGATGGTCCGGCCCACGAGCGTGTAGTCTGCGCTCAGGACACGCGCCGAGCCCACGAGCACGAGCCGCTCGGTCTCCTCCACGTACTCCGCGCTGTCGCCGTAGGCGAAGAGCGAGTCCCGCTCGATCTCGACGTCCCCCGTCGCATCGAAGTAGCTGTTGCCCCGAAAGAAGATGCGGTCCGCGACCACCGTGTACGGCGTCGATGCGCGCGGTGCGATCGCCGAGTCGGCCGCGGCCGAGTCCGGCCGCGGGGGCGGCATCACGGCCCGGGGCCGAAGTGCGTCCCGGCCCGTGGTCACCGTCATCGACTCCTCGTCTCGGTACGAGGTCACCCTCAGGTAGACGAGGTCCCCGTTTTCGACGAGGGAGCCGTCCTCGCGCCCCACCACGCGCACGCGACCGTTCGCTTGCAGTCGGCCGACGTTGGAGAAATAGCGCGCCTCGTTCGCGGTGAGCTCGCGAGCGGCGTCGCGATAGCGCACGCGTCCGATCAGGTGCGAGAGCGCATCCACCGAGTAGGCCACCGCGGAGTCCGCCCAGATCTGCACGCCGTCGTCGCACACGAAGTGGGGGCGCCGCACGTAGGTGATCGTCCCGCCGCCGGGAAGCGTCTGCCTCTGGTAGACGTCGTTGCCCTGGTCCCCGAAGACGCAGCCGTCCTGCGCCTCCGACGCACTGGGAGCCGCCGCGAGCAGGGAGAGCGCGCTCAGCAGCCCGATGCAGGCGTGGGGGGCGAGTCGGGCGAGCGGGAGCACGGCGAGCTCAGAAGATGCGGCCGGCGCCGCCCCGGATGTTCAGGACGCGCACGTTCGTGAAATCGATGTCGGATTCGAAGGCCGTCCCCCGGGTGACAGTGCCGTCGGC
Source organism: Longimicrobiales bacterium (assembly GCA_041579355.1). Taxonomy (GTDB): domain Bacteria; phylum Gemmatimonadota; class Gemmatimonadetes; order Longimicrobiales; family Gaopeijiaceae; genus UBA2982. Next base: position 217 of record JBFGFY010000226.1, on the reverse strand, counting down.
GAGCGTCCGAACTGTGGCGGAGTCGCTCCAGATGCGGTCGATCTCGGGGTCGTAGTGGATCTCGGCGCTCTCGATCCGGCTCGAGTCCGTGTGCACACGCAGGACGACGTCGCCCCTCGCGACCATGCGGTTGGTCGCCTGCTCCCACTCACCGGTCCGCCCGGCCACCGTCGCACGCTCGCGTCCCTCCTCGTCGTAGAAGACGACCGTCATGCGA
>JBFGFY010000225.1:0-5229 GCA_041579355.1 Longimicrobiales bacterium | reverse complement strand
CTTCGTCGTCGAGCAGAACCGGGACGAGCAGCTTCGGAAGCTGCTCACGATCGAAACCGCGTGTGACAAGGACAAGCTGATTCCGGTCTCTTATTACGGGGGACAGCCGCTCAGTAAGGGACACGTCCTGGATGGACTCGCGGAGCACATGGAGCTGAAGGTCATGGAGGCGGTCTCGTGACGTACATTACCAAGCCGGTGGCCCGGCATCCGAAGATGCGGCCCAACGCGCTCGGGCTGACTCCGCGCGACTACGAGGGCTCGATGTCGACGCTCTGCGCGGGGTGCGGACACGATTCGGTCACGGCGGCGCTCGTCCAAGCGTTCTACGAGCTCGCCATCGAGCCGCACAAGCTTGCGAAGCTGTCCGGCATCGGATGCTCGTCCAAGACGCCGACGTACTTCGTGCGAGATGCGCACGGCTTCAATTCTGTGCACGGCCGCATGCCCTCGATCGCCGCCGGGGCGAATGCGGCGAACAAGGACCTGCACTACGTCGGCATCTCCGGCGATGGCGATTCGCTGTCGATCGGCCTCGGGCAGTTCTGCCACGCGATCCGGCGCAACGTGAACATGCTCTATGTGCTCGAGAACAACGGCGTCTACGGCTTGACCAAGGGACAGTTCTCGGCGTCGGCCGACGTGGGGAGCACCTCGAAGGGGGGCGTTCCCAACCTTCAAGGTCCAATCGATGCGGTCACTCTCGCGCTCACGCTCGGTGCCACCTTCGTCGCGCGCTCCTTTTCGGGTGACAAGGCGCAGCTCGTGCCGATCCTGAAAGCGGGCCTCATGCACAGGGGATTCGCGTTCATCGACGTGATCTCCCCGTGCGTGACCTTCAACGATCACAAGGGCTCGACGAAGAGCTACGCCCACACGCGCGAGCACCTGCACGAGGTCATCGAGACCGACTTCGTGCCGCTGCGCGCAGAGATCACGGCCGACTACGACAAGGGGTCGGTGAAAGCCGTCACGATGCACGACGGGAGCGTGGTGAAGCTGCGCAAGGTCGCGGAGGAGTACGACGCGAGCGACCGGCGCGCCGTGATCGACTACCTGGCCGATGCCGCCGGCAAAGGGGAGATCGCGACGGGGCTCCTGTACCTGCACGAGGCCGGAAAGGACATGCACGGCTTCGAGAACACGGTGGACGTGCCTCTCGTTTCGCTGCAGTTCGCCGACCTGTGCCCGGGGAGCACGGCCCTGGAGGAGTTGCAGAGAGAATGGCGCTAGATCCGGGTGCGCAAATCGCCGCCGCGTTCCGTCTGGGCGCGGCGGCCCTCCTCTTCGGCGTGGCGCTATCCGCGCCGGCCGCGGCCCAACAGGACGAGCCCCTCCTGGGGGAGCTGCGCTCCACACTGACCCGCCCGTGGATGACCGTTGGGGCCCTCTTCGTCACGACGGTCGACTTGGGTCTGGAGGACCGGGCCACGAGCGCCAGCGTGCGTGCGGCCCGCCTCCGCCTCAGCGGCAATCTCGACGGCGGCTTCTCCTATTTCCTGCAGACGAACTTCGCGGCCTCGCCCGCGCTCCTGGACGCACGCATCGGTTGGTCTCCGGACTCGGCGTTCACGCTCTGGGCCGGACGCTTCAAGACGCCCTACAGCCGCGAGCTGCTGGCGTACCTGGGTGACCTGGACTTCATCGCCCGCGCGCGGGTCGTCGACGCGCTCTCGCCCAACCGCCAGGTCGGCATGCAGGCCACATGGCGCGCCGGTGACCACCTGGCTTGGTCGCTCGGCGGCTTCACGGGCACCGAGAACGCCGCCCGGAACGAGTCGTTGATCGGGGTCGCACGCCTGGAGGGGATGGCGATCCCTGTTGGTGAAGGCACGCTCTCGGTCGCCGGGCAGGCTGCGGTCGGGCGGGACGCTGCTATCACGGGGCGGGCCTACCCGCTCACCTTCGAAGGTGACGGCTTTCTCCTCGGCGGCGACGCGCGCTTCGAGCTGGGGCGCCTCCTGCTGGCCGGTGAGTTCCACCGCGCGGAGTGGGAGCCGGTGGCCGCCGCGGACACGGACGCGCAGGGCGCGTTCGTCACGGCGGGCTGGATGGTGCGCTCCGACCAGCAGGTGCTCGTGCGCTGGGACAACTACCGCGCGCCCGTGGGACAGGCGAGCGACTTCCTCGTGCTCGGCTACAACGCCTGGCCGACATCGGCTGCTCAGGTGCAGGTGAACTGGCTCGCGCCCGTCGACGAGAGCGGCGCGCCCCACCAGGTCCTGGTCAGCTTCGAGCTTCGCTTCTGAGGCATTTGCCCGCGGCGGTGGGCACCGTTCGGGCGGCGCTCGCGCTGCTCCTCGCTGGACCCGGGCTCGCCGCACAGCAGCTCGAGTGGAGCGGCGGCGTCACGGCGGTCGGGCAGCTGGCGAGCGACCCGCGCGTCCGGGACGAGGTGGTCTCGTCCCTGGACCTCTTCTTCGACCTGGGTCTCGGCCCCGTGGTGCTCGCGACGTACATCGAGGCCAACACCACCCCCTTCGGAGGCGGTGTCTCACAGCTCATCGGTGAGGCCAACACCGACGCCGGCACCGCCGTGGACGCTCGCCGTCGCGGCCGCGTGCAGATCTCGGAGGTCCGGCTCGTGGTGCCCGTGGTCGCGGATTTGCGCGCGCACGCGGGCATCCTCGACGCCACCGGCTACCTGGACGTGAGCCGGATCGCCAACGACGAGAACCTGTTCTTTCTCGGCGTTCCCTTCGTCAACAATCCCACGATCGAGTTCCCCGACTACGCCCTGGGGGGAGCGCTCGAGGGCACGCTCCCCGTCGGCTTGCCGCTGCGCATCGGCGCGACGTTTCTCTCTTCACACGGCCTGGCCGACAATCCCAACGTCTCGTACGCGCAGCTGCTCGACTTGGGCGAGGAGGGGAAGGGGGTCTTTGTGGGCACCGCGCTGCGCTGGGTGACGCCCGGCGCGCGCGTCTCGGTCGGAGGGTGGGTGAATACGGCAGAGCATCCGTTGCTTGCCGGCTCGGGTGGGACCGAGCAGAGCCGCGGGGCCTTCTCGGTGGTCGGCTGGAGCCGGGGCGAGCATGCGTTGAGCGCCCGGGCCGGCGTCGCGAACGGGTCCGTGTCCGTCGTACGGGGCTTCACGGGCGTGACGTACCTCTTCGTGCGTCGCCCCAACGCGCTCGGGCTGGCGATCGGCCGCTCCTTCGCCTCGGACGACACGCCCGGCCTCTCGGACGTGACGCACGCCGAGGTGTTCGCTCGGCGGCGCCTTTACCGTGAGATCTTCTTCACCGCTTCGGTGCAGCGCATCGTGAACAGCGGCTTCGATGCGTCGGGAGTGGTGGTGGCGCCTACGGTCTGGGTCGGCGGAGTGCGGCTGTCCGCGCAGTTTTGACGCGGCCAGCGTGGCGAGCGCCTACGGCTGTCCGAGCCAGGCGTCCTCGAGCACCTCCACCGTGGTGGTGTAGTCCTCCTCGTCGACCGTCAGGCGAACTCTGTAGATGCCCGGCGTCGCGAACGGACCGGGCCCATCGTCATCCTCCGGAGGATCGCCGCGCAGGTTCCACTGCACGCGGTTGAGGCCGGCGTGGCCTTCGACCTCCAGGGTGCGGAAAACCTCGTCGTTCACGAGGTCCTCGATCGTGATCCGGACCTCCTCGTTCCGCTCGCGCAGCCAGAAGCTCACGACCGTTCCGGCCGGCGCGCTCTCGCCCAGCCAGTTCTTGTCGCCCGTGACCGCGCGCTCCCTCCTCCGGTCGCGCTTCCAGAGCACGGCCTCCCGCGGCCGGAACAGGTGCACGAGGTCCGAGCGCACCTCCTCGGTTGCGCTTTGGAGCGCGGTGATGTCGTCCATGATCCAGATCGAGCGCCCGTGCGTCGCCAACACGAGGTCGTTCTCACGGGGATGCACGAGCACGTCGTCCACGCGGACGACCGGGAGCCCAGTCATGAAGCGATGCCAGGAGCGGCCCTCGTCAAGCGACACGAAGAATCCGAACTCCGTGCCCACATAGAGCAGGTCCGGGTTGCGCGGGTCCTGGCGCACGGTGTTCACGTTGCCGAAGCGGGGCAGGTCGGACGTGAGGTCCTCCCACGTGACCCCGTAGTCGCGCGTCACGTAGACGTACGGCGACAGGTCGCCCGCCTTGTGACCGTCGAGCGAGACGTACGCGGTCGCGGCATCGTGCCAGGACGCCTCGATGCGCGACACGTAGAGCTCGGTCGTGCCGCCGGGCAGGTTCCGGCTCACCTCCGTCCAGCGTGCGCCTCCGTCACGGCTCACTTGGATGTTGCCGTCGTCCGTGCCCATCCAGAGCACGCCGGGGAGCACCGGCGACTCGGCGACCGTCACGGCGGTGCCCCAAGCCGATATCCCGTCGTTCTTCGACAGGATGCAGTCTCGCCCACGATCGAGCTGACGGCACGGCGGTAGCGAGTAGGCCACACCCATGATGTTGCGTCGTTCCCGGTCGAGAGCCTTGGTGAGGTCTGGGCTCATGGTCCACGTCTCGCCGCGATCACGTGAGATGAAGAATCGGTTCCCACCGGCGTACAGGATCCGTGGGTTGTGCGGGGAGAGCATGAAGGGAGTGTTCCAGTTCCATCGGACCTCCGTACCCTCACGCGGCTCGGGCACGATGTTCGGCGGGCCGCCTCCCCTTCCGCCCTCACCTCGTGGTGGGGCCCGCGGCCGGATCGACTGCGCCTGGCCAGTGGAGAGGTCGAGCCGCGAGATGTTCCCGTTCTGCGACTCCACGTACAGTACATCGGGGTCCGTGGGATCGATCTGCGAGTAGAATCCGTCGCCGCCGCCGGCGCGGAACCAATCCTGCGCCAGAATCGGGCCGTTGCGCACGGAGCTGGGCCCACACCAGGTGCCGTTGTCCTGGAGCCCCGTGCACACCCGGTACGGTCGTTGGAGGTCGACCGAGGCGTGGTAGGGCTGGCCCACGGCCCAGAGGCGGAGGGACTCCCACGTCTCGCCCTGATCGTAGCTGACGTCCACACCTCCGTCGTTGCCGATCAGGAGGTGGTCGTGGTCGCGGGGGTCGATCCAGAAGGCGTGCTGGTCCACATGACCGAAGCCGTCGAGCTCCTCCCATGTTTGGCCGCCGTCCCGGGACTTCCACACGTCCAGGTCCACCACGTAGACGAGATCGGGGTCCCGAGGGGAGACACGGATCTGGCTGAAGTACATGGGCCGGCGGTTCTGGTTGCTGCGGAACTCCCACGTCCTACCGCCGTCCATTGAGCGCCAAACGCCGCTCCACTCGG
>JBFGFY010000224.1:0-5263 GCA_041579355.1 Longimicrobiales bacterium | reverse complement strand
GCCACGGGCGTGGGCGTGGGCGCCATCGTGGGGGGCGGGATCCTGGCGCTAGCGGGCGTCGCCTTCGCGACCAGCGGCCCCAGCGCGATCCTGGCCTTCGTGCTCAACGGTGGCATCGCGCTCATCACGGCGTTCTCGTTCGCCGAGCTGGCGTCGCGCTTCCCCGAGTCGGGCGGCACGTACACCTACGCACGCAAGGCCCTGACGGTCGAGGCCGCCTTCGCGGTCGGCTGGGTCGTCTGGTTCGCGTCCGTGGTCGCGTCGGTCCTCTACTCGCTCGGCTTCGCGGTCTTCCTGGTCCCCTTCCTCGAGCAGGTCTTCTCCGCCTTCGGCCGGGACGCCCCGGCGTGGATCGGCGGCCGCTTCGCGCTGCTGCTGTACGCGCTCGGAGCCATCGCCTTCTACGCATGGAGCCTCACGCGCACGGCGACAGGCGGCGGACAATGGGCCACGGTCGGCAAGCTCGTGGTCTTCGGCCTGCTGATCGCCGGCGGCTTCTTCGTGCTCGTGACCGATCTGCCTTCGACCTCCGAGCTGGGAGCCCGCTTCACCCCGTTCTTCCAGCAAGGCGCCTCGGGGCTGGCGCAGGCGATGGGGTACACCTTCATCGCCCTGCAGGGCTTCGACCTCATCGCAGCCGTCGGCGGGAGGGTGAAGGAGCCGCAGCGCAACATCCCGCGCGCGATGCTGTTGTCACTCGGCGTGGCGCTTCTGGTCTACGTCCCGCTCCTCTTCCTGATCGTCGCGGTCGGCGCAGGCGACCAGGGGGTCGTCGCGCTCGCCGAAGCCGATCCGGAGATCCTGGTCGCGAACGCCGCACGCTCCTTCCTCGGCCCGGCCGGCTACTGGCTGGTGGTGGTCGCGGGCGTGCTCTCCATGCTGTCGGCGCTGCAGGCGAATCTCATGGCCGCCTCGTCGTTCGCCGCGACCATGGCGACGGACCGGACACTGCCCATTCGCATCGAGGGGATGACCCCCGACGGGCGCACACCCGCGGTGGCCGTCAAGCTGACCGCCGGCACGATCGCATTCGTGTTGATCGCCGTGCCCGACGTCGCGGCAGCGGGCGCCGTTTCGAGCCTCATCTTCCTCACCACGTTCGCGCTCGTGCACGGAATCGCATACCTCGTGCGACGCCGCGCCTTCCAGCCGAGTCCCTTCCGATCCCCCTTCTTTCCCACGGTGCCGCTCGCGGGCGGGGGGCTCTGCCTCGCGCTGGCTCTCTATCAGGCGGCCGCCGTTCCCTCGGCAGGTGTCCTGGCCGCGCTCTGGCTCGCCGTGGGCGCGATTCTCTTCGTGACGCACCTCGCTCCGCGCGCGCGGGTCGTCGACGCGATGAGCGAGGGGTTCGACCCGCAGCTCGTGCGTCTCCGTGGGCGGAGCCCGCTCATCCTCGTGCCGGTGGCCAATCCCAAGAATGCGGGCGTGCTCGTGAAGATGGCCGAGGCGATCGCTCCCAAGGCCGTTTCTCGCACCCAGCTCCTCTCGGTTGTCCGCCCGCCGGCCAAGTGGGAGGACGGGAAGCTGCCCGCCGAGCTCGTGGACGCGCAGGGAATCCTCGCCGGCGCCCTGACCGCGGCGATCTCGGTCGACCTGCGGCCGGAGGCGCTCATCACGATCAGCGACGACCCGTGGTCCGAGATCACACGCGTGGCCCGCCGCACTCGCTGCGACGCCCTCCTGCTCGGCGTGGGCCAGCTCGGACAGGGCCTCGCCGAGGGCCCGCTCGAGCGGCTCATCCAACGCGTGAGCACCGACGTGGTCATCCTGCGCGCGCCGACCGACTGGGACCCCGATGCCGCCAAGCGCATCCTCGTCCCCTCGCGCGGGGGGCGCGCGCAGAGCCCGATCCGCGCTCGTGTGCTCGGGAGCCTCACTCGCGAAGCGACCCGCGAGGTGACGTTCCTGGGGGTGCTGCCGGAGAGCCAGGACGGCGCGGCGTTACGCCTCTCCGAGCGGGAGCTCACGGCGCTCGCTCGCGACGAGGCCCGGGGGTCCGGCAAGGCCCTCGTGCTGCAGAGAGACGACCTCGTCGCCGAGGTGATCGAGCGCAGCCGGGAGTGTGACCTGATGATCCTCGGTCTCCGGCGCAGCGGCCGCGGACGTAGCGTGTTCGGCGGACCCATGCTCGACATCGCCGAGGGCACGGAATGCCCGCTCCTCATGATCAGCCACCGGGGTTAGCTTCGCCCATGTCTCATGACCTGCCGTCGCGCCGCGACTTCGTCGCCACGTCCGGGTCGGCCCTGGGCGGCGCGTGGCTGGCCCGGCTCGCCCCCCTGCTCGTCGCTGCCCAGGCCTGCGCGCGTGCGTCGCGCGACGACACCGGCGCGTTCGTCACGCTGACGGCTCGAGAGGCCGCCGACTTCGACGCCTTGGCTGGGCGTATCGTCCCGTCGGACGACACACCCGGGGCGCGCGAGGCGGGCGTCACGCGCTTCGCCGACCGGGCCTTCGGGTCCTTCCTGGCGGACCTCCTGCCATCCGTCCGTGCGGGCCTCGAGCGGATGCACGACCGAGCCCTCGGCACGGGACTCGCACCGTCCTTCGCCGACCTCCCCACGGAGGTGCAGGACCAGCTGATCGCGCAGGTCGAGGCAGAAGATGGAGGGTTCTTCTTCCTGGCCCGCTCCACGGTCATGCTCGGCCTCCTTTCCCCCTCCGAGCACGGGGGGAACCAAGGCGGCCTGGGATGGGAGCTGATCGGCTTCGAGGATCGCTTCGTCTACCAGCCTCCGTTCGGCTATTACGACCGCGACGAGCATGGACCCGCACCCACCCGGGGAGGAGCGTGAGGCAGCAATCGGTCCGCTTCTCCCCCTCCGAGCCGGTCGATTTCGTGATCGTGGGCTCGGGCGCCGCGGGGGGTGTGCTCGCGAAGGAGCTCGCGACGAACGGCTTCTCCGTCGTCGTGCTCGAGCAGGGCCCGTACCTGACCGGCGCCGACGTGGACCACGATGAGGCACGCACCTACTTCGGCGACGGTCTGCTCGGCACGCTCCGAGAGCACCCGCACTCCTGGCGCAGGACGGAGGACGAGCAGGCCACACCCGCCTCCTTCCTACCCAGCCTGATCTACGCCAAGGCGGTCGGCGGCAGCACGCTGCACTTCGCGGCGAACTACTGGCGCCTCCGACCGGTCGACTTCAACGAGCGCAGCCGCGTGGGTGCGATCCCGGGCAGCACGCTCGCCGACTGGCCCATTACGTACGAAGAGCTCGAGCCGTACTACTCGAAGGTCGACTGGGAGGTGGGCGTATCTGGGGCCCCGGGACCGCGGGATGCGCCGCGCTCCCGGCCCTACCCGGTCCCCCCGATGCCGATCAAGTCTTCCGGCGTGCTCCTCCGCGACGGGGCCCGCCGGGTCGGGCTCACGCCCCAGCCGGCCCCCCTGGCGATCCTCTCGAGGCCCCACAACGGCCGTCCTCCCTGCATCCACTGCGGGTTGTGCTGGGGGCAGGCGTGTGAGGTCGGAGCCAAGTCGTCCACGCTCGTGTCCATGATCCCGCTCGCGGAGCGCACGGGCCGCTGTGAGATCCGGGATCGGAGCGTCGTGACCCGCATCGATACGGACGCGACCGGGCGTGTCACCCGCGTGGTCTACGTGGATCGCGAAGGCGTCGAGCAGGCGCAGGCCGCACGTGCCGTGGTGCTCGCGGCGAACGGTGCCGAGACGCCCCGGCTGCTCTTCCTGTCGGGATCGAGCCAGCATCCCGACGGGCTCGCGAACTCGAGCGGCCTCGTAGGCAAGAACCTCATGTTCAACATGTACCTGGACACGTGGGCTCGTTTCCCCGAGCGGCTGAACGAATACAAGAGCGTCGTCGCGACGCAGATCGTGCTCGACTTCTACGACGCCGACCCCGCGCGGGGCTTCTACGGCGGCGGCGGGATCGACGCCCGCGCGAGCGCGAGCCCCCTGTTCTGGGGCATGCTCGACAACCCATTGGACGGCATGCCGGGGTGGGGACCAGCCTTCAAGGAGCAGCTCCGCAGCTACCCCTACATGATGTCTGCGGCGTGCCACAGCACGTCCCTGCCCGTCGAGTCGAACTCCGTCACGCTCGACCCGGAGCTGGTGGACGCCTGGGGCCGCCCCGGCATCCGGGTCACGTACGACGACCACCCCGACGACTTGGCCTTCGTGCGCTTCCTGCAGGATCGCGCCGTGGAGATCCTCGAGGCCGCGGGCGCGGAGCGCGTGTGGCGAGCCCCCGCTGGACCGTCGACCGCCACCGCCCACATGCTCGGCACCTGCCGCATGGGCGACGACCCACGCAGCTCCGTGGTCGACCGGCGCCACCGCGCCCACGACGTGCCGAACCTCTTCATCTGCGACGGCAGCAGCATGGTGACGGGAGGCCGCGGTCAGCCGACCATGACCATCCAGGCGCTCGCCTTCCGCGCGGCGGACCACATCACCGAAATGGCGCGCCGCGGCGAGGTCTGACCAAACGAAAAGGGCGCCGGCCGGTCACCCGGCCGACGCCCCCTGACAGACGCTGTGAAGCGTCAGCGGTTACTGACCGCCGCCGCCGCCACCACGGCCACCCGTGCGATACGTCCTCGTCGGCGGGAGCTGTGCGCCGGACAGATCGTCCGGAATGCTCCGCTCGCGAACGATCCTGTGCGTGAGCGTGCCGATGCCCTCGATGGTCGCTTGGATGGTCTCGCCGTCCACGAGGTAGCCGGAGCCCGTCGCGCGCTGGACGCGGCCCGCACCCGTTCCGCCGGACGTGCCGCTTTGCAGGACGTCACCCGGGAACAGGGTGATCAGCGACGAGGCGTACTCGATCAGCTCGGGAATCGAGTGGATCATGTCCCCCGCCTGCGCCTGCTGGACGGTCACGCCGTCGATGATGGTCTGCTGGTGCAGCCGATTCATCGGGTCGCCGTAGAATTCCTTGGGAACGATCCACGGGCCGTGCGGAGCAAAGGTGTCGTGGCCCTTGCCGACGAACCAGTCCGAGCCGGAGCCGTAGCCTCCCGGCGGCCGCCCGCCGCGGTCGGAGATGTCCATCGCGACCATGTAGCCGAACACGTAGTCGTAGGCGCGCCGCGCGGAGACGTACTTGCCTGTCCGCCCGAACACGATCGCCATCTCGACCTCGTACTCGATCTCGTCACGCCCGAAGGGCATGATGATGTCCTCGCCGTCACCGATGACCGCGCCGCGGGTCGGCTTGAGGAAGAGGTACGGAACGCCGCGGTTCTGCTGCCGCTGGAGGGTGCGCTGCTGGAGCTCCTCCTCGGTGCACCCCTC
>JBFGFY010000223.1:0-5278 GCA_041579355.1 Longimicrobiales bacterium | reverse complement strand
GCCGATCACCCGCACGTCGGGGTTCCGCTCCTTCAGGTAGCGGCCCGTGCCGGTGATCGTGCCGCCCGTGCCCGCGGAGGCCACGAAGTGGGTCACCCGACCCTCGGTTTGCTCCCAGATCTCCGGGCCCGTCGTGCGGTAGTGCGCCTCCGGGTTCGCCGGGTTGTAGAACTGGTCCGCCATGACCGCTCCGGGTGTCTCCGCCGTGATGCTACGAGCCCGTTGCAAGTAATGATCCGGATGGTCGGGCGGCACCGCGGTCGGCGTGATGATCACCTGGGCGCCGAACGCACGGAGAAGCTTGACCTTCTCCGTGCTCATCTTGTCGGGCATCGTGAACACGCAACGATAGCCCTTGAGCGAAGCCGCCATGGCGAGCGCGAGGCCGGTGTTGCCGCTCGTCGCCTCGACGATCGTCCCGCCCGGACGCAGCTTCCCGTCCGCTTCGGCGGCCTCGATCATGGCCACCCCGATGCGGTCCTTCACCGAGCCGCCCGGGCCCATGAACTCGCATTTCGCATAGACCGGCGTGCGCGCGCCGTCGATGACCGTGTGCAGGCGGACCAACGGGGTCCAGCCGATCAGGTCGAGGACGGTCTCGTAGGGCTTGCGGTGGCGCTCCGACACGGGGCGATCAGCCGCCGGTGCGTGTGGTCACGAACGCCCCGGTGCGCTCGGTACACCGAGTGTGTCCGGACGCGGACGTTTCGAGAAGTAGACGGGCACCTCGGCCCACACCGCGATCCGCTTGCCGTCCCTGCGCGCCGGGTTGAACCGGAGCGCCTGCGCACCGACGACGGCCGCAGAGTCGAAAGACGCGTAGCCCGAGGACTGGATCACCTCCACCGAGTCGACCGCACCGACGTCGGTGACACGCACCCGCAGCAGGGTCTCCCCCTCCATGTCCTGGTCCCACATGTGGAGCGGGTATTGGATGGGCGCCTCCCCGAAGAGCGGGGTCGGCTGCTCGATCTCACCCTCGCCGCCGCAACCCGCGAGGCCGGCGAGCGCCAGGAGCATGCAGGTCCGCGACGAGGCGAGCGGGGTCGCCCGCATCAGTCCTCCCCTCTCGGGCGCGTCACGCTGCCCATTTCGTAGAGGATCTGGAGGGCCTCGTTGGGCGAGAGGTCGTCGGGGTTGAGCGCACGCAGACGGCGCACGAGCGGGTGTTCGACCTGGAACATCGAGAGCTGATCCGGAGAAGGTTCCGAGCGCGGCCGGTGGCGACCGAACCTGCCCAGTCCTTCGCCGCCACCGCTATGTGTTCCCTCCAGCTCGGCGAGAAGTTCCCGGGCCCGCTCGACGATGCCCGCCGGCATGCCGGCCAGCCTCGCGACGTGGATCCCGTAGGAGCGATCCGCCCCTCCGTCGACGAGGCGGCGCAGAAAGACGATCTGATCCCCCACCTCACGAACGGCGACGTTCATGTTCTTGACCCGCGGGAGCTGGTCGCCGAGCTGCGTCAGCTCGTGGTAGTGCGTCGCGAAGATGGTCTTGGCCCCGATGTGCTCGTGGATGTGCTCGGTCACCGCCCAAGCGATCGACACGCCGTCGTAGGTCGACGTGCCTCGCCCGATCTCGTCGAGGAGCACGAGGCTCCGGTGCGTCGCACCGTGCACGATGGCCGCGGTCTCGCTCATCTCGACCATGAACGTCGACTGTCCGCGAGCGAGGTTGTCCGACGCCCCGACCCGCGTGAAGATGCGGTCGACGACCGGGAGGCGGGCTTCGGTCGCGGGGACGAGCGCGCCCATCTGCGCGAGGAGCTGGATGAGCCCGACCTGGCGGAGCACCGTGCTCTTCCCGGCCATGTTCGGGCCGGTGAGGATGACGATGCGCCCCTCTTCGTCGAGCGTGAGGTCGTTCGGGATGAACTCCTCCCTCGGCATCATCGTCTCCACCACCGGGTGGCGGCCGCCCCGGATCACGATCTCGTAGCCGGTGTGCACGACCGGTCGGACGTACCCCCGGCGGGCGCCCACCTCGGCGAGGGTGCCCAGCACGTCGAGGCGAGCCACCCGCGACGCGGTGTCCTGGATGCGCCCGACCGAGCCGGCGATCGTGTCGCGGACGGCGGTGAAGAGCTCGGCCTCCAGACGACCGATCTCGTCCTCAGCGCCGAAGACCTTCTCCTCCCACTGCTTCAGCTCGGGCGTGAAGTAGCGCTCTCCGTTGGCGAGCGTCTGCTTGCGAACGTAGTCGTCCGGCACCTTGTCGAGGTTCGCTTTCGTGACCTCCAGGTAATATCCGAAGACTTTGTTGTAGCCGACCTTGAGGGAGCCGATCCCGGTCCTCTCGCGCTCGCGTGCCTGAAGCGCGGCGATGAAGTCGCGCGCTCCGTCACGTACGCCGCGTAGCTCATCGAGCTCCGCGGACCACCCGTCCCGGATCACGCCACCCTCGGCGAGGGTCGCGGGCGGATCTTCCGAGATCGCGCCACGCAGGAGCTCGAGCGCGTCCTCGAGGCAGTCGAGATCCCCGGCGAGGCTCTGAACCAGCTCCCATTCCCCTTCCGTGGCGGTCGCGCGCACCGCGGGCAGCCGCTCGAGCGAGCGCCGCAACCCGGCGAGGTCGCGAGGCCCGACCCTTCCCGTGCCGAGCTTGCCCGCCAGGCGCTCCAGGTCGGTGACCTCGGCCAACGCCTCGCGCACGCGGCCCCGCAGCTCCGGCTCGCGCGCCAGACCGGCCACCGACTCCTGCCGCGCCCAGATCTCCTCGGCCACCACGAGCGGCTCGAGCGTCCAGCGCCGCAGCAGCCTCGCGCCCATGGCGGTCACGGCCTCGTCGAGAACGTCGAGCAGAGTGCCCCCCTGCTCCCCGCTGCGGAGCGCCTCGATGAGCTCGAGGTTGCGCCGCGTCATCTCATCGAGCGCCATGAGTCGCCCGGGGCGCTCGATCCGGACCTGCTGGAGATGCGTGACGCCGCCGGGCCGGATCTCCTTCAGGTACTGCACGATGGCTCCGGCCGCGCGGACCAGCGGCCGGTCCCCCGCCTGGAAGCCGAAGCCCTCCAGCGAGCGCACGCCGTAGGCCCGCTGCAACTCCTCCTCGCAGAGGTCGGCCTCGAAGATCCAGTCGTCCCGCAGCGTGAGGGGCGTGCCGGGCGGAGCCAGGGCTACCGACCCATCCGGACCAGCCGCGCTCCTCGGCACCAGGAGCTCCGAAGCCTCGAGGCGGCCCAGCTCCGAGGCGAGCTCACCCGCGGGGGCGAGGCGGACCGTCAGCTCACCGGTCGAGACGTCGAGCGCCGCGAGGGCGTGGTCTCCGCCGTCCGTCGGCACCAGCGCGACCAGGAAGTTGTTCGCCCTCTCCCGCAGCAGGCCGTCCGCGACGATCGTGCCGGGCGTGAGCGTCTCCGTCACCTCGCGCTTCACGATGCCCTTCGCATCGGCCGGGTCCTCGACCTGATCGCAGATGGCGACGCGCCGCCCCATGCGGACCAAACGGCCGAGATAGTCGTCGAGCGCCTTGGCGGGCACGCCGGCGAGGGGGACCCGAGCCGCGGCGCCGTTGTTGCGGGAGGTGAGCGTCAGGCCGAGCAGGCGCGCGCCCTCTTCGGCATCGCCGTGGAACAACTCGTAGAAGTCGCCGACGCGGAAGAAGAGCAGGGCGTCCCGGTGGCGCGCCTTCGCCTCCCTCCACTGCCGCATGAGGGGGGTTTCGCCCGATGCGGAGCTCAGCGGCGCACGACCTCCTCGGCGCGCTCGTCCCGGACGATCGCCGCCGTGAATCCCCTTCGCGTCACCTCCTCGAGCTGCCTCGCCGCATCCTCGCGCGTGGAGAAGCGGCCGAGCCGCACGTGCAGAAACCCGCTCCCCTGGACGCGGACGAGGCGCGCTGCCATGCCCGCGGCCACCAGGTCTCGCTGGAGCCCGAACGCCCGATCGTCGTCCGAGAAGGCGCCGAACTGCACGAACCAGTCGAGCGGCGTGTCCGCCGGAGCGGGAGCACGACCGTCCGAGGGACGGATTCCGCCGGGCTCGGGCGGTGGCCCGGCGGTGGCCGGTATCGCGGTGGCAGGCGTGGCCCCACCGGCGGTCGCGCCGGTCGCCGGCCTCGCCCCTCCCGCTTGCGCGGTCGCCGTCGCCGGGGCAGGACCCCGGGAAGGCGTCGCCGGCGGCGGGGGCCCGGCCGCGCGCAGCCAGGCCTCGGCCTCGCCGCGGCTCGGGGCCGTGGGATAGTCGCGCGCCAGCGCCTCTACGTGACGCTGGGCCGCGGCTCCATCCCCCTGGGCGTGCGCCGACTGCGCGAGACGGAAGAGCGCCTGGGCCGTGTAGGGGCCGTTCGGGTACAGCACCACCAGGCGCTGGAAGTCGAGCTCCGCCTGGGCCGGGTCGACGGTGAGGCGCCCCCGCAGCCAGAGCCCACGCTGGAGATCCCGCTGCGAGGCGTTGGTCCGCGGGCCTTCCCACCAGGTGCCGAGCACCTGCCGGGCCTCGTCGGTCCGGCCGAGCCGGGCCATCTCCTCCACCCGGTCGAGCTCGGCCGACTGCGCCAGCGCAGCCGCCGGAAGAAGGAGGGCCGCCACGCCCAAGCCGCTCACGAATCGCCTCATGCCGCCTCCGCCAGGACGCGCTGCCCTAGCAGCCATGTTTCGAGGAAGTGCTCGTCGGTGTGTGGGCTCGCCTTGAGCAGCCGGTCGACGTCGCGAAGCCCCGAGAGCGCGTGCGCGACCTGCGCCCCGGTCCACCGCCGCGCCTGGTCCTTGAGCCTGCGCGCGAGCCACTTCTGGTGCATGGGGAGCACATCCTCCAGCGCGGAAGCTCCCCCGTCCACGGCGATGCCGATCCGCAGCAGATGTGAGGTCAGACCGATCACCAGACCCACGCCGCTCTCGCCTTGACCGAGCAGGGTCACCAGAGCGCGGCGGGCCTCCTCGAAGCGGCGCTCACCCACCATGTCGAACCAGGCCCAACGGTCCTGCGAGGGGAGCCGCGTGCCGGCCTTCTCCACGTCGGCCAGGGCGACGCGCTGCCGGTCGCCAACGAACTCGCTGAGCTTCTCGAGCTCGCGCGCGAGAATGCCGAGGTCGGTGCCGATGGCCGCGCCCAGAGCCCGCGCCGCATCGACGTCGACTCGGACCCCGTGGGCCGACTTCGCGCGCTCCATCAGCCAACCGGGAACGTCGGCGTCGCTGATCGCCTTGAACTCCACCGAGCGGGCCCGCTTGGCGAGGTCGGTATAGAACTTCGCCTTGGAGCCCCTCGGCGGAGTGCAGCTCATGAGGAGCGCGAGCCCTGGAGGCACATCCTCCACGATTCGGAGCAGCTCGTCGCGT
>JBFGFY010000222.1:0-5304 GCA_041579355.1 Longimicrobiales bacterium | reverse complement strand
TCGGAGTCAAGGCACACCCCCACCAAGGAGAGGCATGAACAAGTTCGCCCTCGGCCTGGTGAGCGCTGCGGCGATCGCCACGACGATTCTCCTGGTGCGTCAGCAGAAGTGGGTCGACGTGAAGGAGCCTCGTCTGGTTCCGGCAGGAGAGACGCAGCCCACGAACCTGTCACTCGAACGCATCAGGGAGCTCGGCCTATAGTACCAGCTTCGTCCGAACGAGCAGGCCAAAAGAAAACGCGGCGGAGGGGCATCGGCTCCTCCGCCGCGTCTCGTTTGTGCGACGAGCGCTCCTCGCGAGCGCTTACTCGAAGTACACCTTGTTCTTCTCGAGGAAGCTGGTCCACTTCTCGGGCACGTCCGTATCAGGGAAGATCGCCTGCACCGGGCACTCCGGCTCGCACGCACCGCAGTCGATGCACTCGTCCGGATGGATGTAGTACTGGTCCTCGCCCTCGTAGATGCAGTCGACCGGGCACACCTCGACGCAGCTCGCGTCCTTCACGGTGATGCACGGCTCGGCAATGATGTAGGTCATGCTCGTCGTGTCCTGTTGGAGTCTCACCGCTGACGACAGTCGCCTCGTCGCGAGGGCGCCGCAGCGGAAGCGTCGGCGGGGAGAAGGCCTCAAGCTGTCAGAATGCCCGGCAGCCCGCAAGCGGCTCCGTCAGCCCTTTCGCCACTCCACGTCGCCTACTCCGGCGCGCTCGTTCTCTAGGCGCGCCATGGTGAAAAGGAGGTCTGAGAGCCGGTTCAGATAGGCGACGACGGAAGCGCTCACCGGCTCGGTTTCGGCGAGCCGGACCACGGCTCGCTCGGCTCTCCGGCACACCGTGCGGGCGAGGTGCAGGGCAGCGGCCGAAGGCACCCCTCCGGGAAGAACGAACGCCTCCAGCCGAGGCAGCTCCGCGTCCGCTTCGTCGATCCACGACTCCATCTCGGAGACCCGGGCTTCGGGAACGGGCGGCGTGGCCGGCCGTTTGCGTCCCTCGCTCGGGGGCGGGGCGGCGAGGTCGGCACCGAGGGCGAAGAGGTCGTGCTGCAGACCCTCCAGCCTCTCGCGCGTCGCCCCGGGGGCGAGCTGCGCGACCGCCCAGCCGACCGCGGCGTTGAGCTCGTCGACCGCACCCATGGCCTCGATCCGTGGGTGCCCCTTCCCCACCCGACCGGCGCCGAACAGCGACGTCTCCCCTCCGTCTCCGCCGCGCGTGTAGATCTTCATGGGACCGGGCTCACGGCCGCAGCTTGGTGAGACGGCGGATCTGCTGCGCCTTCTCCAGGAGCGACGTCGTCTTGTCCTCCTGGGGCGACTCCACGGTCAACAAGTCCCGTACGTCGAGCAGTACCTCGAGGTGGAGCTGGTCCCTCTGGTACTCGAGATCGAGACGCTCCATCGCGGCCTGGTCACCCGCCTCCTCCGCGGCGGTGAACGCGCCTCGATAGACCTTCTCGAGGCTCTGCAGAATCCGTTCGCGGTCGCGCATGGGCTTTCTCGGATCTCTACCCGGCCAGGACACGGCTGCCGGGGCCGCTGTCAAAGTAGCCTCGCACCGCATCGCGGAGCTCGTCGAGGCGATCGGCGAAGTAATGGTCGGCCCCCGGCACACGCACCAGCGTCACGTGCGCGCCGAGCTCGGCGACAACCTCCGCGACGCGTGCGCCGGAGCCGAACTCGTCGTTCTCGCCCTGCACCACCAGCGCCGGCTTCTGCACGTCGGCGAGGAAGCCGAAGTCGTAGTCCTCGTCCCGATCGACGGGCAGCCCGAGGCCGAGCAGCGCGACGACTCGTGGATCATCCGCCCCGACGGAGAGGCCGACCTTCGAGCCGAAGGAAAAGCCGCCGACGACGAGCGGGAGGGAGGGGTATCCCTTCTCGAGCCAGTCGAGCGCGGCGCGCACGTCGTCCTGCTCCCCGATCCCCTCGTCGTAGCTCCCCGTGCTCGCGCCCACGCCTCGGAAGTTGAAGCGCAGCGCCACGAGCCCCGCCTCGTTGAGAGCCTGGGCGGCGCGATACACGGCTTTCGTGTGCATCGTCCCGCCGTGGAGCGGATGCGGATGGCACACCACGGCCGCGCCTCGCGGAGCCCGGTCGGGCTCCTTCAGGAGCGCCTCGAGATGGCCGTGCGGAGCTGGGATCTTCAGGGTGGACCGTCGCCTGAGGGACCGGGGCTGGGGGCGTGGCTAACGTCAGCCGCACCACGGAGGCGGTCAAGCCGCGGCGCTCGCTGGGCCCGAGGCAGCAGGGTGGCTATGTTCAGGCCCCGCACTCGGATGCGGGCCAGCCACGAACGCCAGGAGCCGATGGTGCCTCCCGCAAGCACCCTCCAAGCCGACGATCGGGCGAACGAGCTCTACTGGGGCTCGGACCGGAGCGTGAACCAGATCGCCGAGGAGCTCGACCTCTCCAAGGGAGCTCTCTACGGCATGATCCGACCACTCGCGGCGGCGCTCGGCTGCCCCGAGTGCGGCGTCGAGGTCGTGCATCCCAACCGCACTGCGAAGGATCGCGGGCTCGTGGACTGTCCCGTCTGTGAGTGGAAGGGGCCCGAGGTCGAGGCGGTGACGGAGTTCGAGCCCGGCGTGGCTCTCGGCGAAGACGGCCTGGTCCGGCTCGACACGCGGTACGCACCGAACGGGGCCGACCCCCGGCCGCTCGTCGCAGCCGCGTTGCTCGGCGCCGCGGCCGGGCTCGCCCTGATCCTCTGGGCCCGACGGAGGTAGGCCCTAGGTCCCATGGCCACGGCCTCGGCCCCGCGCGATCCCCGGAGCGTCGTCACCCCCGACGCCTTCGACCTGTCGCCCGAGCTGCTCGGCCTCCGCCTCGCGAGTCCGGGCCGCAGGCTCGCCGCGATCCTCGTCGACCTCATCGTGATCGGCCTCATCACGGCCGTCACGCAGAGCTTCGCGCTCATCCTGGGAGTCGTGGTCGCGGTGCTCTTCATCCGGGCCGGGTTCAAGCGGACTCCCCTGCGCCGAAGTGTGTTCGACCGCGCCATGCGCTTCTCCGTAGGCTGCCTGGGTGTATTCATCGCCATCGTAACCGCGGCGCTGTGGACGGCCTTCGGGATCGCCGGCGGGCGCGATCGGGTCGAGACTACGGGAGGCTCCGCTGCGCTCAGCGGCGTGATCGGCGTGCTCGGCGGCGCGGCCGTCAACACGGCGTTCGCCGAGGCAGAGA
The DNA here is from genome assembly GCA_041579355.1 of Longimicrobiales bacterium. GTDB lineage: Bacteria > Gemmatimonadota > Gemmatimonadetes > Longimicrobiales > Gaopeijiaceae > UBA2982. Next base: position 2,126 of record JBFGFY010000222.1, on the reverse strand, counting down.
CGATCGGAGAGGTGGAGCAGATCACGCGTGACTTCAGGGAGGCCGCGGCGGAGCTCGGCGTCTCCAATGCGGCGCTGCGCACGATGCTGTTCGCGGCGGTTCCAGAGGATGCGCCATGGGCGGACGAGGCGCCCGCACTCTTCGACCGCCTGGTTCCGGCGCCCGACGCAGGCGAGCCGGTCGAGTCCCGCGACGTGGCGGCGGTGCGTGACGGGGTCTCCCTCTACTCGACGGTCGAGGCGCTCGAGGCATACGCCGCTCTGCTTCGCAGCGACCAACAGGGTACGATGGACGTCGTGCTCCGCGAGGCCCTCGAAGTCCGCCTCGCGACGGACCTGGCAGCGGACACCCTGGCCGCGCTGCGCGAGCGCGTCGCCGATCTCGAAGACGACGCCCGCGACCAAGCGCGTGATCTCGCGCGGACTCGCGAGCGCCTCGAAGAGGAGACCGGCCGGGGCTTCTTCGGCGGCCTCCGCAATCTGGTCGACGAGCTCGGATTCGGCTTCGGCTGGGCCTCCCTCTACCTGACCGTCATGTTGTCGTGGTGGAAGGGGCAAACCCTCGGCAAGCGCCTCCTCGGGATCCGGGTGCTGCGGCTGGACGGCGAGCCGATCACCTGGTGGGTGGCGTTCGAGCGCGCGGGTGGTTACGCGGCCGGCTTCGCCACCGGCCTGCTCGGCTTCGCACAGATCTTCTGGGACGCCAACCGCCAGGCGATCCACGACCGCATCGTCGGGACCGTGGTCGTCCGCGAGGGCGCGCCCAAGGCCTTGGACTGGGAGTCCGCACTGTGAGCGACGACATCTTGGAGGGAGCCGAGGTCGCGGCGGCCGCGCAGCCCGATCTCGCACGCGATCTCGCGAGCCGCTTCGAACGGCGGATCGTCATGAACGTGCCGGACCGGCACAATCCCAAGCTCCACCGTGTCATGGAGCTGGTGAACGCCGACGACGACCTCTACGCGCTATGGACGGCGGCGAACGTGAACGCGGTCGAGCGGCTGGGCATGACCGATCACGGTCCGGTGCACGTGAAGATCGTCATGAACATCGCCGTGAGGATGCTCCGGTTGCTCGACGACGCGGGTGTCGAGCCGGGTGTGGTCCTGAACTACGCGATGGAGCAGAACGACGCCGAGGTAGTGGTGGCGCTCGCGGCTTTGCTGCACGACCTCGGCATGTCGATCCATCGCGCCGACCACGAGACGTACAGCCTCTTTGTCGCGCAGAGAAAGCTCGACGAGATCCTCCCGGAGGTTTACGAGCCCCGCGAGGAGACGATCATCCGCTCCGAGGTCTTGCACGCGATCATCTCGCATCGCTCGGGCGGCAAGCCGCTCACGGTAGAGGCGGGCATCGTCCGCATCGCCGACGCTCTCGACATGGCGAAGGGCCGCTCGCGGATCCCCTTCTCCTCGGGCTCGCTCTCGATCCACTCGGTGTCCGCGACGGCGGTCGAGTCCGTTTCCCTCGCCAAGGGGACCAAGAAGCCGATCGCGATCACGGTCGAGCTGTCGAACTCGGCCGGTCTCTTCCAGCTCGATCAGCTGCTGCGCAACAAGCTCGACGGCAGCGGGCTCGAGCAGCACTTGGAGGTCGACGTGACGGTCGGCGAGGAAGAGAAGCGCATCCTCACGGACTTCAGCTTCTAGTCGGTCCCTTCCGCTATTCCCTCACCGCCGCCGCGGGCGCCACGGCGCTCGCGCGCCGCGCGGGCACGAACGTGGCCAGCGCGGCCACGGCGGCCAGGGCCAGGGTGACGGCCGCGGCGTAGCGAAGCCCGACCCCGCCCTCGAAGAAGTTGAGAGTGCTGGCCACGCTCTGGTACATGATCCACGCCAACGGCAAACCGAGCAGCATACCGGCTCCTGCGAGACCCAGACCGTTCCGCGTCACCATGCCGAGCACGGTCCCCCGGTTTGCGCCGAGGGCCATCCGGATCCCGATCTCGCGGTGCTGCTGCGCCACCGAGTGGGCCATGACGCCGTAGATGCCCATCCCGGAGAGGAGGAGTGCGATCGCGGCCATGCCACTCAAGAAGACCGATATCGCGCGCGGGCCGGCCAGCGACTCGGCTACGTGCGCATCGAGCGTGCGGAGCAGCGCCACCGGCTGGTCGGGATTCAC
>JBFGFY010000221.1:0-5339 GCA_041579355.1 Longimicrobiales bacterium | reverse complement strand
AGTACGACGAGTGGGGTGACCCGAGGGACCGCGACGCCTACGAGTACATCCTATCGTACTCGCCGTACGACAACGTGACCGCGGTGGACTACCCAGCGCTCCTCGTGACGACCGGGCTGCAGGACTCGCAGGTCCAGTTTTGGGAGCCGGCGAAATGGGTGGCCAAGCTACGCGCACACGACCCCGACGACTCGACGATCCTCCTCAAGACCACGATGGAGGCGGGACACGGAGGTGCCTCCGGCCGCTATCGGCAGTACGAGGAGCTGGCGTTGGAGTACGCCTTTCTACTGAAGACCGCCGGTCTCACCGACGCTGTCTTCTGAACGGCCGGCGGTCGGACGCTAGCGCTAGCGGCGCTTCGTGTAGACGACGAAGAACTTGTCGTCGAAGATGTCGAACTCCTGAGTGGGCTCGAATCCAGCGGCGCGCATCCAACCCGCCACCTGGTCGGGTGAGATGAGCATAGCGGGCTCGTTCGAGTGCGGCACACCCGGCACGTTCATGTCGTAGTCGACCACCACGATGCGCGAACCCACCGACATGTAGCGGGCGAGGGCCTGGATGTACGCCTGACGCTGCTCGATGTGGTGCAGCACGTCGTGGAGGAACGCGACATCGACGTTCTGCGGAAGCTTGGGGTCACCGAACTCGCCGAGCACGGCCCGCACGTTGTCGGCGCCGTACTCACGGGCCTTGGCTTCGATGAGCGGTAGGAAGCCGGCGTCCACCTCCACGGCGAGGACCATGCCCTCGGGTGCGACCTCGCGGGCCATGGGCACGGAGAAGATGCCGGTCCCGGCACCGAGGTCGGCCACCACGTCTCCGGGCGAGAGGCCCATCATGGAGACGACGCGATCGATGGCGAGGCCGTCGAGGCGGCGGCCGTTCTCGAGTGTAATCGCCCACTCCTCGGCGGGGCGGCCGCCGAGCTGGGCCGCCAGCGGGGCGGCTGACATAGCGCTCAGCGCCACCACGATCGACACCGCGCCGACACGGATCGGGCCCATCATTCCAACCTCCTTGGCTCCCGTCGGGAGAGGGACAGCGCGAAGATCACGCCCCCGACCCCGACCGTCAAAAGCGCCAGGGACGACTCGAGCGGGCGCCCCTGGAACGCCCAGTACATCATCCAAATCGAGACCGCCAGAAAGAGCAGCGGACTGATTGGATACCCCCAAGCCCGGAAGGGCCGTTCCGCGTCGGGCCTGCGGATGCGGAGCACGATCACACACGACACGGCCAGGCTCGCGAACAGCGTGACGGTGAACCCCGCGTACTGTTGAATCTGATCCACCCGTCCCGACAGCAGGATGATCGACGTGACCACGCCCTGCGTAATGAGCGCCACGGCGGGCGCCCCCGACGAGCGCATACGCGAAAGGAAGCTGAACGTCGCGAAGTCCTTGCCCAATGCGTAGTAGACCCGCGGGCCCGCGAGCGTCATCGCCGACGCTGAGGCGAGGATCGAGACGCAGAGCACCATCGTGACCAGACCCACGCCCCAATCCCCGAAGAGCGTCCGCGACGCCACGAGGCCGACCTCCACCTGGCCGGCCAGCTCGTCTACGCTCGCGCCGTAGAAGTAGACCACGTTGAGGCCGAGGTAGAGCAGGAGCACGATCACCGTGCCCAGCACGAGGGCGCGCGGAAGATCGCGCTGCGGGTCCCGCATCTCACCCGCGACGTACGCCGCCGCGTTCCACCCGGCGAAGGTGAACATCACGAAGATCAGCGACGTCCCGAACGCCGCGAACGTATCCGTGCGATCCATCTCGACGAAGCTGGGGGACACGGTGGTCAGGTTGCTCGGGTCGCCCATGCCCACGGCCGCGGCCGCGATGAGGATCGCGATGATGCCGCCGACCTTGAACGCCGTGATCAGGTCGTTGAACCCGGTTCCGGCGCGCACCGCGCTCAGGTGGATCGCCACGAGCATCCACACCACCACCAGCGCGGCGATGTCGATCACGCCGACCGAGCCGATGAACGTGGTCTCCTCGGAGAGGAAGGGGATGAAGTGGCCCAGGTAGATCACGAAGCTCTCGGCCGCGGCGGCGATCGGCGCCGAGAACCCCGCCGTCAGCGACACGAACGCGCTCATGAAGCCGAACGCAGGCCCGTACGTCTCCCTCAGGTAGACGTACTCGCCCCCCGCCTGCGGCATCATCGCACCCAGCTCCGCGTAACAGAGCGCGCCGAGCAGCGCCAAAATCCCGCCCACGACCCAGAGCGCCAAGATGAGCGGGGGGTTACCTAGGTCGGCCGCCTGGAACCCGGTGGTCGTGAAGATGCCCGCGCCGATCATGTTCGCGATGACGAGCGCGGCCGCGGAGCGGAGACGGATGTGACGTTGCAGGGTCGCTGGCAGAGGGCTGGCTCGTGGCTCGGGTCGGCGTCTGGCGACGCCCCGATCTAAGCCCCTCGCCGCGCCCCCGCTACCTCACACGTGCGTCGCCTGCCCGGCCACGATGTACCAGGTCACGAGCAGGCCGCACATGAGCGCGCCCGTGAGGACGCCGTTCGTGCGCCGCCATGTGTAGACGGCGACGATCCCGGTGAGCGCGAGCACGGGCACGAACTGGATCGCGACGATGGTGAAAAGCACGTCGATGCCGAGGCCCGTCGGCAGGTGCCCGGTCAGGAAGAGCGATGCGTAGAACGTGGCAAGCATGGCACCGAATCCGCCCGCGGCGGCGACGATGCCGGTGGCGTACTGCGGCTCCGGCCCGGCCCACTGCAGCGAGAGCGTCGCGTGTAGCGCACGCTGCGAGACCCAGAAGAAGGCCGTGAAAGGCACCAAGTAGGCGAAGAAGGCGGGCCAGTGGTGCGCGGCCATCGGCTTCAGCGCCACGACCCAGAAGCGGAAGTCGGTCTTGAACACCCAGTGTGCAACGAGCGAGGCGGCGTAGACAGCTCCGACAGACAGCACGGCGACGGCGACCTTCCCGGCCGCGCCCCGCTCGCGGAGCCCGAGCCGCCACACGACGGGCAGGGCGAGCAGCCCGGTCCCGAGCGCCCAAACGAGGATGCGGTTCGTGATCCCCTGCGGGAGGACGGGGTTCGGCGGCAGGAGGGTCGTCGCCCACGTCGTGAGCGGGTAGTACGTGAGAGCCGGAAGGACCGCCGTCACGAGCAGCGTGAGCCACCAGCGGCGCGACGCTCGCTCCACGACACCCTCCCCCGCCTCTGCCAGGTCGGCGAACCGCGCGAGCGACAGCAGCAGCGAGAACGCGCCGAGCAGGATCAGGACGCAGCCGAGGAGCGCAATCGCCGTCCCGAGCTCCTTCCACATCCAGACCTGGTCACCCTCCGGAATCTCCCGCTCCCCCTCGAGCGTGCCGTTGAGCCAGCTCACCGCGTAGCCGATCGCCTCGCGCGACAGGTGCTCTCCCGGGTGGGTCGTGCGCGGGACGACGAGCCAGCGGGCGGTGCCCTCCGCGCCGAAGCCGTACACCCGCCCCTCGACCACCGGCTCGACGGTCCCGAAGAGCGCGCGGAGCTTGTCGCTCCGTCCGACCTCCGCAGCCTCCTCCACACCCCACATGAGCTGCGCGAACTCGTCCCAGCGGGCGAAGACCACCGCCGCGTTCCGCGGCCACTCGGGGGTGCCTTCCGCTGCGAAGGGCGCACCCGTCGACGAGCCGACCAGCACCATGGAGCGGTACCCCTCCGGCTCGGCCGCGGCCGCCGCGAGCACCGCCCAGCCGCCCATGCTGTGCCCCTCGAGCCCGACGTTCTCCGCGTCGACGAAGGGGAGGCTCCTCAGGTAGGCGAGGCCGGCCGGTCCACCGAACCCCGACGTGAGCGCGCGCCCGCCGCTGAAGCCGTGCCCGGTCTGGTCCGGCGCGAGCACGACGTAGCCGCGGCGCGCCAGCTCGATCGCGAACCCGCTTTGCGTCTCGCGCGAGTTGATGTAACCGTGCACCGCGAGCACGGCCGGCGCGGGTGCTTCCGCCGTGGCGGTCTCGGGCACGTAGAGAAGTGCGGACATGCGCGTTCCGTCCTCCGCCTCGAAGCGCACGTCTCGTAGCTCGACGCCGCCCGAGGTCTGAACGACGGACGCGAGCGCGCTGCCAGCGAGCACGACGAGCCAGCCGAGCGCGAAGAGCTTCCATTTGAGCGTCATTTCAAGCCACCTCATCCAGGGCTGAGCCATGAACGTCTTCCACCTCGGCGGCCGCGACGTGGAGCGCCTCGACCCCGCCAACTTCACCGGTACCGGCACGCTCGTGCGCATGACGGGCGTCTGCGCCGGCCCTGTCGTGAACGCATATCGAGTCTCGTTCGAGCCGGGGACGCGCACGGCGTGGCACGAGCACAGCGGCACGCAGCTCCTCATCGTTACGGAGGGAACCTGCCGCTGCCAGAAGGCCGGCGAGCCGGTGCAGGAGGTCGCCGCCGGCGGCGTCGTCTCCATCGCCGCGGGGGAGCGTCACTGGCACGGCGCCACGCCCGACGCACCCATGACCCACATGGCGCTGAACATCGATGCTTCCACGACCTGGCTGGAGAAGGTCACGGACGAGGAGTACCGCGGGCGGTAGGTCGGCCGGCCGACGGCCCTACATCGCCGGCGCGTAGCGGTTCACGGGCGACGGCCCGAACGAGAGCCAGGTGCGTTGACGCACCTCCTGCCCCACGCCCGGCTTCGACCAGTCGCACACCCCGCCGGGGAACGCGCGCTGCAGCCGGGTCCATTCGGTCTCCGTGAACACGACGCGGTAGTCTGCAGGATCGATCGGCTTGAGCTGGCACTTGAGCACGTCGTTCGTGAGCGGGCCGCCCGCGATCATGTGCGGCCCCGTATGCGGCGGGTAGAGCGCGTTGCACTCACCCTCGGAGTTGTCGTAGAGGCGGTCCTTGTCGAAGCGGGCCGGCTCCACGATCTGGCTGCCCTCCCCGTCCCAGCAGGCGTCGACCAGAGAGCTCGGCTTGGCGCGAGCGACCTTCTGCCCGCGCGGTGCGTCGGACTCGTCGCGCGCGAGGTTCGTGAGCCACTGGTCCATTAGAGCCAGGTTCTCCGCCGCGAACGACGTCCCCCGGCCGTGGCGTTGGAGCACGTAGTTGTTCGCGTGCCCGTTGTCGCGCCTCAACCGCTCACGCATCACGAACGAGTAGTAGCTCGCGTGGAAGTCGCCGGTGTCGTCGAGGTAGGTCCGGTCGTCGATGATGGGCGTCACCGCGAGCCCGCCCTGACCGCTCGTCACGCGCCCCGTCTCGTAGGCGATGCGTGCGGCGGCCGGATCGCCGACGGCACGCTCGGGCCGCCACGTGAAGACGATGTCCCATCCACCGACGCCCTCGTTCAGGTCCAGGAAGAGCTCCTTGCTGATCTT
>JBFGFY010000220.1:0-5368 GCA_041579355.1 Longimicrobiales bacterium | reverse complement strand
CGCCCGAGCCCCCGTACGTCGGATAGCACGTGATCCCGATCTTCACATCCCCACCTCGTGGTTGACTGCCTCTTTCCAGGGCACCTGCCCTCCCGCCTCTTCGAACGCGGCGAGCGCCCGCTCCGCCTGCTCACGCACCGGTGGCGTGGCGTCGAGCCTCACCGCGGTTTCGGGCAGCTGGTGGCGGAACCAGGTGAGCTGGCGGCGCGCGTAGCGGCGGGTGTGGTGTCGGATCTGCTCGACCGCCTCCTCGAGCGTGACCTCCCCCCGCAGGTGCGCGGCGATCTCCCGGTAGCCCGTGCCGGTCATGCCGGGGGCGTCGAGCCCGTAGCCCCTGTCCAGCAGCCCGCGCACCTCCTCCACCAGCCCCCGCTCGACCATGCCCGCCACCCGCTCGTCGATGCGGCGGTCCATTTCGTCCCGCGGAAGATCGAGCACGACGACCACGCCGGGTAGGCTGGCGGCTTCCCTGGGAGCGGAGCGGTGCCACCAGGACAGAGGGCGGCCCGTGAGCAGCGCCACCTCCAGCGTCCGGCCCAGCCGCTGCGGCCCCCCCTCGGCCGCGAGCTCCGCGCGCTCCGGGTCGAGGAGGCGCACCCACCCCTCCAGCCGCTCCCGGGGCTGGCGCTTGAGCCACCCCCGTAGCGCCTCGAGCCGCGCCGGCTCGAGCGGCGGCTCGGCGAAGACCGGCTCGAGCACCGCACGCAAGAAGAAGCCGGTCCCGCCGACGAGCAGCGGCAGCGCTCCCCGTCCCTCGATCTCGCCGACCCAGCGGCGCACGTCGCGCGCGAACTGACCTGCCGAGTACCGCTCGTCGGCGCTGACCAGGTCGAGGCCGTGGTGCGGCACGGCCTCGCGCGCCGCGCGCCCCACCTTGTCCGTTCCGATGTCGAGGTCGCGGTAGACCTGGCGCGAGTCCATCGAGATCATCTCGGCCCGCGCCCGGGCCGCGAGCGCGAGCGACAGGTCGGTCTTTCCGGACGCCGTAGGCCCCGTGACCGCGAGAAACCGCGGAGCGCGCTCGGGGCTCACGAGCGCCCGAACTTCCGGGCCAGCTCCGCGGTCGAGAGGCGCACGACGGTGGGCCTGCCGTGCACGTCGTGGTGCGGGAGCTCGGTGGCGAAGAGCTGGTCGAAGAGCTGATGCATCTCGGGCTCCGAGAGCCGTTGTCCCGCCTTGATCGCGCTCTTGCACGCGAAGGTCATCGCGATGCGCTCGTGCTGGTTGCGCGCCGAGCGCACGAGCTCCGATCCGTGCGTGAGCTCGTGGACCATCTCCCGGAAGGCTCGCTCGGCGTCGAAGTACGGGTGCGGATTCGGCACGGCGTGTACGATGACCGTGTCCCCTCCGAATCCCTCCACCTCGAAGCCGACCCGCTCGAGCATGCCCTTCAGGTCGGCGATGCACGCCACCTCGGGGGCCGTGAGCCGCAGCGTGAGTGGGAACAGCAGGCGCTGCCCGTGCTGCCCACCGGCCTCGAACGCGTCGATGAGCCGCTGGAAGAGGATCCGCTCGTGTGCCGAGTGCTGGTCGATGATCAGCAGACCGTCGCGGGTCTCGGCGAGCACGTACGTGTCGGCGAGCTGCCACAGCCGCGGGCGGGCGGTGCCCGCCTCGAGGATCGCGGCGCCGGGCTGCGCGTCGTCCGGTCCCGCATCGACCCCCGCCATGAAGAGGGCCATCTGGCTGTCGGCCGCCGGCCGCCCCGCCTCCGTGGGGCCCTCGCGCACCGAGAGCTTCGGGGGCGCGAGCTGCGTGTCGAAGGTGGCCGAGCTCGCCGCGTCGTCCAGCGCCCGGCGCACGGCGTCCTCCACGAGCGACTCGACCCGGGGGTGGTCGCGAAAGCGCACCTCGGCCTTGGTCGGGTGCACGTTCACGTCGACCTCGCCCCCGGGGACGCGCAGGTAGAGGAAGACCCAGGGGCGCACGCCCTGCGGGACCGTGGTGCGGTAGCCGCGATCCGCGGCGCGCACGAGCCCGCTCGCGCGGAAGGGGCGCCCGTTCACGAAGAGGTAGCTGCGCCGCACACCCGGCCGGGCCGCGTCGGGTCGCTGCACGAGCCCCCTCACCTCGAGGCCGTTCACGGCGGTCACGGCCGGGATCAGGGTGGTCGCCTCGTCGCGTCCCCAGATCTGCGCGATGCGGGCTGCCGCTTCCTGCACGCCTTCCAGGTCGAGGAGCGTGCGGTCGTCCGATGCGAGCGTGAACGTGACGCGCGGGTTCGCGAGCGCGAGCGCCGTCACCACCTCGCTGATCTGGCGCGTCTCCGGCGCCACCGATTTGAGGAATTTGGCCCGCGCGGGTGCGTTGTAGAACAGGTTGCGGACCTCGACCGTCGTGCCCTGCCGGCGCGGAAAGTCCTCCACGCTCGTGATCGTGCCGCCGTCGCACGTCACGCGGGTGCCGGAGTCCTCACCCCCCTCGCTCGTCTCGAGCGCCAGACGCGAGACCGAGGCGATGGAGGGGATCGCTTCGCCACGGAAGCCGAGCGTGCGGATGCCTTGCAGGTCGGAGGCCTTCTGGATCTTACTCGTGGCGTGCCTGTCGAAGCAGAGGAGCGCGTCCTCACGTCCCATGCCGTGCCCGTCGTCGCTCACCCGAATGCGCCGCTTGCCCCCTCGCTCGACCGCGATCTCCACCCGGGTCGCGCCCGCGTCGAGCGCGTTCTCCACCAGCTCCTTCACCACGGAGGCCGGACGCTCCACGGCCTCTCCCGCGGCGATCTGGTTCGCCACCGCGTCGGGAAGGACCTGGATGCGTCGCGCCATGAGCGGTCTCGAAGTGGGCGGTCGGGCTAGGCGACCCCGTAGAAGCGGCGGGCGTTCTCGGTGGTCCGCTCGGCCACCGCCGAGGTTTCGAGCCCCAGATGCCGGGCGAGGGCGTCGACGACGTGCACGACGAACGAAGGCTCGTTGCGGCGCCCCCGCTTGGGAACGGGAGCAAGGTAGGGAGAGTCCGTCTCGGCGAGAAGTCGGTCCTCGGGCACCTCCTTCAGGAGTGTCCCGGCCTCGAAGCTCCGGAAGGAAGCGATCCCCGAAAAGGACACGTACCACCCCGCTGCCATCGCCTCGGCGAACGCCCTCTCCCCGCCCGTGAAGCAGTGGAGCACGCCCCGGGTTCCCTTCGGCATGTCGCGCAGCGCGGCGGCCACGTCGGTGTCGGCCTCACGGGTGTGCACCACGACGGGGAGCCCCGTCTCGGCGCCGAGCGCGAGGTGCCGCGCGAAGAGATTCCGCTGGACATCGCGCGGCGAGTGATCGTAGTGGTAGTCGAGCCCGGTCTCCCCGATCGCCACCACGGCATCGTGCTCCCGCGCGAGCGACTCGATCGCCTCGAGGTCGCCTGGCTCGGCCGTACCCGCCTCGTGCGGGTGCACCCCGGCGGTGCACCACACGCCTTCGTTCGCCTTCGCGACATCGAGGGCCGCGCGGGCGTCGGCGAGCGAGGAGGCGATCGTCACGATCCGCGTGACGCCGGCTTCGGTGGCCCTAAGCAACACCGCCTTCCGGTCTTCCCGGAAGGCGGTGTCGGTAAGATGACAGTGGCTGTCGAAGTACTCGGTCACACCGTCGCGGGCTCGGGACGCTTCTTCCGGTCGCTGCCCCTGCCCATGCCCCACCGCTTCTGGATCTCGATGAGGGCGGGCGAAGCCACGAAGATCGAGGAGTACGTTCCCACGAGCACCCCGAGGATCAGCACGACGGTGAAGTCACGGAGCACTGCGCCGCCGAGCAGGAGGAGCGCGAAGAGCACCGCCAGCGTGGTTCCGGACGTGAGAACCGTACGGGGCAGCGTCTCGTTGATCGACTGGTTCACCAGCTCGATCGGGTCCCGCTTGCGGGCTCCCTTCATGTTGAGGTTCTCACGGATCCGGTCGAACACCACGATCGTGTCGTTCAGCGAGTAGCCGAGGATCGTCAGGATCGCAGCGACCGTGGGAAGCGCGATCTCGACCTGGAACGCCGCGAGGAACCCGAGCGTGACCAGGATGTCGTGCGCCGTCGCGATCACGGCGGCGAGCCCGAAGCGCAGCTCGAAACGGATCGCGAGGTAGATCAGCGTGAGAAGGAAGGAGAAGAGGATCGCGAGGCCTGCCTTCTGCTGGAGCTCGCCGCCGACCTTGGCCCCGACGAGCTCCGTGCGCTCCACGGTGAACGTGCGGCCCGGAAGCCCGGTCGCGACCTGCTGCTGGATCCGCTCCGCGACCTGCGTGATCGATACGTCCTCGGCGAGCGGGGCCCGGATCACGAACTCGTTCAGCCCCTCTTCACCGAATCGCGTGATCTCCGTGCCCGCGCCGCCCATCGAGGCGCGCAGCTCCGCGACCGTAGTCGGCTGGTCGAAGCGCACCTGCACGAGCGAGCCGCCCGTGAAGTCGACGCCGTAGTTCAGCCACGTACCGATCGCCAAGACGTTCCAGAGCATCGCCGCGATCCCGGCGCCGACGATGATCGCAGAGAGTACGTACGCCTTACGGCGCTGCTCGATGAACTTGTAGTTCGCGTCCGCGAAGAGCCTCATGAACTCGGCCTCAGATGCTGATCGGATCGGTGGTCTTCTTCCCGGACAGATAGAGCAGGAAGAAGGAGCGCGTCACGTAGAGCGCGGAGACGAACGAGGCGACGATTCCGATCGAGAGCGTCACCGCGAAGCCCCGCACGGGCCCCGTTCCGAACTGGAAGAGGATGAGCGCGGTGATCAGAGTCGTGATGTTCGCGTCGACGATGGCCGAGAGCGCGTGCTGGAAGCCTTCGTCGACGGCGGTCCTCGTCGCACGTCCTTTGGCCAGCTCCTCCCGTATGCGCTCGAAGATGAGCACGTTCGCGTCGACCGCCATGCCGACCGAGAGGATCAGACCCGCGATACCGGGCACGGTGAGCGTGGCGTCGAGCCCCGCCAGCCCTCCCAGCACCAGCAGGACATATACGCCGAGGGCGCCCACGGCGAGCAGCCCGGCCATGCGGTAGTAGAGCAGCATCGTGACGACGACGAGGATGATGCCCACGACGCCGGCGATGGTGCCCTGGTCGATCGAGTCCTGTCCGAGCGAAGGACCGACGGTCCGCTCCTCGATGATGTTGATGCGCACGGGAAGCGCGCCGGCCCGGAGGACAAGCGCGAGGTCGCGCGCCTCCTCGATCGGCGTGCCCTGCCCCATCTCGATCTGCCCCCGGGCGCCGATGCGGTCACGGATGACCGGGGCGCTCATCACGTCCCCGTCGAGCACGATCGCGAGGAAGTTGCCGACGTTCGCCCCGCTGAAACGCGAGAACTCGCGCCCACCTGCGCGGCTCAGCTCGAAGCGCACGATGGACTGGTTGAACTGCGGATCCCGTTCCGCCGCGGCGTCCTCCAGCTGGTCACCGGT
>JBFGFY010000219.1:0-5388 GCA_041579355.1 Longimicrobiales bacterium | reverse complement strand
CTCCTGTCCAATGGACTCGAGATCATGGGAGGAGCGGGTGCCGCCTTCACGATCCTCATCTTCCTCGTGGCCGTGGGACTCTGGGTCTACGCGCGGGCGATGACACGGCGAGGCGTGCTGGCGTAGTGACTGGCCATCGCGTTAGGGGTCACATGAACGCCGACGGCAGCGAGCGGCGGCACCTTCGGGTGCACGAGGGCCGGGACGAGCAGCCGAAGTCGCGACCCACCGAAGTTCGCTCTCCATAGCCTTGCGATCGGGCGAGTCGCGTCTGCAACGTTGCGGAGCGACCGTGCCGCTCCGTAGGGAGTCTCGCCCGATGCTGCGTCGTCTTTGCGTCTCGATGGTGGCGCTCACCGCTTGCGCCGCCGGCCTTCAGGCACAGCAACGCCCACCGGCTGTCCACGTCATAGAGGGGGCGTGTCCGTTCGAGTGCTGCACCTATGGCCGCTGGCAATCGGAACGCACCGTGGACCTCCGCGCCGAGCCACGGGGGGACGCGGTGGTCACGGGACGCGCCGAAAACGGCGACACCGTCACCGCCGTCACCGGTCACGTGCGAACCGTGCCCACACCGTTCGTCTTCCGGACGGACTTCGACCGCTTCGAGGCCGGTGATACGGTGTGGGTTCTGGACTACCTGGGCGAGGGCTACTTCGGCGTCTGGTGGAACGGGGAGCGCGTCGAGGCCAGTCTCGATTTCAGCCCGTACGGAGGCACGGCGGGCAGCATGTGTGAGCGCTGCGAGCACGGATCTCTCTTGCGAGAGCACGACTCCCAGTGGTGGGTGCTGATTCGCACTGCTTCCGGGCGCCAGGGGTGGACCTCCGAGACCGACGCCTTCTCCGGCTCCGACCTGTGCGCATGCGAGTGAGGACGCATGGCATGGCTTTCGTCGACACGTGCTGACGATCGAATTCGAGCCGCCGGCCACGCGCACTTGTGAGTGTTGCGGCACCGAAACGACGTCGCTGACCCGGTTCGTGCGCCAGGACGGGAACGCGCATGCGGTCTACTACGCCCGGTTCGGTGAGGCACATGCGGGCGGGGTCGTGCAGGCCATTGTCTCGGTGGGTGAGTGGGGTGAGGGGGCCGGCCCGTGGGACCGGATCGCGTTTCCGCTGGAGATCCGCACCACGAGCGCCGAGGTCCAGGTCGGTCTGGTGGACGCGGACCGCTCGCCGTGGGCGCACGTCGAGCTCCTGGGACGCATCCTGGATCGTAGCGAAGCGCTCGGTCACGAGCGTGTGGCGGAGGTCTTCCACATCACGGATCACATGGTCCGCGACGACGAGCCGTTGCGGCAGCACCTCGCGAGCATGGCTGCACCAAGAGGGGAGCGGATAGACCGTGTGTGAGCGGAGGCGTCGCTGGGGGCGGCGTGGAGGAGGGCTATGATCAGAGATTTCGCGCGTAAGATCCGAGGCCTGTCTGCCCACGCAGTTCCATTCGATCCAACCGCGCTCGGCGACGACGTCGCGCTGCGCACGGAATGGGGCCCCGCCAAGCAGGGAGGGGCGAGCTTCGGCACGCATCGGCTCGTGAGCGTCCATCCTCGGCGACTGGAGTTTCGGCCGGCGCCCGGAGCCGTCGTGTTCTACGCGGTCTTCTTGGTGGTCGGCGTGGGGGCGCTCATCGGGTCGGTCGTCGCCGTGAGGCTCTCCGCCTCGGATGGGATGCAGTCGTACCTGCTCCCACTCCTGGTCGGCAGCATCTTCACCGTGGCCGGCGGCCTCATGATGTACTTCGGCACGGCGCCCGTGGTCTTCGACCAGAGTCGGGGAGAGTACTGGAAGGGCCGGGTTCCGCCGCACGAGGCCACCCGCCGCGACGACGTACGGCACTACGCCAAGCTCGATGACATCCACGCGCTGCAGATCGTATCCGAGCACTGTCGAGGCAAGAACACGTCGTACTACAGCTACGAGCTGAATCTCGTCCTGAAGGATGGCGAGCGTATGAACGTGGTCGACCACGGCAACCAAGGGCAGCTCGCAGCGGACGCGCGCACGCTGTCCGACTTCCTGCAACGCCCGCTCTGGGACGCCACGCATTGAGGCTCGAGGCTTGGCGTCGTGGCGTGCTGTGGGTCGGCCTCGCGGGCTCGTTCGTCTTCGTCCTGGCCGGCACGTGGATGCTCATCTCCCGAGTGTGGTCCTTGTCCTTCACACAGACTCTGGAGGTGGCCGTTGCGGCGCCGTTCCTCGCCCTCTGGGTCCTGTCCCCGATCGTTTGGGCGGCGCGTCCCCGCGCCGAAGCCCCCGAGTCTCGGCACGACACGGTGATCTCGTTCCTGGCGGCGCTGCTCCTGGTCGGGATCGGGGCGTATGCGTACATCGCCGAGTTCGTCGTGCGACTCATGGTCTTCGACATCGACCTGCAGGTATCGTCACTGCTGCTCGTCCTGAAGGTCCCGGCGTTGCAGTGGGCCGTCTTGGGGATCGCCGGCGGGCTGAGGTGGTGGCGGGCGAGGTAGTGGCTAAGATGACACCGACCGAGTTCCTCGAAACGAGGGAGTGACACCAGCATGCGCATCCAGTACCTCGAGATCGTCACCCGGGAGGTCGACGACGTGTGCGGGGCCTACGCCGCCGCGAGCGGTTTGCAGTTCGGCGCGCCGGACTCGGGCCTCGGAGGGGCGCGGACCGCCCCGCTGCCGGGCGGCGGGCTCGTCGGAGTGAGGGCGCCGCTGCACCCCAGCGAGGAGCCGGTGGTGCGGCCGTACTGGCTGGTGGACGACATCGAAGGGGCGGTGGCCGCCGCGGTGGCGGCCGGAGCCGAGGTCGCGCATCCGCCGCTGGAGATTCCCGGACACGGCACGTTCGCCATCTATATACAGGGGAGCGTACACCACGGCCTCTGGCAGCTGTAAAGGGAGGGCGCGCGCGCCCGAGGGAGGGCATGTGAGCTGGTCGAAGGTCGCTCTGCCGACCGGGGTGGCCGTGAGCGTGCTGTCCTTGGCGCCCACGCCGCTGTCCTGCCAATCGGCTGCGGACTCCGCGTCGGTGGAGGCGTTCTACGCCGCGTGGTTCGGCCCGGAGCAACAGGACGCCGAAAGCTACGCGAGCTTCTACGCGCCCGACGGATACGTTCTCCCCCCGGACGGTCCTCCCGTGCAGGGTCGCGCCGCCATCGCGGCGTGGGAGCGGAGGGCGCGTACCGAGGCGACCTACACGCTGAGACCGGAAGGCCTTCGAGTCGACGAGATGCGCTTCCTGGGCCGGGATTGGGTCGTGCACCGAGTCACGCTGTGGGGCGCGCGGATTCCGATTGGCGGTGGCGCGCCGGAGCCGTTCGAAACGAAATACTTCGACGTCCTCCATCGGGTCGAGGACGGCGAATGGATGGTCGCATATCGCATGTGGAGCGACAGCCGATGACTTCGATGAGAGGGCGTGATTCGTCCGCCGACGTGCACTGCGAGCGCCATCACACGGGCCTGCCCGTGCCCGACGTGCAGGCCGCGGTGGACTTCTATACCGGCAAGCTGGGCTTCGAGCTCGGTTTCACGTGGGGGGCGCCCGTGACCATGGCCGGTGTGAATCTCGGAGAGGTGCAGATCTTCCTCGAGGAGGGTGTGCCCAACCCGGCCGGATGCAATCTCTACTTCGTGGTGGACGACGCGGACGCGCTCTTCGAGATACAGCGCGCGAACGGCGCGGAGATCAGCGCCGCGCCGGTCGACCAGCCCTACGGGCTACGGGACTACTTCGTGCGCGACCTGAATGGTTATCGACTCGCGTTCGGGCACTACATCTACAACGTGGGTGACCCGCTCCCGATCGAACGCGTCGCGGTCCCAGTCCGATTGGAAAGGCGTCTGGCGGCCCTGCTCGAGGACCTGGCCGAGCACAAGCGCATGTCGTTGAGCAGCTGCCTGGAGGAGATCCTGCTGCATACGTGCGAACCATTCGGGGACGGGGTCGCGAGCCCCCACACGAAGAGTCAGCTACGCCACATCCAGGCGCTCAAGAAGAAGCACGGCATCGACTACGACTCGCACGCCAGCTACCGGTTCGTCGAGGAGTAGCGGAGGCGCGGCGCGGCCGGACCCTCCCGGGGTCGCCGTCTCCCGTACCGAGATCGGCGAGCAGACGGTCGATCTCGCCGATGCGCTCTGCGGCCTCCGGCATGCCGACGAGCATGCCGCCGGCCGGCCGGACCAGGTCGAACAGGGCTCGAGCCTTGATCAGGCTCTCCCGGGCGGCCCCACCGGAGAGCTTCGCCTCGAGCCCGTCGAGATAGAGGACCTCAGCCATGAGCCAGCAGCGCGCGGGCTCTACCTCCCCGGCAGGCATGACGAGGAGCCGGAGGGTCTCGAGGTCGAATCCGCGCAGTAGCTCGATGTCGAGTCCGGCCTGCCCGGATACACGAGCCAGGGACTCGCGCGCTTCCGAGGGGTTCTGCCGTCCCAGGATACGCCTGCGGATCTCCACGAGCGCGGCTCCGAGCTGCTCGATCAGCCGCAGGATGTAGTCTCGCTGGTGCACTGGTGCCTCCCGCCTCAGTTCATCGAGGGATCGTAGGGCATCCGGGAGAGGCGCCGGTACTTCGGCCCCATTCTCTCCAGCACCCGACTCCACAGCAGGTCCGGCGAATCGGTGAAGACGTCCTCCTCGCGGGCGGTGTCGACGATCCAGCTGTCGGCTGCCATCTCCGCCTCGAGCTGACCGGGGGCCCAACCCGAGTAGCCGGCGAACACCCGGGCCCGCACGATGCCGGCCCGCACCTCGTCGGAGACGTCTCCCGTGACGAAGCCGATGGATCCGAACACGAGGACGTCGGCCAGCTCCGGGTCGGCGAGCTCGGCGATGAGCACGGGGCTCGTGGGCTGCACGGGACCGCCCTGGAAGAGTGGCTCGTCGGGCGGGACCACGGTGGCGAGGGGCGGCAGGGCGCTCTCGACCGTCACGTCGAGCGCCCGGTTCAGGACCACGCCGAGCGCTCCGTCGTGGTTGTGCTCACCCACCAGTACCACGGTGTGACGGAAGTTCGGGTCGAAGAGACCACCACTCGAGATGAGGAGGCGACCCCGGAGACTTTCCATGCGCGTCGACCGTCGAGGGGCCCACAGGACTCGTCTTCGCAACGTAGAGGAGACAGGTGGGGGGCGCCACGGCGCCCGACTTGCGAGCTGCCGGCCCGGCTCAGGAGCTTGTGGATGTTCATGTCCACTCCCGCCGTGCCCTTGTCGATTCGAGAGCTCCGGACCGGAGATTGGCCCGGGGTCTGGGCCGTCCTCGAGCCCGTCTTCCGGGCCGGTGAGACCTATGCCTTGGCGCGGGACATCTCGGAGGCGGAAGCCCGCTCGTTCTGGGTCGGGGCGCCCAACGAGGTCTTCGTCGCGGTCGCGGAAGCCCCGACACGCATCGTCGGCACGTACTTCAT
>JBFGFY010000218.1:0-5389 GCA_041579355.1 Longimicrobiales bacterium | reverse complement strand
GCGCCGGAACATTTGTCTCCTCCTCGCGTCTCGGTTCCATCGTCGAAGGTCTGGTCCTTCCTGCGAACGGAACGTAGGCCGGGGCGTGCGGCGGGGTACTACGCCACACCGCGTAGCGGCCGGAGCATCTGACGTAGACGGGCTTCGGGTCAGGGACCCGCAAGGAGGCGCAGTTGCTCGATCGCGGCTGCGTCCACTTCACGATCGGGTCCGATCGCCAGGACGTCGTGATCGCTCGACCACGGCTCCCCGCTCTCGAGACGACGGCGGACCTCCCAGGAGTCGTGCACGCGGAAGCCGCGCACTGCCAGCAGCGCTCGGCACTCTACGTAGGACGCGCGCCCGTGCGTAGAGATGAGCAGCGCCTGGTCTGGGCCGAGCAGCGCACCCATCCCCCGCAGCACCGCGGCCTCCTCGCCCTCCACGTCGATCTTCAGCACGTCGGGCCGGGGTAGCCCCTCTGCGGTGACGAGCCCCTGGAGCGTCGCCACGCGCACGCGCTCGGGTCCCACACCGATACGGAACGCGATCGAGCTCCCGCGCCCACCGAAGTCGGCTTCACCCGCTCGGTCGCTGAGCGCGGCCGGCACGACCGTCACGTTGTGGATCCCGTTCCACGCGAGGTGTCGCCTGAGGAAGCCCAGGTTCGTCGCCGAGGGCTCGATCGCCACCACGTGCCCGACCGCACCGACCATGCGGGAAGCCGCGAGCGTGACGAAGCCTTTGTGCGCGCCGAGGTCCCAGAAGGTGTCGCCCGGCCTCGTCACGAGCGCGAGCGCGGCGAGCCGGTCCCGACCGAAGGAGCCCGAGCCGTATCCGCGCCCGAGCGTGACCACGCTCCACCGCATGCCCCGGTTCATCCCCGCGCGGATGCGGACGGAGATCCGCCCGAGGGTGCGGTGGCCGAGCACGCGGACGGGATAGGGGAGCTGCATGGCGTGAGGTTAGCTTCGGCGCATGCAAGCCGATACCACCGCCAGTCGAAGCACCCGAGCCGGCTACGTGACCCTCGTGGGGAGGCCGAACGCAGGGAAGTCCACGTTGCTCAACCGGCTCGTCGGCGAGCACCTCTCGATCGTCACGCCGAAGGCCCAGACCACCTGGCAGCGCGTCACGGGCATCCGCACGGAGGGCCGCGCGCAGTTGATCTTCCTCGACACGCCGGGTCTGTTGGAGGCGCGGGACCTGCTGCAGCGGGCCATGCTGGGAGCGGCCCTCGAGGCCCAGGCCGAGGCAGATCTGGTGCTCCTGGTCGTGGACGCCAGGGAGCCTCCTTCCTCGGAGGACGGAGAGCGGATCAAGCGTGCGCTCGAGGAGACGGAGGCTCCCGTGTACGTGGCGCTCAACAAGGTCGACGTCGCACGCCCGGAGCCGGTGGAAGCGTGGGAGGGGTGGCTGCGCGCGAACCTGCGGCCTGCGTCCCTATGGCGCGTCTCGGCGGAGCGGGGTGACGGCGTGGACGTGCTGCTCGAGGCGCTCTCGGAAGCGCTACCGGAGGGTCCCTTCCTCTACCCCGAGGACGAGATCGCTTCGGACCCGGTGCGATTCTTCGTGGCAGAGCTCGTTCGCGAGACGATCTTCGAACAGTATCACCAGGAGATACCCTACTCGGTCTTCTGTCAGGTCGAGGAGTTCCGCGAGGGGCAGGACCCGCTGTACGTGCATGTCGACATCTACGTGGAGCGGAAGTCGCAGAAGGGGATCCTCGTAGGGCGGGGAGGTGCCGCCATCAAGCGGCTCGGCGAGGCCGCCCGGTCCAAGATCGAGCACTTTCTCGGCCGCCGTGTGTACCTCGACCTGTGGGTCAAGCCCCTGGACTCGTGGCGAAAGAGCCGGGCCCACCTGGGACGACTGGGGTTCCGCCTGCCTCCAGAAGATGAACGCGCGAGCTAGCTTCCTGACCCTGCTGCTCCTTCCGGGCCTCGTGGCCGCGGCTGCGTCCGCGCCCGTGCCCGCGGCCGCGCAGAGCAGCGGCACGTCGAGCGAGGGCGCGCCGTTCCTGCTCCTACCCGTCGGCGCGAAGGCGGTCGCGCTCGGCCGCGCCATGACTTGGGTGGAGGGATCGGAGGGCGCCTTCTGGAACCCGGCCGGTCTCGGGGGAGCGCGTCGGAGCCAGCTCGTCCTCTTCCGGGGGGACCAGATCGCCGGCACCGCCACCGCCCTCACCGCCCTCCTCGCACGGCCGGGCGTGGGTGCGATCGGAGCCTCGTACCTGCTCCTCGACGTGGGCGACCAGGACCTGACCGACATCAACGGCAACTTCGGCGGGACGATTTCGGTCCGGAACCATCTCGGGATCATCTCGGCCTCGGCGCGGCTCCTCCAGAGCCTGACCGCGGGGGTGAGCTTCAAGATCGTGCAGTTCCGCCTCAGCTGTCGGGGCTCGGCGTGCCCCGACGAGGGAACGACCGCGACCACGTATGCCTTCGACGTAGGCGCCCAGGCCGAGCCGATCGAGCGCCTGCGGCTGGGTGCGATGCTGGCCCACGTGGGCCCGAGCCTGCAGGTCCTGAACGCCGAGCAGGCGGACCCGCTCCCGGCCCGCTACCGAGTCGCCGCCGCGTACGACCTGGTCGACGCGTTCACCGAGCGCGACGATTTCGCCGGTTGGCTGGCGGTGGAGCTGCAGGACCGCCTGTACGACCCGGGTGTGCCGTCCCTCTACTTCGGCACGGAGTTCACCGCCGGCCAGGTCGATGCGCTTTCGCTGCGGGCGGGATACGTGATCTCGGACCTGCTCGGCAAGATCCAGGGGGCCGATCCGGAGGACGGAGCGCGGGTGGGGCTGGGCATCCGCTACGATGCCTTCGACCTGTCGATCGCGAAGTCGCTCGCCGTGTCGAGCCTCACCGGAGAGACCGAGCCGGTCCACGTGACCTTCTCCATCGGCTTTTGATGCGGCGCACCGCTGCGGTAGCGCTCCTTTGCGCGACCGCTCTCGCGACCCCCTCGGCGGCTCGTGGTCAGTGGCGGACCGCCGCCGCCACGCTGGGGCCGCCCTCGCCCCCGCAGGTCGCTGCTCCCGAGCCGACTCCCCCGGTCACACCGGCGCTCCTCTCGCTCGTCCTCCCGGGGGCCGGTCAGCACGTGCTCGGTCAGGACCGGAAGTGGGTCTACCTGGCGGTCGAAGTGGCGGGCTGGGTCCTGTACGCCGAGCGCAGCGGGGCCGGCCGGGACCTCAGGCACCGCTATCGGGACTTCGCCTGGGAGCGCGGACGGATCCAGTCGGGCCCGCGCGTGGACGGGGATTTCGAGTATTACGAGCGACTGACCAAATGGTCGCGCTCAGGCTCCTTCGACGCGGACGCCGGGATGCCCGGCGTCCAGCCCGAGATGGACGCCGCCACGTTCAACGGGTCGATGTGGGCGCTGGCCGTCCAGATCTTCTTTCCCCCGGGGCAATCGGTGACGCCGTCGGACCCGAGCTACCAGAGCGCGCTGGCCTACTATCAGCAGCGGGCGTACGGGCCGGAGCTCCTGTGGGACTGGAGCTCCGCACCGGGTGACCAGCAGGAGCTCGCGAGTCTCATCGGAGCGAGCGACAGCCGCTTTCGGCAGGCCAGGACCGCGGTAGGCGTCGTCCTCGTGAACCATCTCGTCGCGGCCGTGGACGCGTACCTGTCCGCGCGCGGGCGGTCGAGCCCCGTCCAGGTGCGGCTACTCCCCGGAGCCCCGCTCGGCGCTCTGCCCCCCGACCTGGGACGGCGAGCGGAACCGGTGGGATGGACGGCCGTGATTCGCGTGGGGTTCGGCCCATGACGCCGAGGCCCCGCGGCCGAGGCCGGCTCCGCGGCCGGCGGGGAGGGGGAGGGCCCGGGAAAGGGCGGGGCGCGCCGGACCGCACCGTAAGCGGCACGGTGTCCGTCACCCGGCAGGGTGACGCCTTCGTGCGGGCCGAGGAGGGTGGCCCCGACGTCTTCGTGCCCGCGGGCGCGCTGGCCAGCGCCATGCACGGGGACACCGTCCTGGTGGGCGTCGAAGGTCACCCCCGCGAGGGCCGCAGCCCCGAGGGACGAGTCCTCCGGGTCCTCGAGCGGGCGCGACAGACGGTCGTCGGCACGCTGCACCGACAGCGGAAGGTCTCCTTCGTCGTGCCCCTCGATCACCGGCTCACGCGTGAAGTGCTCGTCTCCCGCTCGGACACGAGCGACGCCAGGGACGGCGACGTGGTGGTCGTGCGCCTCCACAGCTTCGGAGACGGCCGCTCGCGGGCGAGCGGCTCGATCGAGAAGGTCCTCGGCCCGCTCTCCGACCCCGGCGTCGACGTGCTCGCGATCGCGCACGGGTTCGACCTCCGCCTCGAATTCCCGGACGAGGTGTTGAGTGCCGCCCAGGATGCGGCCGAAGCCGGCACGGCGAGCCCGGGCCCCGCCCGCGTGGACCGTACGGCGCTCCTCACCTTCACGATCGATCCCGCGGACGCCAAGGATCACGACGACGCTCTCTCGGTGCGTGCCCTGGGCGACGGACTCTGGGAGGTCGGTGTGCACATCGCCGACGTCTCGCACTTCGTGACCCCCGGCAGCCCGGTCGACGAAGAGGCGCTCACGCGCGGCACGAGCGTCTATTTGGTGGACCGGGCCATTCCGATGTTGCCGCCGATCCTCTCGTCGGACGTCTGCTCGCTGCTGCTCGAAGCCCCGCGCTTCGCGCTCTCCCTCTTCCTGACCCTGGACGGACGGGGACGGGTTCGGGAGCGGCGGTACGAACGCACCACGATCCGCTGCCGACACGGGCTCGCGTACGAGGAAGCCCAAGCCGTGCTGGAAGGGCGGGCCTCCCGAGACGGGGAGCTCGACGCGGCGCTGCGCACCCTCGACGACCTCGCGCGGCATCTGAGGGAGGAGCGGAGTGCACGGGGTGGCCTCGACCTCGACCTCCCGGAGGCCGAGGTGATCCTCGATCGTGACGGCCTGCCCCTCGACATTCAGCGCCGGGAGAGGCTCGAGAGCCACCGCCTCATCGAGGACTTCATGATCCTCGCGAACGAGGTGGTCGCCAACGATCTCGTCGCGCACGATCTGCTCGGCCTCTTCCGGGTGCACGAGCCGCCGACGGCCGAGAAGGTCCAGGACCTGGCGGACGTCCTCGCTCCCCTGGGCCTCGAGGTGCCACGACGCAAGACGCTCAAGCCCAAAGACTTACAGAAGTTGCTCGAGAGCGGACGTACGCCCGAGGAGCGGGAGCTCGTGTCGGCGCTCGTGCTGCGCACGCTCGCGAAAGCCCGCTACGATCCGGAGAACCTGGGGCACTTCGGCCTCGCCTCCGGGGGATACGCGCACTTCACGTCGCCCATCCGGCGGTATCCCGATCTGGTGGTGCACCGAGCAATCGCGGCGGCCTTCTGCGAGGGGGTTCCCCTGCCGCACGGGACCTCCGACCGCTTGGC
>JBFGFY010000217.1:0-5485 GCA_041579355.1 Longimicrobiales bacterium | reverse complement strand
GGGACGTTCGCCACCTCCTTCTTGGCGACGAAGGCGTAGCGGCCGGGCACGTAGCCGGCCAACACGAGCACGTCGAACCAGGAGGCGTGATTTGCCACGAGGATCTGCGGCGCGTCGCGATCGATCGCCTCGGGATTCTCCAGGACGACACGCACGCCCGCGAGGCGGAGCAGGACGCGCGCCCACTTCCTGGGCACCCACTCACACGTGCAGGGAGCGTGCGGCACGTCGCGGTACACGTCCCAGAGGATACGTGCCACATACCAGCCCGTGACCGGCACGACCGTGACCAGCATTACGAGCAGGCGAATCACGTATCGTCCCCGGCGAGGTGATCGAAGCCGCCCCGCGCCAGGCGCTCGACGCGACCGTCCGGGTGCTCGAGCCAGACGCCCTCCCCCTCCTCCACGCGACCCACGCGTGTGACGAGCAGGTCGTAGCGCCGACGGAAGTAGTCGACGTCGACCGCTCCCGGGTCGGTCACGAAGCAGAGCTCGTAGTCCTCGCCCCCGTGCAGCGCGGCCTCGAGCGCTGCGGCCGGTCCGAGGGCGGCAGTGGCGGCCTCCATGACAGGGATCCGTGATACCTCCAGCACGACGCGCACGCCCGACGCGGCCGCGACGTGACCCGCGTCGCCGGCGATGCCGTCCGAGACGTCGATGAGCGCGTCGACGACCTCGTGGTCGACCAGGCAGCGCGCCTCACGGACCCGTGGCGTCGGGCGGGCGAACGCCTCCCGCAGGGCGGGTGTCGGCTCCTGGCCCGCCTGCCAGAGCCGTACCGCCGCGGCCGCTCCGCCGAGGCGTCCGGTCACCCAGACGTCGTCTCCAGGCTCCGCGCCGTCGCGCAGCACCGGCCAGGCCGTGCATCCCAGAGCGACGACGTCGAGCACGAGCGGCCCCGGGGAGCGTGAAAGGTCGCCACCGATGACGCTCGCTCCCACCGAGCCGGCGACCTCCCGCAGCCCCGCGTGCACGGCCTCCAGGTCGACGCCGCTACGCGGCGCCGCCACGGACACGAGCAGGGCCACTGGGGTGGCCGCCATCGCCGCCACGTCCGAGAGCGCCGCGGCCCCGGCGCGGTACCCGATCTCCCGGTCCCCGAGCCAGCTGCGGCGGAAGTGCACGTCCTCGACGCAGAGGTCGGTCGAGACGATCCAGCCGCCCTCGAGCACCGCAGCGTCGTCTCCGGGCCCCACACGGACCTCGGTCGGGAGCGGCCCTTCCTCGGCGACGAAGCGCCGGATGAGATCGAACTCGGCACCCGGGCCGAGGGCGATGCGGCGTCTAGGCTCGCGGGTCACGGGTCAGCGCGCGGGGTCGGCGTCGAAGAGAACGAACGGGAGGTCGAGGTCCGTCGCCGAGGGGGCTCGCTCCTCCAGCGCATCGGGGATCCAACGCAGCACGTCGGAGGGAGTGAGCCCCCGCCCCCGTCCCGCCAAGCGGGCGGCCCTGCCCGTCACGTAGAGGGCGGCGGCGGCGGCCTCGCGGAGCGCGAGGCCCTGGGCGGCGAGTGAGGCACACACACCGGTGAGCGCGTCCCCCATGCCCGCCACCGCGAGGTCCGAGGAGCCCTGCGTGTCGACCAGGAGCGGCTCGTCGGGGGCCGCCACGACGGACGGGGCTCCCTTGAGGAGGACCACACACGAGAAGCGCTCACACGTCGCGCGCGCGCGCGCCTCCGGGCTTCCGGTCGACGACTCGCCCGACGTCCGGAGCGACTCCAGCAGGCGGCTCATCTCGCCGGGGTGCGGCGTGAGCAGCACCGGGCGGCTCTCCCCGAGCGCGCGCAGGTCGAGCTCCCCGGTCGCCGCCAGGGTGAGGGCGTCGGCGTCGAGCACGGTCGGGCGGGGTGGTCCGTCGGCGACGCGGTCCAACACTTCCCGGGCAGCAGCCCCCGTCCCGAGGCCCGGGCCCGCCGCCACGGCGTCGGACGCCCCCAGGGCTTCGGCGAGCCCCCCGGCGTCGGCCGCATCCACGTAGATCGCCTCGGGCAGCGCCGCGTGGATCGCCGCACGGTTCTCCGCCGCCGAGGCGACCCGCACGAGCCCCGCCCCGGAGCGGAACGCCGCGGACGCCGCCAGGATCGCGGCCCCCGCCATACCGGGCTGACCGGCCACGACGAGCACGCTGCCGACCGCCTTCTTGTGGGTGTCGGTGCCCCGGCGCGGCAGCTTCGCCTGCGCCCAAGCAGGCGTCACGACGTGGGCACCCGTCTGCTCAGGCCCCCAGGGCGGGAAGCCGATCTCCACCGCGACGAGTCGCCCGACGTGGGCGCGCGCCGGATGCAGCAAGCTACCCAGCTTGGGCGCGCCGAAGGCGACCGTCACGTCCGCCTGGACGGCGTTTCCCGCCACGGCCCCGGTGGACGCGTCGATGCCGGAGGGGACGTCGATGGCGAGCACCGGGCGCCCGCTCCCGTTGATGCGCTGGATGGCGGCCGCTTGGCGCTTCCGGGGGGGTCCTTGGGCCCCCGTCCCGAGCACGCCGTCCACCACCACTCCCGCCCCCGCCAAGAGGGTCGCCCAACCGGCCTCGTCGAGGTCTTCGTCGCGCGTCGTCGGAACGGGCCAGCCGTGCAGGAGCGTGTCACGCGACCGGTCCGCGGCGAGCACCGCGCGTGCCTCGCGACCCCAGGCGCGCAGGGTCCGGAGAAGGACGAGCGCATCACCACCATTGTTGCCGGCTCCGACGACCCCGACCACGGGGCCCTCGGGATAGAGCCGGGCGAGCAAGGTCGCGGCCGAGCGGCCTGCGTTTTCCATGAGCACGGGCTGGGGCACCCCCAGCTCGGCTATGGCCCGGCGATCGAGCGAATTGGCCTCGGCCGCGGTCGGCGCGGGCACGTGGACACGCCCGAAAGGACGGATGCGCGGATGCGGGCGGCCCATCATCGGCCCCCGGCGCACCGCCGGCCGAAGGGCCCGTCCTGACTGTCGAGGGTGTCGCGCAGGGGTGCGCCGTCGCCCGCGAGAGGGACGGCGGCGTACGGGGGTATGCCAGCTACTTGTAGCTCTGGCCGATCGTGCGCCCGATCGTGATCTCGCCGTTGTCGATGCGGATGTTGAAGCCGCATTCCGGGTTCGAGCAGACCCAGGCCTTGTACCGGATGGGTGCCCCGTCTCGACCGTAGTCCGAGAGCGGCAGCAGGAGGCCGTTCTCGCACTTCAGACATCGAGGAAACCCACTCTGGTCCACCATGTCCTTCCCCTCCCCTCGGCGTAGAAACGTTTCGCTTCGTCGGAAAGCCCGCGTCTGTCGGGCCATTCGTGCTTCTCGATCCCCGGGCAGCCTCCCTGTCGCGTGGGAGGACCCGGCGGATCGTGGTCGTCAGGGTCGCGCGTTCCAGGGATAGTTCTGCTCGAAGGCTTCCTCGAAGTCGAACACGTCGGAGAAGTCCTCGGGATGATCCCCGTCCTGCTTGATCAGAATTCCCTGCTCCACCATCGCGAACACCACGCGACCCACGTCTTCGGTGTCGTGGATCCCCCAGTGCTCGAGAACGGTCCGGGCTATCGGACCGAAGCGTTCGAGGGCCAGCTCGCGCACGCCCTGGGCCAGCTCCTGACCGGAAACGTGGCGCGGCTCCTCCAGCGATTGGATGACGTGATGCAGCGCCTGGAGCACGAAGACGTACGACCGCCCGTGGAAGCGCGGGTAGCGCTCCTGGAGCCGGTCCAGGACCTCGTCGGCGAACTGCAGATCCGTCATGGGCCAAAATGTGTGTTTCTTCCAGGGCTTTCGCCAGGTCCGAATCGTGGAACCGTCACCCTGCGGAGGTCAGCTCGGAGTAGAGGGGGAAGGCCTCGCACAGCTCCCGGACCCGTCCCCGCACGCTCCGGATCCGCCCTTCGTCGCCGGGCGCGGAGAGCACTTCCGCGATCCAGTCCGCGATCTGGGCCATCTGAGCCTCACCCATGCCGCGTGTGGTGAGGGCGGGCGTCCCGATCCGCAGGCCGGAGGTCACGAACGGCGAGCGCGTCTCCCCGGGTACGGTGTTCTTGTTGACCGTGATGCCCGCGGCCTCGAGCGCCGCCTCGGCGTCTTTCCCCGTGAGCTCGGCGTGGCTCGGGCGCAGGTCGACGAGCAGCAGGTGGTTGTCCGTGCCCCCGCTGACGAGGTGGAGGCCGTGACCCACGAGGCCCTCACCGAGGGCCTTGGCGTTGGCGATGACCTGGGCCGAGTAGAGGGCGAAGTCAGGCTGTAGCGCCTCCTTGAGCGCGACCGCCTTCGCCGCGATCACGTGCATGAGCGGCCCTCCCTGCATGAACGGGAAGACGGACTTGTCGATCGCCTTGGCGTGCTCCTCGCTGCACAGGATCAGGCCCCCTCGTGGGCCCCGGAGCGTCTTGTGCGTCGTGGTCGTCGTGACGTCCGCGTGCGGAACCGGGGAGGGGTGGTGCCCTGTGGCGACGAGCCCCGCGATGTGCGCCATGTCGACGAGCAACCGCGCGCCGACCTCCCGGGCGATCTCCGCGAAGGCCTCGAAGTCGATGATGCGCGGATAGGCGCTCGCGCCGGCCACGATCATCTTGGGGCGCTCGGCGTTCGCCTGTGCGCGAAGGGCGTCGTAGTCGATGTGCCCGTCGTCCCGCACCCCGTACGCGATGACCTCGAAGAGCCGCCCCGAGAAATTGACGGGTGACCCGTGTGTGAGGTGGCCGCCGTGACTCAGGTTCATGCCCAGGATGCGGTCCCCGGGCTCGAGGAAGGCGAAGTAGGCAGCCATGTTGGCCTGCGCCCCGGAGTGCGGCTGCACGTTGGCGTGCTCGGCCCCGAAGAGCTGCTTGGCGCGCTCTCTGGCCAGATCCTCGGCCACGTCCACGAACTCGCAGCCTCCGTAGTAGCGCTTTCCGGGCAGCCCTTCCGCGTACTTGTTGGTGAACACCGTGCCCATCGCCTCCAGGACCGCGCGCGAGACGAAGTTCTCCGACGCGATGAGCTCGAGTCCCTCCGCCTGCCGTCTCGCCTCGGAGACGATCGACTCGAAGACGCGGGGGTCCGCGGCCCGCAGATGCTCCATCATGGCAGGTACGTCCGCTGTAGGTGCCGGGCCTCCTGGAGACGCTCCTCGGCCATCCGGTTCGCGGCCGTCTCGGTGGGGATCCCCTCCGACTTGGCGAGCTCCAGGATCCGGAGGAGCGTGTTGTAGATCTCACCCGCCTTCCGCTTGCTCCGTGCGGGCGTCCAATCCTCGAGCTCCCCGTACACGTTGATGAGGCCGCCCGCGTTGACCACGTAGTCCGGTGCGTACAGGATGCCTCGCTCGTGCAGCGCCGGGCCGTGCACGGTGCTGCGAGCGAGTTGGTTGTTGGCGGCGCCCGCTACGATGTCGACCTTGAGCCTCTCGATCGTCTCGTCGTTGATGCACGCGCCCAGCGCACACGGAGCGAAGACGTCGGCATCGACGTCGTAGATCGCGTCGGGCTCCACGGCGTCCGCGCCGAAGGACTCGACCACGCGCTGCACGCGCTCCGGATCGATGT
>JBFGFY010000216.1:0-5541 GCA_041579355.1 Longimicrobiales bacterium | reverse complement strand
TGCACCCGCTCCTTCCGCTCGCTCCCCGGCATCCCCCGGTACGTCAGCGGCAGCTCCACGTTCTCGTACACCGTCAGGTCGCCGATCAGGTTGAACGCCTGGAAGATGAACCCGATCGCCTGGTTCCTGATCTTCGCGCGCTGCGAAGCCGACAGGTTCTCCACCGGCGTGTTGTCGAGCAGGTACTTGCCCGCCGTCGGGCTGTCCAACAGCCCCAGGATCGACAGCAGAGTCGTCTTGCCGCACCCCGACGGACCCGCGATGGAGAGGAACTCCCCCGTCTGGATCTGCAGGTTGATGTTCGACAGCGCGTGCGTCTCGACCTCCTCCGTGTAGAAGACCTTGCTCAGGCCCTCCAGGTGGATCAGCGCATGCTCTCCGGCCATCTCGGTCCCCTCCCCTTGTGTCTTCCCGACGTCCACGCGGAGTGCGCGGACGTCACTCGCGTCAGCTCCTCAGCCTCACCCGATCGAAGCCGTCCCAGCGCGACATGTCCGAGAGGATCACGACGTCACCGGGAGCCAATCCTTCCCGTACCTGCATATCGTTCACGGAGCTCGCGCCGAGCTGGACGGTCACGCGGTCCGCGTACTGCCCGTCCGGCGTGAGCTTGAAGATGCTCACCCGCTGGTTCGCCTGGCCGAAGGTCGGGCGCCCCACGAAGGTCACGTCGTCGAGACGCTCGATGATCACGTTGCCGTCCACGCTCAGATCTGGTCGGGCCGAGGGCGGCAGATCCGGCGGGAGCGACACGTCGATCGTGACCGTCCCGTTGCGCACGGCCGGATCGATGCGGGTCACCTGTCCGATGATCGTGTCCGTGCGCGTGTCGATGAGAGCTGTCTGTCCGATGACGATGTCCTGCGCCTGCGTCTGCGTGATGCGGATCTCCGCTTTGAGCCGTCCCGGCACCACCACCCGCGACAGATTCTGCCCGGACTGCACCCACTGCCCTTCCTGGAGCGGAATCTCGAGCGCGGCGAGCACGCCGCCGACCGGCACGTCGACCTGCATCGACTGCAGGCGCTCGCGATTGAACTGGACGAGCTCCTGGAGGCGGGCGATCTGCTCCTCCTGCGCGTCCAGCTGCTCTTGCGAGGTCGACCTCATGACCTCGAGCCGATCCTCCTCGATCTCGAGCCGCGTCCGGAGCTCGTCCACGAGCTCTTTGGTGCGGTCCAGCTCGGCGCGCGCGACGAGCGCCGGGTTCTCGTCGAAGAGGCGCTGGTTGGTCTGGTAGACGCGCTCCGCGTCGAGGAACTGCGTGCGCACGGTGGCGATCGTGCCGCGCTGCGTCAGCTCCTGGGTTTGCAGGCTCGTGCGGAGCTGCGCGAGCCCGGCGCGCGCCTGGGACAGCTGCTGCTGCGCCTGCAGGAGCTGCATGTCGACGTCGGGGTTGCTCATCCGCATGATGAGATCCCCTTGCTTCACCTCCGCGCCCGGGAGCGAAAGGATTTGCTCGATGCGACCGGCCGTGACAGCGGTGATCCAGCGCATCTGCTCGGGCACGAGCGTTCCGGGCCCGCGCACCTGCCGGATCATGGTTCCGTGCTCGACGGTGTCACGCCACACGGTCGCGGCGTCCACGGTCGGCACGGCGGTCGGGAGCAGTCTGGGCACGAAGATGGTGAGCGCGAGCAGCCCGACGGCCACGGCGCCCCACACGAGCCGCTTCTTCTTCTTCTGCGGCTTGGTGTCGCGAATGATGTCCACGGAGATCCCGGTCAGCGAGGCCGGAGGGTGCGTCCGACGGACGCCTCCAGCGCAATCAAATTGTAGTGGAAGTCGTAGACCGCGTTCAGGTAGCCCTGCTCCGCGGTCGACAAGCCGGTCTGGGCGTCGAGGAGCAGCAGCAGGTCGGCCGCACCGAGCGCGTAGCGCCGCTGCTGCAGCTGGAGCTGCTCTTCGGAGAGCTCCAGGTTGCGCGCCTCGGCCTGCACCACCTGATACGCCGACGCGAGGTTGTCGTACGCGTTGATCACCGCGGTGCGCAAGCGCAGCTCCTCGGCGCGCCGGCCGTACTCGGCGTCCTCGGCCTGGTTCCGCGCCTGGGAAACCTGTCGCTCACGGCTGAAGCCGGTGAACACCGGGATCGAGAGCGTGGCGCTGACCGTCGCCGGGATCGTGGTGAAGTCGAACGGGAAAGCGCTGTTCTGCGCGAGCGCTGCCTGGCGGTCGGCGTCGCTGAGCGTGAACTGAGAGCAGTTCTGGATCGTGTAGCCGGGGAGCCCGCCGTTCAGGCCATTGTGCAGCGTGTTGTTGAACTCGCAGCTGTCGACGCGGGCTTGCGCGCGGTCTTCGGCCTGACGGATGACGAACTGCCGGTTGAGAGCCTCCTGCGCCTGGCCGCGGAAGTTCGCGGCGAGGCGGAGCGACGGGAGGTACTGGCTCGTGGAAGCCTGACGCGCCGCTGCACGCGCGGCGCTCTCCTGCGCTCGCAGCGAGGTGAGCGAAGGGTGCGCGTCGAGAGCCAGGTCGAGCAGCTCGTCCACGTCGAAGTCGGGCTCGAAGATGTCGAACTCGCTCAGGAGCGCGGTCTCCTCCCCCACGATGACGCCGATCTGCTCGCTCAGTAGAAGGCGCGCCTGCCGGAGGTCACGCTCCGCCTGGATGCGGCCCACCTCGGCCCGCCCCAGGTCGACCTCGGCCTGCGTGAGCTCGGTTCCCGCCGCCGCCCCCGTCTGCACCCGCGTGCGCACGATCGTGAGATTCTGCGTCGCGCGCTCGAACTGCCGCGCGGCGACCTCCACGCCGTCGCGAGCGCGCAGGACGTTCATGTACTGGAACGCAACCGAGGATTCGAGGGCGAACGAAGCCGCGGCGATCCCGGCCTCGGTCGCGCGCCTGCTGGCCCGGGCGTTCGGCACACCGAAGATGGTGTTCCCGTCGATCGTCATCCCGAGGCTGAGCCCATAGGACGAGAAATACCAGTCGGTGATCTGGTCCTGGAAGACGATCGTGCCGAAGCGCTGCGCCCCCGCCTCCTGCCAAGCCCCGGTCAGGTTCGCGTCGAGCCTGGGAAGGAACTGGGCGTACGCTTCACGTACCTGCCAGTTGGCGGCGGCCTGGTCGTTCTGGGTGGCGAGGAACCCGGGGTTGGACCCCTTCGCCAAGGCGATCGCGTCTTCCAGCGTGAGTTGGTCCGCCTGCTGAGCCTGCAGCGGGGCGCCGACGAGCGCGAGGATCACTCCCGCGAGAGCGCGCCGTCCACGCCACCACCTCGTCCCCACCCGCGCGCTCGTCGACCCCACATGTCCGTATCTGGTCCGTTGCCGCACCCTGAATCACCTCGTTCGTGGACGGCCGGGCCCTTCCCGGCCCCGTGCCTCTCTCTGGAAAGGCAATGCGAGGCGCCCGACCGGAGCCGGCGGGCTGATCACCGACCCGTCCACCCATCCCCACGTCACCCTCCGGCCGAACGCGCTCGCACTGGCAACTACGGAATGGCACTGGGGAAAGGTTCGTGCCACGTGCGCTCGAGGATCGCAACGTATGTTTGCACAGCCACTTACGGTGCTTTCCGGGTGTGACGCACGAACGGGTGCGGTGCGCGGTTGCGGGACGCGCCGTCCCAGGACCGGACAGCCGCCACGGCACGGTCCGTGCGACAGGGATCGGTACCGACCCCAGGAGGGCGCGACTATGTTTGCGCACCCAGTCCCGAGAGAGGTGGCGCGCTGAGATCGACGCAAGTCAGGGCCGCGGAGGTGCGGACCCTCGAGGCCGAGCTCGGAGCCGACAGGCTCGAGCGCGACGCTCCGCTCGCGCCCCTCACGACCTTCCGGATCGGCGGCCCCGCGGACCTCCTCTACCGCGCCCGGACGGCGGACGAGCTCGTCCGCGCCATCGAGGTCGCGCGCGCGACCGGTCTGCCGCACTTCCTGCTCGGGCGGGGCGCGAACATCCTCGTCGGCGACGGCGGGGTGCGGGGGCTGGTGATCCGCTCCGAGGTCGGGGGCGTGGAATTCCTCGACGACCGTCGCGTCCGCGCGGGCGCGGGGGTCGAGACCTTCCCGGACCTAATCGACGCGACCGTGGCCCGGGGCCTCGGCGGGCTCCATCACTTCGTGGGCATCCCGAGCACGGTCGGAGGTGCTCTCTGGCAGAACCTCCATTTCCTGGCTCCCGCCCCGGCGCGGGAGCGGACGCTCTTCATCGCGGAGATCCTCGAGTCGGCCGAGCTGTTCACAGAGGACGGCGAGCGGCGCACGGTCCCGGTCGAGTACTTCGAGTTCGGGTACGACGAGAGCATCCTGCACCACCGCGCAGACGTAGTCCTCTCGGCGACCTTCCGCCTGGAGGCCACGCCGATCGAGGAGCTCCGACGTGTGATGCGCGAGAACCTCGAGTGGCGAGACGAGCGCCACCCCGATCTGTGGCTCTATCCGTGCGCGGGGTCGATCTTCAAGAAGATCGACGGCATCGGAGCCGGACGTTTGATCGACGAGTGCGGGCTGAAAGGCCGCCTGCACGGGGGCGCCGGGATCTTCCACAAGCACGCCAACATCATCGTGAATCTCGGGGGCGCGTCCGCGAGCGACGTCCGCTACCTGATCGACCTGGCCCAAGAGACCGTGGCGCGTGAGACCGGCCACGAGCTCGTCCCCGAGATCACCTTCGTGGGCGAGTTTTGAGGCCGGCGGACCTGGAGGCGTACCTCCGTGAGCAGATCCCGCTCGCGGCGGCGATGAGCGTGCGGGTCCTGGAGGCCGGACCGGAGCGCGTGTGTCTCGAGGCTCCGCTAGAGCCCAACCTGAACCACCGCGCGACCGCGTTCGGAGGAAGCGTCGCGGCCCTCGCCGTCCTGGCCGGCTGGTCGCTCGTGCACGTCCGGCTCGACGCCGAGGGCCGTGCCACCCGCACGGTCATCCAGGAGTCCTCGGTGCGCTACGACGCGCCGGTCCACGCGGCCTTCGTGGCCGTGTGTGACGCGCCCCCACCGGACGCGTGGCGGCGCTTCCTGCGCGCGCTCGACCGCTACGGCAAGGGACGCATCAAGGTAGAAGCGCGCGTGCAGTCCGAGGGCGCGGACGTGGGCACGTTCGCGGGGCGCTACGTGTCGCTCGCCGGGAGCGAGGCGGCGGGCTGAGCCCTGCGCGGCGCCTAGCCTCCGTCCGCGAGCGACCGGAGAGTCTCCGGGTCGATCTCGTGGCCGCCGGCGTGCGAGACCAGCCGGGCGGCGATCCCGGCGGCCATCAGGCGCTCCACGCCCGCCTGGGCGTGCTCCGGTGGCACCGTCGCGTCGTCCGCCCCGGCCACGACGACGACTTCGACGTCCCGCAGCTTCCCCGCGGCCTCGTCCATGTCCAGGTCGTGAGGCACGTCTCCCGACCACGCGATCAGCCTCTGCAAACCGGGGGCGCTGCCGTACGTCACCCAGCGGAACGCGGCCGCCGCCCCCTGGGAGAAGCCGAGGACGGTCACGCGGGGGGTGCCTCGCACGACGGCCGAGGCGAGCCGGTCCAGGTAGCCGACGATGTCCTGGATCTCGACCTCGCGGTCTTCCCGGGTCATCCACGTCGCGCCGACCACGGCGTCCCT
>JBFGFY010000215.1:0-5941 GCA_041579355.1 Longimicrobiales bacterium | reverse complement strand
CGTGCACCACGACATCTGGAACTTCGACAATCCGACCGCGCCCATCACGCTGGACGTGAACGTGAACGGCCGTCGCACGCCCATCGTGGTGCAGACCACGAAGCAGGGGTGGGCGTTCACCTTCAACCGCGAGAGCGGCACGCCCGTCTGGCCGATCGAGGAGCGCCCGGTCCCTCAATCCACGCTTCCGGGAGAGCGCCTCTCCCCCACGCAGCCGATGCCCACGCGTCCGGCCCCGTACGAGATGCAGGGGCTCTCCGTCGACGACCTCATCGACTTCACGCCCGAGCTGAGGGCCGAGGCGCTGGAGATCGTGAGTCGATACAGCATCGGCCCCATCTACAACCCGCCCATCGCGCCCGGTTACCGTGGCTTGCGGTCGTTCGTGAGTTGCCCCTCGGGCGCGACGAACATCAACGGACCGAGCTCGGCCGACCCGACGACGGGCATCCTCTACGTGTCGACGCGCCGCGACTGTCGGTCCGAGAACCTCGCTCCGGGCCAGGATCTCGACCTCCCGGACGACATCATGACGACGGGCACGACGATCTCGCAGTGGGCGGTGGCGAACCGTGGCGACTTCGCGGGTCCGCGCGGGCTCCCGATCATGAAGCCCCCGTACAGCCGCATCGTCGCGATCGACATGAACACCGGGGAGCACCTCTGGGAGACGCCGAACGGCGACACGCCCGACTACATCCGCAACCATCCCGCGCTACGAGGCGTCCAGCTGCCGAACACCGGCCGCCTCGCGCACCCGATCACGATGGTGACGCGGACGCTGCTCCTCACCGCGGAGGGCTCGGGGGGCGAGCCTCTCCTGCACGCGCTGGACAAGCGTACCGGAGAGCGGGTCGGGACCGTGGAGCTCCCCGCGCAGGGTCAGTACGGCATGATGAGCTACCTACACGAAGGAAGGCAGTACGTCGTGGTGCAGATCGGTGGGCGGAACCTGCCGGGCTCCCTGGTGGCGCTGCGGTTGCCGTAGGACGTGCCGCGCGGTGGCGGCGTTGGCACCGCGCGGCCGTGTTTCTACCTTCCGCGTTCATCCCGCCTACGATGGAGAAGCACGCATGACTCAGCGATTCACGCTCGTGGCACTCACCGCGCTGCTCGCCCTTCCCGCCGGCCTCTCGGCTCAGAACCCGATCCGCGACTCGATGAAGGGCGTGTTCGAGGTAACGCGCACGAACATCATGGCCACGGCGCGGGAGCTGACGCCGGAGCAGTATGC
The DNA here is from genome assembly GCA_041579355.1 of Longimicrobiales bacterium. GTDB lineage: Bacteria > Gemmatimonadota > Gemmatimonadetes > Longimicrobiales > Gaopeijiaceae > UBA2982. The sequence goes on along the minus strand of JBFGFY010000215.1, from coordinate 4,707 downwards.
CTATCGGCCCACGCCCGAGGTACGCACCGCCGGTCAGATCCTCGCGCACATCGCGGACGGCCAGTACGCGTTCTGCTCGAGCGCGGCCGGCGAGGGTATGCCCGTACAGGAGAGCATGGAGCAGACGCGTACCACGAAGCCGCGCATCCTGGAGGCATTGGAGCAGAGCTTCGCGTACTGCGATCGCGTCTTCGGGCAGGTCACCGACGCGACCGGCGGCCAGCAGGTCAACCTCTTCGGCGCACCCAACACCCGCCTCGGCGCGCTCTCCTTCAACAGCGCCCACAACTACGAGCACTACGGCAACCTGGTGACGTACATGCGCATGAACGGCATCGTGCCGCCGTCCTCGCGGTAGGGGGCGCGCAGCGAGCTAAGCGCGCCGCGCGCCAGCGCGGCTCAGCCGGACTGCCAGATGTGCGAGGCGATGATCTCGCCGCGCCCGATCCACTCGTGTACGATCGCCTGCACGAGCTCGTCGAGCGCGCCCAGGTCGTCGGGTTTCACGTGCACGCCGCGCGCGCCCAGCTTTCGGGCACTCTCCGCGTCCTCGGGATCGGAGGAGCCGGTGAGCACCACGACCGGGTAGGGAACCGCCTCACCCCGCTTCCGGATCGCGTCGAGCACCTCGAGCCCGTCGATGTCCGGCAGGCGGAGGTCGAGGATGACCAGGTCGGGAAGCGGGTGCGCCTTCCGGTCCTCGAACGGAGCCTCCCCCTCGAGATAGGCGACGCCCTCGAGGCCGCGGGTCACGATCTGCACGTCGAGACCGGGGTGGGCGCGCCGCGCCGAGACGCCGACCAGGATCGCCTGATCCTCGGCGTCTTCTATGACCAACAACGTCGGCGCACGCTTAGCCAACTCTGCCACCTCCCGGACTCAGGCCGTAGCCTCGAGGGTCGACCCGCCGCGGGGGGGCCTTCCAAAGATGCACCGGATGGTGCAGAGGATTCCAGTACGGAGTGGGCGGCCTCACCGGCGGGAGAAGTTCTCCGGCACCCAGTTGGCGGGGTCGTCCTGACCGCCGGCGGGTCCCGAGTAGATCGCGCGGTCCGGCCAGGCGAAGATCGGCCGCGCGTTGTCGACCACCCCCCCGGTGCGGTGCTCGGCCACGACGGCGTCGGGCGCCTCGCCGCGCTCCACCCACGCCACGAGCGGAGCCAGCTTGTCCCAGCTGTTCGGCCCGGGTCCGCCGGAGCAGTGGCCCATGCCGGGGACCATGAAGAGCCGGGCGTGCTCCCTGGCCGCCCGCACGTCACCCGCGAAGGTCGCGTCCACCATCGCCTGGTAGTATTCGAGGGTCCCAGCGGGCACGATGAGCGCGTCGGACCAGCCGTGGTAGAGGATCAGCTTCCCCCCGTTGCCGCGCAGGAACCGCGTCAGGTTCGGGTCGTTCGCGTCCGTGATCGACTTCATGAGGTCGCCCTTCCCACGCGTCACGTCGTCGAGGTCGAACTGCCACCACGCGAACTCGGGCGGCGTCGCCGTCGCGTCGGGCACGTAGGTGAGGTCCGCGAGCGAGGGGGGCGGCACGCCGGGATCGTCCTCGTAGAAGAGGTAGTTCACGTGATCGCCTGTCACACCCAGCGCGCCCGCGACAAAGCGATTCCCGCGGTGAGGCACGTAGAGCCCGAGCCACTGTGCCTCGGAGCCGAGCGCGTGTCCCGGATACACCCGGCGTCCGGCGCTGTCGTACGCGCCCGCGTAGAAGTCCTGCACGTGCCTGAGCTGGAGGCTCGTGAAGCACTCGTCCCCGTTCACGTCCCCGCGGCACATCAGGTGTCGGAGGTCGCGCTCAGCGTCGAAGTCGCAGGCGAGAGGATCGTCGATCACGCCGTCCCGGACGCCGTCGATCCGGTCGCACTTCTCCAGAACCAGGTCCACGAGCAGCTCGAGCTTGCGCGGGCTGTCGGGCTGCCCCCCTCCATCCGTGTCGAAGGAGAGCGACCCTGCGAAGCCGTTCTGGTACATCTTCTGGAGGAGCCAGGTACGCGATGCATTCAGGTCCTGGTAGAGGTGCGCCGGAGCACCCGCCACGATGCCGTCGAAGTCGTAGGGGAAGCGCTGGGCCTCCATCAGGCCCTCCCGCCCACCGGTCGAGCAGCCCTCGAAGTACGAGAAGCGCGGCGCCGTCCCATAGTGCTGGTCCACCAGCTCCTTCCCGGCGATCACGGTGAGGTGCACCGCGCGGTAGCCGAAGTCGATCTCGGACTGGCGGTTGTCGAAGCCGAACGAGGAGCCGGGCTCGGCGCCGCTGTCGTGGCCCATGTTCGTGTTGGCCACCGCGTACCCCTCGGCCACACGATGGTCGGCGAAGTCGAGGTCCCCGTCTTTACCGCCGTCTCCCCACATCAGGAAGCGCCCGTTCCAGTGCTGACGGAGCGGGAGCTGGACGTGGAAGCCGATCGCCGGCCCGATGACGCCGCGCGCGTAACAGTAGGTGACGCCCTCGCCGGTCCGGATGCCGGCCGACAGGATGGTCAGGTTGCGAGACTCCACGAGCGCCTCACACGAGGCACGGTCTTCGGCGGTGGCGACCTGTGCGCCGACGCTCGCGGGTGCAGGGACGACCAGCGTGGCGGTCAGCGCCGCAACGGTCAGGGAGCGGAGGGCGCGAGGGGACATGGCAGTCTGCTTCAGAGGAAGGTGGCCGCCGGCGCGAGGACGGCGGCTCGGAGAGCCGCCAACATCCTCAAGGGGCGGCGCTCCGGCAAGGCGCTGCGAGGGCCGGTCCCGGCCGACGGCTCGGCGGCCGGGACGGCCATGCTCACCCCCTCCGGAGCTGCTTGATCCGGAGCCCCTTCTCCGAATCGGCGATCAGGGTCGCCAGGCGGCGCGCGCGTGTCTCTTCGCGCTTCGCGCTCACGACCCACCACGTCGCCTGCTTCCGGTACCCTGGCGGCTGCGCCTCCCAAAAAGCCCAAGCGCCGGGGCGGCTCCTGAACTCCTTCTCCTGCGTCTTCGTCAGGCGTGCCCCCTCCCGCTCGAAGGAGTAGAGGCCCGACTTGTCCGGGTCCCGCTTCTCGTAGACCGCCAGACCGGCCGGCATCATCCGACCCGCCTCCGTGAGCGCCGTCACGCGCTCAAGGTTGACCCGGCTCCAGACGCTGCCGCTACGGCGCGGCGTGAAGCGGATCATGTACGACTCGCCGTCGACCGACTTCCGCAGGCCGTCGATCCAACCGAAGCAGAGCGCCTCGTCCACCGATTCGGGCCAGGTGATGCTCGGCCTCCCCGTCGCCTTCTTGTAGTAACCCACCCATAACTCGTCGCGCTCGGCATGGTGCTCGGCGAGCCAGCGCCGGAAGTCGGCGGGTGTGGCGAAGAAGGTCGGCCGGATCCCGTCCTTCACGGCCTCGTCCGGGGCTCGTCCCGGTCCAGGCTGCGACCCCGTTGGAACGGCAGCACGAACTGGTGCACGACGTCCTCGTCCTTCTCGGGGTCCGCGACGTCGACTCCGTACCGGACGTCGCGCGGGTCGCCGTACACGAAGGTGCCGAAGGCCCGGTCCCAGACGGAGAGGATGCCTCCGAAGTTCGTGTCGGTCCAGGGACGCTCGAAGTGGTGGTGGAACTTGTGCATGTTCGGCGTCACGAAGACCCAGCTGAGCGACGCGTCGAGCCAGCGCGGCGGCGCGACGTTCGCGTGGGTCAGGAACGTGAAGAAGATCGTCGTGACGCGGTACACGACGTAGAAGGCGAGTGGTGCGCCCGTGAGAACGAGTGCGCCCAGCGCGAACACCTCCCGCACCGCGTAGTCACCGGGGTGCAGGCGCGCCCCCGTCGTCGCGTCGACCTTGGTGTCACTGTGGTGCACCACGTGCAGGCGCCACATCCAGCGAACCTTGTGCAGGAGGTAGTGCGCCCAGTACTGCGCGGTGAAATCGAAGACCACCAGCGCGATCACCAGCTCGGCCAACGGTGAGAGCTCCAAGACGTGCAGGAGCCCGAACCCGGAGGCCGAGGTCCACGCGACCGCGGCGATGGAAGCCACGCCGAACGCCGCGTTGATCGCCAGGCTGGTCCCGAGGAAAGCGGCGTTCACCCCGGCGTGCCGCCACTTGCGGTAGGGGAGGCGGAGGAGCGGGAAGCTCCCCTCGAGGGCCCAGCTCACCCCGAGGCAGGCCATGACCCACGCAAGCTTCTGCCACGTGGGCATTTGCTCGAAGAAGAGAAGCAGGCTGTCCATCACGGTGGGGCGAGGCGGGCGGAAAGAGGCGACGGCGAAACATCCCTTCGCCCGGCGCGATGGGGCAAGCCAATCGGCACAGCGCGTACCGCTCCGCCCCTGGCGTGCCCCCGCTCAGGTGGCGCATTGTGAGGTGCCTGCACAAGGAGGGAGCGCCATGAATCGACGGACCTTCGTTCGCTCCACGCTCGCCGCCGGTGGCGTGAGCCCGGCGCTCGCGGCGCGCCTTCACGCCGCTCCAGCGGAGCCCGCAGACGACCTGCCCGACCCCGCGGCCCGCCCCGACGATCGGCAGGCGCAGCTGGCGGAATCGATCCGCATGTGCGTCTTCGACACGTTCGGAACGGTGGTCGACTGGCGGAGCTCCGTCGCCGCCGAGGTCGAGCGCCTCGCCCGCGCGAAGGGATGGCAGGTCGACGGAACCGAGTTCGCCGACGCCTGGCGCGGGAACTACGGGCCCTCCATGAATCGCGTGCGGACGGGAGAGCTCCCGTGGACGATCCTCGACGATCTGCACCG
>JBFGFY010000214.1:0-5971 GCA_041579355.1 Longimicrobiales bacterium | reverse complement strand
GTACACGATCGCGGCGCACGCCTTCATGCCACGGTAGACGCCGAACGCCGTGACGGGCGAGGGGTCGCCCGATCGGCCCAGCAGCCCCGTGACGTGGGACGTCTCCATCGCGACGTACTCCATGTCGTCGGGCGAGGTGCCTACGTCTTCGGCGGTGATGTAGCGGCCCTGTAGCGACTCGACTGCGCGACCGTGCGCGCGGAAGATCATCTCCCGGTCCTTGCTGCGGTTGTCGCCCCAGATCACGCTCTTGCCGCCGCCGAGGTTCAGCCCGGTGATCGCCGCCTTGTACGTCATTCCCCGGGCGAGCCGTAGCGCGTCGATCACCGCCTCGCGGTCGCTCTTGTAGTTCCAGAAGCGCGTGCCTCCGAGCGCCGGTCCCATGGTCGTGTCGTGGATCGCGATGATCCCCCGGTACCCGAGCTCCGGCTCGCTCCAGATCACGAGCTGCTCGTGCCTTCCCTCGGCCATGACGTCGAAGACGTCCCAGCCTGTCTGCTCGCGCTTCGCCGTCACCGTTTCGATTCCGCTCATTCGTCCGTGTCCCCCGCATCCCTGAGGATCTCGCGGGCGATGATGTGTCTCATGATCTCATTGGTCCCTTCGAAGACCTCCGTGCCCTTCGCGTCGCGCAGAAGGCGCTCCACCGGGTAGTGTCTCATGTAGCCATAGCCCCCGAAGATCTGGATCGCCTCGTCGGCGACCCAGGTCGCGGCCTCCGAGGCAGACACCTTCGCGAGGGCTGCCCGCGCCGTCACGCCTCGTAGGCCGGTGCGCGGATGACCAACGCCGTTGCGGACCGCCTGCAGCGCGGTGGTCGCCTCCGCGGTCAAGGCGCGCGCCGCCGCGAGGCGTTCCGCCATCCGCGCCAGCTTCTCCTGAATCGCCCCGAAGCGGGCGATGGAGCGCCCGAACTGCTCGCGCTCGAGGGCGTAGGCCGTCGCGTGCTCGAGCGCGGCGCGCCCGATTCCGAGCGCCTGTGCCGCACACTCGACGCGCCCTTGGTCGAGCGCCTCGAGCGCGTAGTGCAGACCCGACGCGGGATCTCCCACGAGGGCGTCCGCGCCGACCGCGACGTCGTCCAGCCGAAACGAGACCGTCTCGGAGGCACGGAGCCCGAGCGTGTGCGCGCGCCGGCCCACCGCGTACCCGTCTGCGGAAGGTGTCGTGAGGAAGGCGCCGATGCCGCCGTCCTGATCGCCGGTGCGCGCGAAGACGAGCACGAGGCCGGCCCGGGCCGCGTTCGTGATCCAACGCTTCTCACCCTGGAGGCGCCAGCCGTCGCCCTCGCGACTGGCGCGCGTCTGGACGGCAGCCACGTCGCTGCCGACCCCGGGCTCGGTGAGCGCGAAGGCGCCGAGCGCCTCGCCCGAGGCGAGGGCGGGCAGCCAACGCGCCTTCTGCTCGTCGCTCGCGTGCTTCGCCAGCAGCGTGGCGACGGGCCCGTTGTGCACGGCCACGGCGAGCGCGACCGACGCGTCTCCGCGCGCGAGCTCCTCGAGCACGAGCAGGTACGTCGCGAGGTCGAAGTCGAGCCCGCCGTGCTCTTCGGGAATCAACATGCCGAGAAAGCCGAGCTCGGCCAGCTTCGCGAAGACGTCGGCAGGGAGCTCGCGTCGCTCGTCCCACCCGGCCGCGTGCGGCCGCAGCTCGCTCTCGGCGAACTCCCTGGCGAGAGCCTGGATCTCGACCTGTTCGGCGGTGAGCACGGCTACGTCCTCAGTCGTAGACGTGGAAGCCGCGCCCGGACTTACGGCCGAGCCAACCCGCCGCAACGTACTTCCGGAGGAGCGGACAGGGGCGGTAGCGGTCGTCGCCGAGCTCCCGGTGCAGCACCTCGAGGATGCTGAGGCAGGTGTCGAGGCCGATGAGGTCGGCGAGCTCGAGCGGGCCCATCGGGTGGTTCATCCCGAGCTTCATGACGGTATCGATCGCCTCCGGCTCGGCGACTCCCTCCATGAGCGCGAAGACCGCCTCGTTGATCATCGGCAGGAGCACCCGGTTCGACACGAAGCCCGGGTAGTCGTTCACCTCGACGGGCGTCTTACCCAGCTCCTCGGAGAGCGCTACGACGGTGCGCGTCGTCTCGTCGCTCGTCGCAAGGCCGCGGATCACCTCCACGAGTTGCATGACGGGAACCGGGTTCATGAAGTGCATGCCGATCACCCGGTCGGCGCGACCGGTGCGGGCGGCGATCTCCGTGATCGAGATCGAGGAGGTGTTCGTGGCGAGGATCGTGCCCGGCGGCGCAGCGGCGTCGACCGCCTCGACGACGCGGTACTTGAGCTCCGCCCGCTCGGGAACGGCCTCGATCACGAGCTCGACCTCGGCGGATGCCGCGGCCATGTCCGTGGAGACAGCGATGCGGTCCAGCGTAGCCCTCTTCGCCGCCTCGTCGAGCAGCCCCTTCTTGATCTGACGGTCGAGGTTCTTGCCGATCGTGGCCAACGCTTTCTGCAGGGGCTCTTCCGCGACATCTACGAGGACGACCGACTTGCCGTGCTGGGCGGCGACGTGGGCGATGCCGTTCCCCATGGTGCCCGCCCCGACCACCGCGATGCGCCCGACGCTCACGCCGCTGCACCCTCCCTGCCCGCGGCGGGGGCGCCCACGAGCGCCAAAGGCCGGTCCGCGAGGGTCGCAGCGGTCGGAGCCAGCCAGCGGGCCCGCCAGCAGACGGCGGTGGCGCCGCAGACCACCGCCGTGGCGACGACGCTACCCTCGGGGCCGAAGCTCCCGCCGCCCACCCACGTCGGACCGCCCACGGCCGCCTCGTAGAGCGGGGCGTCGAGCAGCTCGAGCCCGCTCACGGGCACGTCCGCGAGGTAGCCGTGGGCCCAGTTCCAACCCAGATGCGCACCGGTCGCCCACCAGAGGCTCGCCGTCCGCAGGTAGACGACTCCTAGGAAGAGACCGGCGAGCGCGACGTTCAGCGTCCCGATCACGGTGACGCCAGGATTCAACAGGTGGAGAGCTCCGAAGACCGCGGCCGTGAGCCCGAGCGCCCACCAAGGCCCCCAGGACTCGGCGAGGGCCTGCAGGGGGTAGCCTCGCAGGAGGGCTTCCTCGGCGGCGGCCGGGAGGGCCAGGAAGCCGAGCGCGCCGAGCGCGGCGAGCAGCCAGCCGCCGGCCGAGCCGTCGTCGGCCGTCCAGCGCACCCCGCCGAAGAGGGCGATTCCCACCACCACCGCGAGCGCCACCGCCGCGCCGAGCGCGAGGCCGAGCAGCGACGCCCCGACCGCATCCCGCCGCAGCGGGAAGCCGAGCGCGGCCGGCGCGCGCCCATCGAGCGCGAGGAGGATCGCGCCGGCGGCGACGGAGCCGACGAGCAGCGCGGCCGAGCCGGCGAGCACTCCGGAGGGGAGCAGCGCCGCAGCGAGCGTCGCGAAAGCGAGCGCGAGCGTCAGGAAGAGCGCGAGGCGCCAGCCCAATCGCAGCCGACCTTCGCGGGTCTTCAGCAGGCGATCGAGCTCGGCCCTCCTCGACATCCGCGACCCGCTAGAAGCGGCGGAAGCTCGTAGCGCGCGTCCCCCGTACGACCCAGTACGCCGCTGCGACCTTGAGCGCGTCACCGGCGACGAAGGGGAGGACACCGAGCGCGAGCACCCCGGCGAGCGGCTCCCCCGTCAGCGCGTAGAGCTGAGCCGCGCCGCCGGCGTACATGGTCAGCACGCCGAGCGCGAGACCGAAGAGCGTCGCCGCGGGCCGCCGCGCCCGGCCCGCCACCGCACCCGCGACGAGCGCGGCGAGCGGCGCGGCGAGCAGGTAGCCACCCGTCGGCCCGAAGAGCCAGGCCAGCCCGCCACCGCCGTAAGAGAAGATCGGCGCTCCCGCCGCACCCACGAGCACGTAGGCGCCGGCAGCGACCGCGCCGAGGCGCGGCCCGAGCACCACCCCGCCCAGCACCACGAAGAGCGTCTGCAGGGTGATCGGCACCGGCGTGAACGGGAGTGGGAGCGCGACCTGGGCCCCGAAGGTGATGGCGAGGGCGAAGGCGAAGACGCCGATGGCCGCGCGGGCGGGCGGCTGCACCACCACGTCCCGGACGATCCAAGCCCTCACGGTTCCAGCGATTGTGCTCATGGGGGTCTCTCCCTGTGGGTTCGGCTATGCCTTCTCGACCGACATCGCGACGGCGCTCCCTCCGCCCAGGCAGAGCGTCGCGAGGCCCGTGGCCGCACCTCGGTGCTCCATCGCGTTGAGCAGCGTGACGAGCACGCGGGCCCCGGACGCCCCGATGGGGTGACCGAGCGCGACGGCGCCGCCGTTCACGTTCACGAGCTCCTCGTCCATGCCGAGCGCGCGCATGTCCGCGATCGCCTGCACGGCGAAGGCCTCGTTGACCTCGAAGAGCTCGTAGTCGCCGATCGCCTTCCCCTCCTTGGCCATCAGACCCTGCACGGCGGAGATCGGCGCGAAGAAGAGGTCGCGCGGCTCGGTCGCCGAGGATGCGTACGCGGAGATGACCGCGTCCACCGCGAGACCGTGCGCGCGGGCGTACTCGAGGGAGGCGACCACCAGGGCCGCCGCGCCGTCGTTCAGGCCCGGTGCGTTGCCGGCGGTCACCACGAGCTCCTTCACCTCCGCGGGCGCGTCCTTCGCGAAGGCGGGCTTGAGCTTCCCGAGGGCCTCGAGGGACGTGTCGGCACGTGGGCTCTCGTCGCAGCTCACGACCCTGGGTCCGCTGCGGGACGGCACCTCGACGGGCACGATCTCGTCCCGGAAGCGGCCCTCCTTGGTCGCAGCGAGGGCCTTCTCGTGCGAGCGGAGGGCGAAGGCGTCGGCGTCGGCCCGCGACACGCCGGCCTTGGTCGCGGTGTACTCCGCGTGCCCTCCCATGTGGCACTCCCCAAACGAGCACCACAGGCCGTCGAGGATCAGGCCGTCCTCGGCCCTCTGGTCCCCGAACTTCACGCCCTCACGCATGCCCCGGAGGTAATAGGGGGCGTTCGACATCGACTCCATGCCACCGGCGACCACGAGTCGCGCGTCCCCCGCGCGGATCGCCTGGGCCGCGAGCATCACGGCCTTGAGGCCCGACCCACACACCTTGTTCACGGTGAGCGCTGGGATGGTGGCGGGAAGCCCCCCGCCGACCGCGGCTTGGCGCGCCGGCGCCTGGCCCGCTCCTGCCGTGACGACGTGGCCGAGGATCACCTCGTCGACGTCGTGGGGATCGACGGCGGCCCGCTCGACGGCGGCCCGCACGGCGATCGCCCCCAGCTCGGGCGCCGGGAAGGAGCTGAGCCCGCCCAGGAACCGTCCGATGGGGGTGCGGGCCCCGCCTTTCAGGATGACTGCGGTGGTCTTGGGGTCGGTCATGGCCCGGGGAAGATATCCAAAAAGGGGGGGCTCCGGGACCGGCGCGCCCCGGCCGGGGGACCCGGGAGACCGCCCTGAACGCGGCCTATTCCGGCCTCAGAGCGTGTCCCTCGGCGTCGGGGTCCAGGCGGCCCCAGGGCGTGCGCGGGTCGTGCTGGAAGATCAGCAGCCAATCCTCCTCGAGCGCCCGTTTCCAGAGCCCCCGCTTCGACTCGAGCGTCACGAGGGGCTCGAGGTCGTACCCCATGATCCACGGGAGCGGGACGTGCGCGCTGGTAGGGCACACGTCGGCCAGGAAGCAGGCCACTTCCCCGTCGCTCTCGACGGTGACGGACTGGTGGAAGGGAGTGTGCCCCGGGGTCGGCAGCACCCGCACGCCCTTCGTGACCTCCGCCACGCCGTCCACCGGCGTCCAGAGCCCGGCAGCCTCGATGGGCTCGAAGTTGTGCGGCAGGTAGCTCGCCCGGATCCGTTCGTTGCGGCTGCGGGCGAATCCGAGCTCGCCCCGCTGCACCACGTATCGCGCCCCCGGAAAGGAAGGGACCACCTGCCCCCCCTCGTCCCGGTGCGTGTCGCCCCCGGCGTGGTCGAAATGCAGGTGCGTGTTCAACACGATGTCGACGTCGGCCGGGTCGAAGCCCGCGTCACG
>JBFGFY010000213.1:0-6011 GCA_041579355.1 Longimicrobiales bacterium | reverse complement strand
CTCGTCGAAGACGAACTGATCGAAGCAGTCGCCCTCGGAGAAGAGCAGCTCGCCCCGGATGAAGGACTCCTGCGTGTTGACGTGCAGGAGGTTCAGAAGACTGTAAGTCCAAGCGAGCGGAGCGATGCTCGTCGACGAGGGGTCGTAGATCGACCGGCTCTCGACGTCGACCGAGGTGATGACCCCGTTGGCGCACTGGGGCACCTCGGCAGTTCCGTCCCCGTTCGGGGACGCCTGTGCCGGCACGCCCACCGGAAGGCCCACGAGCCCGAGCCCCAGGCACGCGGCGACAGGCCCGGCGAGGGCGGTTCGTCGGGGGGCGGGACGGGCCGGCGGGGTCATACTCCCGTCGGTACGGCGGGGATGTGGTTTCACCTGCATGAGGTCTGCCGAGGCGGAAGCTGCACCTTCAACGAAGATAGGCCCGAGACGGCCGGTGCGGACATGCCGGATCGGGACGGCCGGCCCGCCGCACGGCGAAGGGTTGCCAGCGTCGCCCGTCCTTGGGTAGCGTTGGCGTCTTTTTTCGAATTGTTCCGGGCGCAGTCGTCTCATGCGCACCTTCATCCATGGCTGTACTGATTTCGCTGCTTTATATGGCGGCCGCCTTGCCCGCGGCGCCTCTGGCCTTCGTGGAGCTGCGCATGCTGTGGCGGTTCCTTCGCAACCGCGGGGCGATCCACGCCGCCGTCGCGGGCGCGACCACGCCGTCGCCCTCGGATCTGCCATACCCCACGGTCACGGTCCAGATTCCTCTCTATAACGAGCGGACCACCGCCGAGAGGGTCATTCGGGCCGCCGCTGCCCAGGATTACCCCCGCGATCGCTTCGACATCCAGGTCCTGGACGACTCGACCGACGACACCAAGGAGATCGTCGCTCGGGTGGTCGACGAGCTACGGCGGAGCGGCATCGACATCGCGCACGTGCGTCGCGAGCACCGCACGGGTTACAAGGCCGGTGCGCTGGCCGAAGGGCTCGAGCTCTCGCAGAGTGAGTTCGTGGCCATCTTCGATGCGGACTTCGTACCGAGACCGGACTTCCTCCGGAAGCTGCTCGCCGAGGAGCGCGCCTTCGCGGACCCGAGCGTCGCCTTCGTGCAGGCGCGCTGGAGCTGGAGCGACCCCGACCAGGGCATTCTGGCCTCGGCCCTCGCTCTGCTCCTGGACCGGCACTTCTTCATCCAGAAGCCGACGCGGGAGTTCGCCGGCCAAGTGATGACGTTCAACGGGTCGGCGGGCATCTGGCGACGGCGAGCCGTCGAGGACGTCGGTGGGTGGTCGGCAGACACCGTGACCGAGGACCTCGACTTGAGCTACCGCATCGCCTTCAAGGGTTGGCGCGGCCACTACGCCCACCAGGTTTCGGTGCCCAGCGAGCTGCCCGACCACATGCGGGCCTTCAAGATCCAGCAGCACCGGTGGGCCAAGGGCAGCGCCCAGTGCTTCCGCATCCTCACCGGCCGGGTGATGGCGTCGAAGGGCGTGCTGGCCGACCGCCTGGACGAGGTCATGCTGCTCGCGGGATATGCGATCCACCCCGTCCTCCTGGCGAACGTGCTGCTGTGGCCCCTAGGCGTGCTCTTCATGAACCGACCACTCTTCCTGGTCCTGACGCTGCTCACCGGCCTGGCGAGCCTGGTCTCCGTGGTCAGCTTCGTGATCACGGTCTGGGAGCGGGACGGCCGCCTCAGCGGCGGCGCGCTGGCCGAGCTGGCGACCGGCATCTGCGTCGGAATCGGCCTCATGGTGAACAACTCCGCGGCGCAGCTGCAGGGCTATATCGAGTCCGGAGGCGAGTTCGTCCGCACGCCCAAGGCCCGGGGCAGCGCCGTGGGCCGCGCGGGACCGGCCTACGCCAGCCCGCTCCACTGGACGTTCTTCGTAGAGCTCCTCGTGGTGGTGTACTGCCTCGGGGCGACCGTCGTTCTCGTGGGCGCCGGGGAAGCGCTCTGGGCGATTCCGCTGGTCTTCTGGGCCATCTGCATCGGCCTCGTGGCGCAACTCCAGATGGTGCCGCGCGTGGCCTGAGCGAGTCTGTCGTGAGCAGCGCAAGCCGTGGGTACATGACCATCGCGGCTCGAAACCCGCGATTTCTCGAGATGGGGGTCGACATGGCCCTCTCTCTGCGCGAGCACACGGATCTCCCCATTGCGCTCGCCGCGGACGAGGCGCTCGCCGCGCTGGCGCAGACGCGCTACGCGGGTGCCTTCGACCATGTGACGCTCGTGCCCAAGCGGTTCCGCGAGGGACGCTGCCTCAAGTACGGATCGGCCGAAGCGAGTCCTTTCGAAGAGACGGTCTTCGTGGATGCCGACTGCTTCGTGCTCGCACCCCTCGATTACCTCTTCGGCGTCCTGGATTCCTGCGACATCTCGATGACCGGCGAGCACTTGACGCTCGCCGACGACCGCATCCACCACGGCTTCTCCACTCGCGCGCTGATCCGACGGTACAGGCTCGACAGCTACCTGAAGACGAACAGCGGCCTCTTCTGCTTCCGGCGCTCGGCGGCGATCGAGATCATGGAGGAGTGCCGCACCTGCTACCTCGACGAGGTCGTGAAGCAGCTGCGGTGGTCTACGCTCCTGGGCAAGTGGCTCGGCGACGAGCTCGCGTTCGGCATCGTCGGCGGACGCCGGGGGTTCGGCACGCTGCCGACGCCGCATCCGATGTACTGGCCCGAGGAGTTTCCGACGATTGACCTGCGGGCGCCGACGAAGGCCGTGCTCCACATGATCTGGCCTCCCGAGCCCCCGGTCCTCGAGGCCCTCTTGAGCGCCGCAGCCGAGAGGCGCGCCGCCGCGGGGCTGCCCGACGACGACGACGGGACGCACTGGCGCGAGGAGGTCAAGAAGCTCGGACGGCTGTCCCGACGACGCCGAATCTTCGGACGCGTCGGCTGGTACTGAGCCGCCGTACGAGGGGGCCCGCCGCTCAGGTGCGCAGCGCTTCGTCCTTCCCGTACTGCGCTTGGTAGAGGCGGTAGAACGTCCCCTCGCGCCGCACGAGCTCGTCCCAACTCCCCTGCTCCACGAGCCGTCCGTCGTGCATGACGAGGATCTTGTCGGCGCTGCGGATGGTGGAGAGCCGGTGCGCGATCACGATGAGCGTGCGCCCTTTGGCGCGCTGCTGGATGGCCCGCGCGACACGTTGCTCGACCATGCTGTCGAGCGCTGAGGTCGCCTCGTCGAGGATCAGGATGTCGGGGTCGCGCAGCAGGGCCCGCGCGAGCGCGACCCGCTGTCGCTGCCCGCCCGAGAGCCGAACACCCCTGTCGCCGATCTCGGTGTCGAGCCCCTCACGCAGTCCCTCCACGAACTCGTGTAGCTCCACGTCGCCCAGAGCGCCGATCAGCTCCGCGTCGTCGACGGGCCGCTCGAGCCCGAAGGTGAGATTGTCCCTCAGCGTGCGGTTGAGGAGCCACACCTCCTGGCTCACGATCGCCATCCGGGCGTGCAGGGAGGGTAGCGAGTACTCACGGATGTCGATGTCGTCGAGCAGGATGGCGCCGGGCGCGCAGTCGTAGAAGCGCGCGATCAGGTCGACGAAGGTCGTCTTGCCCGCGCCTGTGCGGCCCACGACCGCGGTGACCTTCCCGGCTTCGAGGTCCGTCGTGATGTCGCTGAGCGTGTCGACCCCGGGCTGGTACTGGAACGACAGGCCCCGCACCGCGATGCCGCGCTCGAGCCGTCCGAAAGCGCGCGGGCCGGACGGCACGATGAACTTCCCCTCGTCCGAGAACAGGCCCGCCACGGCCTCGAGCCGCGGCCACTCCTCGGAGACCTTCAGGCTGAACTGACTCATGTACTTGTAGTCAGGCAGGGCCTGCTGGAGGATCAGCAGGAAGGCGCCGAAGGCGGCCAGGTCGCCCGGCGTGAAGTCGCCGGCCAGGTAGATCACGGCGCCCTGCACCACGAGCATCACGAAGAGGATGACTGTTTCCTCGACCGGGTACCGGATCGCCATGACCCGGTCCCGCCGGACAGCCACGTCCTCGGCTTGGTGCAAGGCCTCCACGTACGTCCGCGAGGCCGCTTTCTCCTGCGAGTAGGCCTTCACGAGGGGGATCGAGCCGAGGATGTCGAGGATGCGAGACCGGATCCTGCGGTCGACCTCCACACCCTCGGTCGCAATCCGCTGCACGCGCCGATTGATCGTCGTCATGAACCAGTTGACGAAGGGCAACGTGACGATGAAAGCGATCGAGAGCGGCAGCGAGATCGCGATCATGACGCCCGCCTTCACGACCAGCCCCACGGCGTAGCGGAAGACTTCCTCTGCGGCCGTGAGGAGCCCGATCACGGAGCTCGACCAACCGATCTCGGCATCGACGCGTCCGAGCGACTGCTTGTCGAAGTACTGGCGACCGAAGGACAACACGCGGCCGAAGGTCTCGTCACCCACCGCCACCCGGTACGCCTCGGTGCGCCGCACGACGTACAGCTTGCGCACGTACTCGAAGATGAGCTTGCCCATGCGGCCGAGGATGATCAGCCCGACCGTCACGACGATCAGCCAGGCGTCTCGGGCCGGCGAGTCCGCGAACGCGTCGGGCACCAGCTGCAGGATCCAGCCGAAGGCGCGCGACTCATCGAGGAAGTCGAAGGAGTTCGCCGCCATCGCGTCCGTGAGCGGAATCAGCAGCGAGAAGGACGCGCCCTCCAGGGCGCCCGCGACCACGACCAGCAGCGCCGGCAGCACGAGGTGCCAGGGCCGGACTCCCGCCACGCCCCAGTAGTGGCGCAGGACGCCACGTGGCGATGGGTGGGCGGAGCTTGCCGGAGTCGTCATGGGGAGCGGCCGCGCAAACGACCTGCTTGAGGGGTGGCGGGCGAGCGCCGGCCTGAGGTTACAGTATAGCACTGAATACCCCCCTCAAAGATCCGTGCACGCAATGCCCGCGCTCGCGATCGTCATCCCGGCGCACCGTCCCGACTTCTTCCGCGAGACGCTGGAATCCCTTGCGGCACAGTCGGATCGGCGGTTCCGGGTCTACGTCGGAGACGACGCCGGACCACCCGAAATCGGGGCTCTGGCGCGCGACGCGGCGACTGCGGGTCTCGACCTCGTCTACCATCGGTTCGATGAGAACCTCGGGGGCCGCTCGCTCACCGCGCACTGGAACCGGTGCGTAGCTCTGTCGAGCGAGCCGTGGGTGTGGCTCTTCGCCGACGACGACGTGATGGGACCCGGCTGCGTCGCCGGCTTCTACGACGCCTGCGAGCGCGACGACGCGCCGAGCGTGCTGCGCTTCGACACCACCGTCATCGACGCCGAGAGTCGGCTCGTGAGGGTGAACCCCCGCCATCCCGACCGGGAGACCGGAGTCGACTTCGTCTACGCGCGTCTCGCCGGCGAGCGGCACAGCTACGTCGTGGAGTACGTCTTCCGACGGGAGGCATACGACCGCGCGGGCGGCTTTCCGGACTACCCCGTCGCCTGGTGCGCCGACGACGCGGCTTGGTTCCTCTTTGCCGACGAGCGCGGCATACTCACCGTTCGACGGGACACTGTCGCCTGGCGAGCGAGCGGCCGGAACATCAGCACCACCCGGACTCACCACCGCGCCGAGAAATTGACCGCCGCGATCGACTTCCTGCGCTTCGTCGAGCGTGAGGTGATGCCGCGCGACAGGGCCGCGTGGCGCACCTCCGAACACTGGTTGCGAGCGCGCGAGCGCTGGTTCGTGGAGCAGCTGCGGTACCCGGTCCCCGTCGGGCCTGCGCTCTGGGGCCAGGCGCTCGGCGCCTCGCGGGGGCTCTGGCGCGCCAGCCTGGCACACAAGGTCGCGACGCTGGGGCTGTGGAACGTACGGGCCAAGTGGCGGGCGCTCCTCGGGACCGAACGCGCGCGCTAGGCCGTCTTCTTCCGTCTCCCCATCGGAATCAGCCCCTCGGCGGAGGCGACGCCGGGCAGGAAAGGCACCCAGTTCTTCACCGCGAGACGGGCGGCTTCGTCCGAGACGTCCACCTGGAGGCCGATGAAGCGGTGGGCCATGAAGAGCGTCGG
>JBFGFY010000212.1:0-6029 GCA_041579355.1 Longimicrobiales bacterium | reverse complement strand
GAGCGACCACATGTCGTTCCTCTGCCATCCGGCTCCGGCGTTCCGCCTCCAGTCGAACTACCCCGACTACCGCCGCTACACCTGGCACACGAACCTCGACACCTTCGACAAGATCGTCTTCGCGGACCTGCGCAATAACGCGACGCTGGCCGCCATGCTCACCTACATGGCGTCGGAAGACCCCGAGCGCGTGCCGCGCGACACACGTGTGTTGCCGGCAGGTCCGCCGCCCGGCCCCCAGGCGACCAGCCGTCGGACCATGGCGTCGGTTGCGTACGGACAGTGGCCGCGGTGCCGCGAGCCGCAGAGGAGCCCGCGCGAGTAACATGCAGACCGAGTCGTTGCCGCCGTCCAGGCGTGGAGTGCACGCGCGCCGCCCGAGGCTCCTTTGGCTCATGCTCGCGCTGCTCGGCTCCCTCTCCGCATGTGTGCCGCCGAGCGGGCCCGCACCCCGCGTGCCGCTGGCCGCGCCGTTCGGAACGGTGGGCGGCAGCCGCCCCGCCAGGCCCCAGGGCCTGCAGGCGGTCGGAGAGTTCGGGGACGGCGTCTGGGGGCTCGCGCAGGAGCGCGCGGAGTTCCTCGGCTTCGGGCTGTCGTACGCCTTCGACGACCGCGTCGAGGTGGGGGGCATCGTCTGGGCCACGACCCGGGGCGTCATCAACTCCGCTGGCAACGAGCATACGGGACAGCCCACGTACGGGATTCGTGCCAAGGCCCGCCTCACGGACTTCGGCTCCGGTGGGGGCGCCGTCGGCGTGCACCTCGCGTACATGACCTCACACTACGAGGAGGACGTCCAGGACGAGCGGCTGCACGCGCTGGACCTCGCGATCCCGTTCGCGCTCTATCCGCTGAGCCGCGATGGGCCCGACCACCGCCTCAGCCTCTACGCCGGACCGCGCCTCGTGCTGCAGTCGTTCCGAGACCAGTTCACGCAGGTCACGGCCACCGGCACAGCCGCCGGTGCGCTCGCGGGCGTCGCAGCGCGGTGGCGAGGCCTGCGCTTCGCGGGTGAGTTGACGGTCGCGCGCACGCCGAGCCTGAGTGACGACACCACGTCGTTCGACGGGGGTTGGATCGCGCTGCCGATGGCCTCCGTGCGGCTGGTCTTCTGATCGCTCAGGGCGACGCCGCTTCCCGCAGCTCCACGCGGCGGATCTTGCCGGAGATCGTCTTGGGAAGCTCGGCGACGAACTCGA
The DNA here is from genome assembly GCA_041579355.1 of Longimicrobiales bacterium. GTDB lineage: Bacteria > Gemmatimonadota > Gemmatimonadetes > Longimicrobiales > Gaopeijiaceae > UBA2982. Next base: position 4,830 of record JBFGFY010000212.1, on the reverse strand, counting down.
TCTCGCGGGGATACTTGTACGGCGCCGTCACCCGTTTGACGTGCTCTTGGATCTCGACCGCGAGGCGGTCGGAGGCCTGGTGGCCCGGGGCCAGGATGACATACGCCTTCACGATCTGACCACGCTCCGGGTCCGGCTTGCCGACGACCGCGGCCTCGGCGACCGCCGCGTGCTCGAGCAGCGCCGACTCGACCTCGAAGGGTCCGATCCGGTACGCAGCCGAGATGATCACGTCGTCGGCCCGGCCGACGAACCAGATGTAGCCCTCGTCGTCCTTGTGGGCGCGGTCTCCCGTGTAGTACCAGCCGTACCGGAACGCCTCCGCGTTCCGCTCCGGATCACGCCAGTACTCGCGGAAGAGGCCGACGGGGCGCGGCTCGGTGCGAACGGCCAGGTGGCCTTCGACGCCCGCCGGCAGGACAGCGCCCCGATCGTCCACGATCTCGACGTCGAAGCCCGGCGCGGGCTTCCCCATGGAGCCCGGCTTGACCGGCAAGCACGGGTAGTTCCCCACCAGGTTCACGGTCTCCGTCTGGCCGTATCCGTCGTAGATGTACAGGCCTGTCGCGCTCCTCCACTTCGCGATGACCTCGGGATTGAGCGGTTCACCGGCCGACGTGCAGTGCCGTAGGCTCGACCAGTCGTAGCGATCGAGGTCGAGCTGGACGAAGGCCCGGTAGAGGGTCGGTGGTGCGCAGAAGCTCGTGACCCCCTGCTCGGCGATGATCCGGAGCATGCGGTCGACGTCGGGCTTTCCGACCACGTTCCACATGACGACGGCCGCGCCGATGCGCCATTGCCCGAAGAGCTTGCCCCACGCGGCCTTCGCCCACCCCATGTCCGAGACGGTCCAGTGCACGTCGTCCGGCCCGAGGTCGTGCCAGAACCGCGCGGTGATCTCGTGACCGATCCCGTAGCTCGCGTGCGTGTGCAGCACCATCTTGGGATGTCCCGTCGTGCCCGACGTGAAGTAGATGAGCAGCGGATCGTCGGAGGCGGTCGGATCGGTGGCCGCAGGCTTGTCGGATGCCCCGGCCAGGCCGGCCTCGAGGCGCTCCCAGCCGGGAACATCCCCGCCGACCACGACCTTGCCGCGCAGCGACGGGCAGGAGGCGACGACCTCGTCCGCGCGCGCGGCTCCCACGGGGTCGGTGACGACGAGGCACGCGTCGGCGGCCTGCACGCGGTACTCGATGTCCTTCGGCATGAGGAGCGACGTGCCCGGCATGGGCACGGCGCCGAGCTTCAGGCAGCCGAGGACCGTCGCGTACCACTCCGGAATACGCGGGAGCTGGACGAAGACGCGGTCGCCCTTCCCGACGCCGAGACCCGCGAAGAAGTGCGCGGCGCGGTTCGCGTCGCGGGACACGTCGCCGAACGTGTGTCGAGTTGCCGTGCGCCCGTCCGGGTCCACGGCCACCAGCGCGAGCTTGTCCGGGGCTTCCCGCGCACACCCGTCCACGACGTCGATCGTGTAGTTGAACCGGCCCGGCACGTCGAGACTGAAGTCGCGTCGGGTCTTCTCGTAATCTCGCATCCCGCGCATCGGCTCACCTCCGGTTCGCGCGGATAAGACGCCCGTGCGCCAGGTGAAGCAAGAGGATGGCGGAGCCGAGGGTGCCCGCTCAGAACCGCAGCAGGCGTGTGATCTTGAGGACGAAGGCCCGGTTCTGCAGGTCGGGGACGCCGCTGCCCAGCGTGCTGCGTTGGTCCGTGTAGACCGCGAAGAACTCGCTGCCCGGTGCGTATTCCCAGCGCAGCCGCAGGTTGCTGCTGAACGAGTCGCTGTCGGAGTCGTACTGGATGAGCCCGCCTACGAACATGAGCGGCGAGAACGCGTAGTCGGCGCGCACGCCGACGACGGTCGTGTTGAAGTCCCCGGCCGGGAGCTTCACGTCGTTCCAAGAGATGCTCGGCTCGAGCGAGAAGCGGTTGGTCAGGGAGATGCGCCCCCGCTGGAAGCCGATCGACGTGATGGTGCCGTCGTAGAACTCGCCGATCTCGAGCGAGGCGAGGCCCGAGATGCGGCGCTGGCCGCCGAAGTCGTACTGCAAGGCGACGTTGTTGAAGCGGTAGTCACCCACGGGGATCGAGACCGCGCTCGACACCCGCAGCGGTGCGTCGAGGCGCTCATGGTTGATGCTGCCCCGGATCCCTACCTGGTCGCTGTTCTCGAACTCGACGTTGAACCCGCCCTGCCACACCTCGGTCTCGAGGTCGCCGAGGTCGAGGCTCTCGATCCGCTCCCAGCCTGCGTCGACCGTGAGCTGGCGGACCCAGTCGATGCTGCGCGGGCGCGGGCTGTAGCGGGTGGACGTGGAGTAACGGCGGAGGTTGTCCCGACGCACCAGGCCGATCTCGGGGTTGAAGTTGTCCCCGATCACCAGGTACTCGCCGCTCAGGCCGTACGTGTCGCCGGCGTAGCTCGCCCGGCCCACGTAGCTCTCGTTGTGCGTGTTCAGCGTCGGTGTCCGCGACTGCGTGTAGAAGCCCCCGAAGCTGACGGCCTCGCCGAACGCGAAGCTCGCGTCGGCGCCGTACACCTGGTTCGTGCCGTCCGCCGCCAGCGACCTCGAGCGGTTCGTGAAGAGCATGCCGACCGTGCTGCGGCGGAGCACGTCGCGTTTGATGCGCACGACGCTGAAGTTCGTCGCGGGGGCGATGCCGCTGAGGCCGTCCGTGTGCACGTTCATCAGCCCGAACCCGAAGCGGCCGCTCTTTCCGGTGATCCGGCTGCCGCCGAGGATCGGGACCGCGGCGCCTTCGTGGATGCCGATGCGGCGGGAGTAGAAGACGGTGGGTGCCGCCCCTCCGCCCCCCCGGGCGCCGCCACCGCCGCGCCTCCCGCCTCCGCGTCCGCCGCCCCCGAAGGAGCCCCGACCGAAGTCGAAGGTCCCCTGACCCTCGAGGAAGAAGTCGCGCTTCTCGGGGAACGAGAGCGTGAAGCGGGTCAGGTTCACCTGCCGCTCGTCCACCTCGACCTGCGCGAAGTCCGTGTTGTAGGTCAGGTCGGCGGTGATGTTGGCCGAGATCCCGAGCTTGAGGTCCACGCCGAGGTCACCGTCGAGGTCGTTCGAGAGGGGCGGCGTGCGCGTGAGGTCGCTGGTGAGGCTCGACGTCGCGTACGGCTTGATCTCGATGTTCTTCCCGGCGGGAGGGAGGTCGAGCCCGGTGAGGTCGGCGGCGGCCGAGACCCGGTTGATGCTCTGTCGGCCGCCGGTGGACGCGGGCACGAAGGCAATGTGCGCGTACTCGTTCTTCCGCCGGATCGCGCGCCGCAGCTGGATACCCCAGGTCTGATCCACACCGGATACGTAGCGGATCGACTTGAAGGGGATCGCCATCTCGACCGCCCATCCGCCCTCGAAGCGTGCTCCGCGCACGGACCAGACGGGATTCCAGTCCTGATTCGGGGCCCCCTCGTCCGTGACCCACTGGTCGTTCCGGGCCCCGAGCCAGTTCGCGTAGAAGTTGAAGCCGTTCCTGCCGTCGTGGAACGTGTCGAAGAGCGCACCGAAGAAGTCGTTCTCGCGCAGACCGTCCGTGTCCCGCCGCATCTCGTTCGCGATCCATTGGTCGGGGGGCGCGGACTCCCAGCAGCGGCATGTCAGGTAGATGTTCTCGTCGTCGTACATGACCCACGCCTCGGTCCGCTCCGACACCGGTCGCCCCTCGTTGGGGATCGTCTGGAGGAAGCCGTCGATCGGGAGGTTGTCGCGGTAGACGGCTTCGTCCAGGACACCGTCCAGGCTCAGGGGCTCGGTGAGCCGGATCGCCCGGATCGTCGCGCGCCCAAGGGGCGTGCGCGCCACCGACGCCGGGGCGGCCGGGGGCGGTGGGTTGAGGCTCGCGTCGGAGGAGAGGCCCTGCTGCGCGGCGGCGGGGGTGGGCGCGGAAAGGGCGAGGACCGAGAGCACCAAGACGGATCGGAAGGCCGCCGCGGTCACGCACCACTTGTCACGCATGTCAGACTCCCCGGATCGCCTCGGACGGCACGTTATTCGGGACACGCTCGGGAGCCGTTGGGTTGAGGTCGATGGCAGGAAGGGGAACGCACTCCAGAGCGGCGGGCCGGGCCCTCGGTGCCTCCACGGGGAATTATCTGGACCCCCGGAACGGAGATCTCCCGGCATACGGCGCGGTGGGTCCGGCGCGACACTCAAGGTAGTCGACGAAGAGCGTACTCCGGCCGCCGAGCGGCCAAGCATCATGATGACAACGCCCTACCGCGTGATCCTGGACGAGTTGCGTCAGGGCTTCCCGCAGCCGGTCTCCGACCGGGTCCACGACGCCTACTTCGTGTTCGCGATCATGCAGGCGCTCGAGAGGGTCGACGCCATGAAGTCCGAGCTGCCTCTGCTCGGCGACCCGACCGTGCTGGACTACGTCACGGCCCGCCGGCACGAGCTCGGTCCGCGGCACTCGACCGTGGAGGACGTCACCCGCGAGCTCGTCGCGCAGTTCGAGGGGCTGCCGATCTTCTCGCATCCGCGTACGCAGGTGAACGTCGTCCCGCCGTCGTCAATCGCGAGCGTGATCGGTGCGCTCCTGCCGAAGATCTACAACCCGAACCTGGTCTCCGACGACACCAGCCACGGGATCGCCGTCGCGGAGGAGCGCGTCGCGGCCATGGTGGCGCGCCTCATCGGCTACGACGCCGACCGCTCGTCCGGGGTGTTCACGTTCGGAGGCACGGGCACGACGCTGTACGGCGTGAAGCTCGGTCTCGAGAAGGCGTTGCCAGGTGCCATGGAGCGCGGTGTCCGGTCGGACGCCGTGGTCTTCGCGTCGGGTCAGAGCCACTACGCTCGCCTCAACGTGGCCGGATGG
>JBFGFY010000211.1:0-6044 GCA_041579355.1 Longimicrobiales bacterium | reverse complement strand
GCCTGGGCACTCCTGGGAGTTGCTTGCCGGCGAAGTCGACGTCCCGAAGCGTGCCCTGGGGGTCGGGCCTCGAGCTCGTGAAGTCCAAGAGCCGTAGGTCGAGGAGCGTATAACCGGCACCGAGCTCCAGCCACCGAGTTGTGAGCGCGCGCGCCGCGAGCTCGAGCCCGACGTTGCGCGCGCGACTCGCGTTTTCCGGCAGGACGACTCCGTCCACGCTCGTCGGGACGAACTCGCCGCGTACGCTGGCGAGGAAGACGGCGCCCTCGACCAGGACTCGGTCGTCTACGATGCGCCGCACGCCCAGCTCGTAGTTCCAGAGCGACTTCTGGCGCACCGAGCGCAGCGGGTCGCCCGGGCTCGAAGAAAGCTCACCGATCACGGGAACCTCTACGCCCCTCCCGATCGAGCCGTACACCGATGTGGTGCCGTCCGGGCGCCAAACGGCCGCGAACCGCGGAGAGGCCTGCGCGTAGCGGACGCGCTGCCGCGGGACGCTTCCGGCGGTGTGGCTCTGGAAGCGGTACGTGACCCCGTCGTGGCGGACACCGACGGTCGTGCGCAGCCGACTGGATACCCGCCACTCGGCCTGACCGTAGGCGCCGAGCCCTGCCATGGACACGGTCCCGTCATCGTGGATCGGCCCAGGCAGGCCCCCGTTGTTCTCCCACCTCTGGTCCGTCCCGAAAACACGGTCGAAGTCCAGGCCGATCGTGAGATCGATCGGGAGTTGCGCCAAGCCTCCCACGCGGGCGCGGGCGCCGCCCTGCACGCGGCGGAGGTCGAGGTCGACGATCTCCGAGGGAATCGGGAATTCGAGGGTGCGTCCGCCATAGAACACGTAGCTCTCGAGCACGGACCCACCGACCGCGTGCGCCAATCGACTTCCCACGCGATAGCGGCGGTCGACTCGCCCGAACCCGAACGCCAACGCCGAGGGCGCTGCCCCGCTTGGGTCGGCTTCCAGCTGCGGCTGGTCGAGGGAACCGGGTAGGCTCGAATCAAGCCTCGATCCCGAAGCCTGCACCATGACCCGGGTGCCTTCGCCAATCATGTAATCCACGGCGGCATGCCCCCGTGTGGTCTCCGCGTCCGAGTGGGCACGGTGCCCATCCGTCGAGGTCAGCGAGAGGTTGAGGAGGCCGCTGCCCCGTCCCTCGGCGATCAACGCTCCTGCCCGCCCTTCGTACTTGCGGAGGCCGAAGCTACCCACCTGCACGCCCGCGGTCGCGCCACGGCTCTCACGCCCGGAAAGAGTGACGAGGTTCACGACTCCACCGGGCGAGCCGGCGTGGATCGCCGACGCCGGTCCGCGGATGATCTCGACCTGACGGGCGACACCGAGCTCGATCAGGTCCGGCCGGGTGAGCCCATCCGGTTCCGTGAGAGGCACACCGTCGAGGAGCACCGCCACGCCTCGCACCGCTTGCCGGCCTCGGGCGGCCGATCCCCGAATGCCGATGTTCACGTCGTCCGTGCCATACCGTGACGCAACCTGCACGCCGGGCACCAAACGGAGCGGCTCATGAAGTCCGAGGGTGCGGTCTCGATGCACAGCGGCCGAATCGATGACCGACACCGCGCCCGCGACGTCTCCCAGCGTCGTGGGGTCCCTGGTCGCCGAGATCACGACGGGATCGAGGACAGCGGCTACCGATTCGAGTCGGATCTCGACAAGATCGGAGGCGCTGGAGCCGGGCCGAAGCGAGACGCTCCCCGGCACGAACCGAGGATGCCGCGCCACGATCTCGACCGGCCCCGGGGCCAACCCGCTGAAGGTGAAGTGTCCGCTCACGTCGGTCTGGGTCGTCATCCCGGACGGCAGCACCACCACCGCGGCGTCGTGAATTCCGACGGGGCCGTCGGCGCGCACGACCCTTCCGCGGACGACGCGACTTTGCGCAAAGAGGGACTCGGCGGCCCACAACGTCAGGAGTCCAGCCAAGAGCGCGACGGCGAAAGGGCGACCGATCACTGGACCGACCGGGCTACAGGAGCCCCATCCTTCGGAGGAGGTCGGCGAAGCGCGGATCGGACCGCAGCGACTCGAAGCCGGCTGAGACCGCGAGGAGGTTCATAGAGGCCGCGTGCTCCTCGTACCCGGCTTCCAGCCACCGGAAAGCTTCGTCCCGCTCCCCGAGGGCGCTGTATGCCATGGCCAGGTGGAAGCCGAGCCTCTCGAGGGGCTCCCCGGTGCGCAGCAGCGACTCGAGCACTTGGCGGGCCTCCTGCGAGGCCCCTACGCGCGCGTAGACGTACGCGAGCTGTGCCCGATCCCGCGCGCCACTCAGCGCGGCCGCCCGCTGCATCGATGCGATCGCCTCCGCCGGTCGGTCGAGCTGTAGGTAGGCATGAGCGAGCAGCTGGTGAGCCAGATCGCGCCTCGGGTCGAGCTCGATCTCTCGCTCTAGAACTCGGACCGCCGGCTCGGGTCGCCCAACATCCACGTAGATTCGGCCGCTCAGGACGCCGGTCGGCGTGAGGGGGTCGATCTCGGTCGCCACGGCCAGCTGAGCCAAGGCTTCTTCCGCTCGTCCAACCGAGTGCAGGAAGGATGCGTAGTACATCCGCAGCAGCGGATACTCCGGGTTCAGGGCGATCGCATGCTCAAGGGCGCGCTCGGCTTCTGCCCACCTCCACTCGAACACGAAGAGCAAATGGGCCAACGTCGCATGTCCTTCGACGAGCAGGCTGTCGATCGCGACGGCCCGCTCCCCCGCCGCACGCGCAGAAGGGATGGCCTCGCGCGGCGACACGTGTCCGAAGATGCCCAAGAACGTCCAAGCGTCGGCGATTCCTGCCCACGCCTGGGCATACATTGAATCGCGATCGACGGCCTGCTCGAAGTGGGCGAGCGCACGCAGGAGTCCGTCGCGCTGCCTCGTGTCGACGAGCCGACGGCCCCGCAGATAGAGATCGTAGGCTTCTGGGTCTGCCGTCCCACGTTCCGAGCCCTCGACCATGGCCGTGTCCAAGCCTGGATCCTCCTCGACGGACGAGGCCGAGGAAAGGGAGAGGACTACTGCGATGGCGGGCATCCCGAGGAGCCCACGTCGGACGCGTCGCAGGCGAGCGCCGCGTTGCCAGCGAGCCGACCGTGCCGGCGCCTCCAGCGCCGCCTCGAGGACTGCGAGCACCTCGGTGGCGTCCGCCGGGCGGTCATCGGGACGCTTCTCCAGGAGTCTGTTCACCAAATCGGCGAGCGACCTGGGCACGTCCCGGGACTGCGCCGTCAGCGGCTCGGGGACTTCGGAGAGGTGCGCAGCGAGCTGCGCGTATCCTGGCCTTCCGGCAAAAGGAGCCGCGCCCGTAAGAAGCTCGTAGGCCACCGCACCGAGGGCGTACAGGTCGGCTCGGTGATCGATGCTCGGGTCACCGGTCACCTGCTCTGGGGCCATGTAGGCAGGAGTGCCCAGAACCAGCGCGGCATCGGTCAGCTCGGCGTCGGTCCGAGGGAAAGAGCCCTGGGCGGCCGCCAACCCCTTTGCAACTCCGAAGTCGCCCAGCAGCGCGTCACCGTCCCTGTTCAGGAGGATATTCGCCGGCTTGATGTCGCGGTGCAGGACGCCCTCGCGATGAGCAAATGCCAACGCTCGCGCCACGTCCCGCAAGACCCGCAGCGACTCTCGCGTCGGCAATCGGCCCTCGCGCCTCAGCCGTTCCCGTAGCGTCTCCCCATCGACGTAGGGAGTGATGTAGTAGAGCAGCTCCCCAACCGCTCCCGAGTCGTAGAGGGGGAGGATGTGGGGATGGGAGAGCCGGGCCGCGAACTCGATCTCTCTCTGAAAGCGCGCCGCCGCGCTCGTCGCGCCGCTCCCGAGGTTGAGATCGGGACTCAGTAGCTTGAGGGCCACGAGCCGGCCGTGTCGCTCGTCGCGCGCCAGATACACCGTGGCCATGCCACCCCGCCCCACCTCTCGATCGATCGTGTACCGGCCGGAGAGTGCCGCCCTGAGTTCAGCGGGAAGCTGTGCCTCGAGGTCGGTTACCTCGGCCAGGATGGGGGCCGCAAGTTCCGCCGCGGACATCGCGAGGAGCGCGTCTCCGCTGGCCGCATCGCACGCGGCGAGCAGCCGGCTCGCCTCGCCGAGCGCATCCGGGTCAACCACCGCCTCCGTGAGGAAGGCCGCGCGATCCTCCGGAGGCAGCTCCAGCGCTCCTGCCACGGCCGTCTTGATGGCCTCCCAACGCGCGTCAGCCGGCGTCATGCCGTAGCTCGTTGTAGAGCCACCCGCGTGCCACGGCCCATTCCCGCGCGACGGTCCGCTGCGAGACACCGAGCGCCTCGGCGGTCTCCGCCTCGGTCAGGCCCGCGAAGAAGCGGCACTCGACCACGCGAGCCATCCGTTCGTCGAGCTGAGCGAGCCGGTCGAGCGATTCATCGAGGGCGACGAGCGCGTCCGCCCGCTGCGTGACCGGGAGCTCCACGTCCTCGAGTGAGACCGGCTGCGGGGGACGCCCGCCTTCCCCGCCGCGGCGCAGGGCCCGGTGCCGCCGGGCGTAGTCGATGAGGATCCGCCGCATTGCGCGTGAGGCGATAGCGAAGAAGTGCGCCCGGTCACGCCACTGGGTCCGGCTCTGGTCCACGAGCTTCAGGTAGGCCTCGTGCACGAGAGCCGTCGTGTTGAGCGTGTGCCCCTGCGGCTCGGCCCCGAGGTGACGATGCGCGACGCGCCGGAGCTCCTCGTAGACCAGGGGCATGAGGCGGTCCATCGCGCCCGGGGCTCGATTCCGCAGCGCGATCAACGCCTCGGTGACCTCCCGGCTCCCCTCCAGGGCCGGGTCCTCGGCGCCCGTTGGCATTCCGCCCGAGCTCATTACGCGTCTGCCAGTGGTCGGGGCACGCGTCCGGTGGACGGTCCTTTTTTGCGGACCCCGTGGACTTCCGGCGCCCCCGGCCGAATAGGGTGGATCAATGTAAGAGATGGGAGGAGCGCGATGCTACGGATCCCCAACGTGACCCGGCGTCTCGGGCCCACCTCACGGGCCCTCCTCGGTGCCCTCGCCACCGCGTGTGTGGCGGCGGCGTGCGGGGAAAGCGGCACCCTCGTGGCGTTCCCGGAGGTCGGAGAGGTGGTCGTCGAGCCGTCCGAGGTGACCCTTTTCGTCTTCGAATCCCTAGCCCTCGGCGTCCGGGTCCTCGACGCGGGTGGGAACCCGATCCCCGGTCGCGCGGTGGACCTCTGGAGCGACAACGACAACGTCGCGTCTGTGAGCGCATACGGCCTCGTGACGGCCAACCTGGAGGGCGCCGCGACCATCAGTGCCCGCTCGGGTGGGGTTACCGCGAGAGTCCCGGTGCGCGTCCGAAGCCGTCCGGTCACCGCGATACGGTTCCAGCCTCCGACGTACACGCACGTAGGCTGGAGCCACTACCTGGATGCCGACGCGCTCGATGCGGAGGGCCACCATTCCGGGCGCCGGGTCACCATACGGTCCGCCGACGATAAGATCGCCCGGGTGCGTTGGGTCGAGTCCGACTGGTGGGGATCGTACGCGGTCCTCGCGATCTCCGAGGGAGAAGTCGAGCTCATCGCTGAGGCGGAGGGAGTCTCCACCCGTGTGACGCTCACCGTCGCACCGGCGCTGCTTGCCGTATACCCCCGCACGTCCTCGGTCTCCGTGGGAGACACCGTGCGCCTGCACGCCGCCGTAGTGAATGAGCAGGGGGCGCTCGTCAGCGATGCGGCCCTTGGCACGGAGGGAATCCGGGTCGAGATCGAGTGGCAATCCTCCGACCCGGCTCGGGCGACGGTGGACTCGGACGGCTGGGTGAGAGGTCTCATGCCGGGCACGGCCCAGGTCTTCGCCGGGCCCCGGGGCCCACTCGGCCCCTCGTTCACGCGGAGCGCTAGCTCCACGCTCACGATCCGCTAGCCGGTGAAATGAGCTCGATCCCTCTGACGCCGTCCTCGGGAGGCTGACCATGCGGACCCCCCTCTCTGCGCGCGCCTGCGACCGTCGGCGCCGCGCGCCCATCTGGCTCCTGTTGTTCACCCTGGCCACCGCTTGTGACGAAGCGCCACCGACCACGCCGTTCACCG